>JAQVYS010000004.1 GCA_028708605.1 Bacillota bacterium
TTTACTTACAACAATACCTGTTAGATAAGATTGATTTTCAGGTTCTTTAACAAAGCTAATAACCGCTTGGCCTAATTGCTTTGAAATTAGAGAAGTGTCAAGAAACATACCAAGAAGATTTCTTAGTGGCCCTTTTTTAAGGTAGTTGTCAATGTGCGTTTTGATAAGTTGCTCAGTTGTGGGTTTTTCTACATACTCTTCGACGCTTGTAGCAAAACTTTGGCTGATTTTAGCAGACCAGATCGGGATATTTTTAAGTATCTCATCTGGAAGAAGCTCCTTTAAGCTTTTGTCTTCGCTAGATAACCTGTCTATCAAAGCCCTCTGCAACTTTTCTTTTATCGCTAAATTGTCTTTAAGATAGTCCTCCAAGCTTAAGCTAACAGACTCGGTCAAACCATCAATATAACGGTTAACAAAATCCTCAGAGGTCAGTTTTTCACTTAAATACTTCGAGAGACTAATAAGCATCTTGTCTGCGTCTCCAAAGCTCTGTAACATATCTTTAATTGTCTTTTCGCTGTTTTCAAATGCTAAGAGCTTTTTGTCTATAAATCCTTCAATTGCTAAGAGCTTGTCCGCAGAAACAGCTTCTTTAGCTAGATACTCGGGATTTAGAAGATTCTCTCCTATAGCATCTGCAATGCTTTTAGCGATTCTTTTACGTTCTTTTGGAATCAGACCAGGTGTAAATGGCAAACCAAGGGGGCCAATATAGACCTTTTTTAGGGGTCTAAATAGCATTTTGATAGCCACCCAATTAGTTATGTAACCTATAATTGCTCCAATAATTGGACTGACTAAATAGATCCTATCCATATCTAGACACCTCGTTTTTCTACGACTATTAGTTATATTATAGACGGAATCACTAAAAAACTACATCAAAAAGGTGGAGGACTAAACCTCCACCAAGGTTTTATTGTTTCATTCTACTTATATAGCGAGCAAACTCGGTTTGTTTGCGTTTCATTTCTGCTTCGACTAACGAATGAGCCTCAAGCAAAGCCTTTTTAGGTTCTGTACTCTGCAAAATGACACTCATAGCAGCATTTGATACATGACGCTGGCTTACAACAGAGCCAAGGCCATAACGTGGTGCCATTGATTGGTAGGATTGCTCATACATTACTTGGACATGCTCTTTAGGGAAGTAATCAATCTGGTTTGCAACATTGATATTGGCAGAGAAGAAAAAGCCTGAAGGTAACGTTTGCATAACTCTTCTACCATATTCTGCTTGAACCTCTTCTTGGAAGAACCATTTGATGAATTCCCAACTCTCTTTTTGATACTTAGAGTTGTTAAAAATACCTATTGGAAGTGGTCCATTATAAACAGCGTGGTTTACAGAGCCATCTAGGTGTCTAGTACCTGGATCTAAGCCCAAAGACCATTTACCACGAATATTAGGAAAACCCTGGTCTACTGCAGAATAGTTCCAATTCCCTCCTGCAACAATTGGGTGCTCACCAGATGCGAAGGTATTCATTGGAATAACTTCCTGTGGTATTTTATAGTCAGTAAATAGCTCCATCATTTCTGCAAAACCGTTTAGTGCCTTTTGGCTGTTTAAACCACTTGAAATACCGTCATCATTGACATAAACCCCTCCATGTTGCCAGATAAAGTTCATAGTAGACTGAAAATCAGGCAGGAGATACTGAGAGATACAGCCCATATTCATCTCTCTCGCCTGCATCTTCGGAAGTAGGGTTCTTACATCATCCCAAGTCTCCGGGTATTCCCACCCATGCTCAGCAAAAATATCAGTCCGATAGTAAGTTAAACCGAATCCAAATTCCAGTGGAAGACCATAAGCTGTGCCCATAAACTCTAATGATCTCATCTGCCCTGGATAGAGCTTCTTTTCAAGCTCTGCAAATTCTTCCGGGAAAGTGCTTCTTAGATCAAGCAAACCTCCACGCATACCAAATTCTACTGGCCACTCAGAGCCAAAGGTCGCTAGATCAGGTGTGTCCCCAGCAGCTAGCGCAAGCATTGCTTTAGTCCAAAGATCATCATAACCCATCGTAGTAAAATTTACATCAATATCGGTTTTTGGCGTAAAGTATTCATTAGTCATGTCTTTGATTACCATTGCAATCTCGTTTGGCCTAGTCCACCAAATTTCAAGAGTAACTGCATTTACCCCAACAGAAAGTAATAACAATAATAAGACAATAACAGTATAATTTTTCATATTTTCTTCCCCCCAATTTTCCTCTGTTATTTCGTTACATTACTAAATCTAGTTTTATTTACCTTCTTTGTTTCTTCAAAGCACGCTTAAGCCTTTTTTCATCTGGCACAAGGCACTTTTTATCGCTACCAATTAAATCACTTCGTTCCTCCTTCTTTAGCGCTTCTCTAACTAAAGGCCAGTTCCTTTTGTCCTGAAACTGTAAAAGCGCCCTTTGCATCTTTTTCTCTTTTTCGCCTGGAACATAGACAGGTTTTCCTGTAAAAGGGTTTTTCCCTGTATACCACATCGCGCAAGATACAGTTAAAGGCAGAGGAATAAAGTCTTGAACCTGTTCAAAAAAACGTCCTTGTTTTTTTAGATACAGTGCTAAATCAATCGCATCTCTTAAAGTGCTTCCTGGGTGAGAGGATATTATATAAGGTATAACATACGGTTTTTTACCTTGGCTTAATGAGATCTGACTATAAGTGTCACAAAACTCTTGATATACTTGATGTTTTGGTTTATTCATCAGCTTGAGTACATTATCCGAGATGTGTTCTGGTGCTACCTTAAGTTGCCCTGACACAAAATGTTGACTTAGTTCTTTCATAAAATTCTTGTCTTTTAGAGCTACATCAAAACGCACTCCTGACTGCACAAACACCCTTTTAACACCAGAGATATTTCTGATTTTATTAAGAAGCTTAACGTAAGCTTCTTGATTTAATTTAAGATTAGGGCAAATCTTTGGTGTAAGACAGTGCCTGTTTTTGCAGACACCTTTAATGCTCTGTTTAGAACAAACTGTCTGATATAAATTAGCTGAAGGACCACCAGCATCATCTATGGTACCCCCAAATTCGCTATCTTGGGCTATAATTCTAGCCTCTTTTAGGATTGAGTCTTCGCTTCGAGACTGTACAGTTCGGCCTTGATGGAGAGCCAAAGTGCAGAAAAAACACTCACCTGGACAGCCTCTGTGGGTTGTGATACTAAACTGAACAGTTTTTAGAGCTGGCACTCCACCAGCTTCTTCATATGCTGGGTGTGCTCGCCTTAGAAACGGCAGATTATAGATATAGTCTAACTCATATGATGATAGTGGTGTTTCAGGTGGATTTACAACTGCATACCAACCATCAAATTGTTCCTGAACTACTGTACGCCCAGATAGTGGATCTAATTCGTTATAAAACGATTTAAACGCCCGGTTAAACTCTTCTTTGTCGTGCACTTCCTTATATGATGGTAGCACGACGGTATCCTTTGTTAAATACGGGTCTTTTTCTTTGTGAACGCTTCCTCTGATGGCATAAAGGCTCTCAATTCCAAGCCCCAAGGCCAAGTTTTGAGCAATGGCCTCTATCTGTTTTTCGCCCATACCATACACTAACAAATCCGCCTTGGCATCAAAAAGTAAGGAATGACGCAGGCTATTACTCCAGTAATCATAATGAGCTATTCGTCTCATACTTGCTTCAATACCGCCTAGAATAATAGGAACATCGGGATAAACTTCCTTTAACTTGTTGCTATAGACAATACTTGCTCGGTCTGGTCTTAAACCAGCCTTCCTGCCAGGCGAATATGCATCTTCTCTACGGCGCCTTTTAAAAGATGAGTAGTTAGCCACCATTGAATCTAAGTTGCCAGCAGTTACTCCAAAAAAAAGATTTGGCCTGCCAAGTCTCTTAAAATCCTCGTTAGTTCGCCAGTTTGGTTGTGAGATAATACCAACCTTATATCCGAGACTAACTAGATATCTTCCAAGCAGGGCAGCTCCAAAAGAGGGGTGGTCAACATAGCTGTCCCCCGTCACAAGCACTATATCTAAGCTATTCCATCCCCAAAGTTTAGTTTCCTTTAATGTCATCGGTAAAAAAAGCTTTTCTTCCACTACATCACCCTCCCGACTAAACCAAGTAGACCTAGTACCTTTTGGAACACTAAGGCATAAATTATCTTATCGACCTAAGTAGATAAAACAATCTCTTAAAGATGTGAATCTTTGGCAAATATAAAGAGGTAATTTTATCACATTTAAGAAATATATAGTATAACCCTTTTATATGGCACTCAACCCTGATGAATTTTGTCTTGGAATTTCCAATTAAGGCTTTAAACAATACTTTCTACTCTATGATCTACAATTTTTTGGTTTATTTGGTGATAATAATAAAAATGGTGGTATATATAATAAAGAGCCAGAGTGTATTATCTTGACACTTCCTGGAGATTATCTTAAAATAGGCAAAGTACTCCAAAGTAAAAGCAGTGTTTGGGAGTACAAGAAAGGGGGATGCCCTATGTTTGATTTTCTACACAACCGTCGGATTCCTGAAGGGTTTCATCTGCCCAAATGGATGCTAAAAGAGTATTTTGGCATTGAGGAAGAACAGTTGCAAGTGGAAACAAATTTGATTCTAGAGAAGTTAACTCAACAAATTGATGACCTATCCCATGATGATCACTCCCCCATTACGATCTGGCTGGCATTCCAAGTTATGGCGGATCAGCTCTCTGAGACCTTAAGTGATTCAGTAGAAATATATCATAAGCTAGCCCAAGGCGAATTAACTGCTAGGGAGGCTTTAGCCTTAACAAGGCTTAGACAGATAGAGCGCGATTATTATGATGAAGACGAAGATGAAGACAAA
The DNA here is from genome assembly GCA_028708605.1 of Bacillota bacterium. GTDB lineage: Bacteria > Bacillota > DTU065 > DTU065 > DTU065 > DTU065. The sequence continues at coordinate 4,846 of JAQVYS010000004.1, forward strand.
GAATGATTGCAGCCCAAAGAGGCTGCTTTTTTATAGTTCTTTTAGACCTTCAAGAAGCCTATAGAGATCACTAGGAAGCTTAGCCTTTAGCTTTAGAATGGAACCGGTTTTCGGATGAAAAAACTCTAAATAAGACGCGTGCAAGAAAATGCGTTCAAATCCGTTTGTTGCTTCGCCATAGAAATCGTCTCCGGCAATAGGGTGGCCACTAGCACTCAAATGTACCCGGATTTGGTGTGTCCTCCCGCTTTCAAGACTAAGCTTAACTAAAGTAAAATCAGCGTAACGTTTTATTACTTGATATCTTGTAATAGCAGTCTTCCCTTGAGGACCTACTGTTCGTTTTATGCCTTCTTTAGGTTCTACAATATTAAAATCGATAACCCCATTATCTGAAGAAAAATTACCGTGAGTTAGGGCAAGATAAACTTTTTTCATTTGACCTACCTCTTCTGAAAGAATTGAAGCAGCTAGAGGATTTTTGGCAACAAGAACAAGGCCTGATGTGCCTTTGTCCAAACGGTTAATTAAGTAACTACTTGGAACTTCTCCTTTTTCTGCCAAATAGCCTGCAATATAGTTTGCAAGAGTTCCTGATATGTATTGGTGCCTTGGATGCATGATCTGACCGGAAGACTTATTAATAACTAAAATTTCGTCATCTTCATAGACAATCTTTAACGAAGAAACCTCTGGGAATACCTTACTTTGCTGTTCTAAGTACAGCTCTACGATGTCCCAAGCATTAAGTTGTTTGGTAAAATAAACATTTTCTTTATTCACCTGTAAAACACCATCATTTTTTATGTTTCTAATTAGACCAGTAGAAAAATGATAGTGCCTTTTTAAAACATCCCTTACTTTCCAACCGGTCTCATTTGGCATAATAACAGCACGAAAGAAAGGTTTTCTATCTTCTATCATCAACATCACTCTTTCCAAAATCTTCCATAAGCCCTAGCTTGAAATAGCCCTTTGCAGAGCAAAGGGCTATTGGGCTCTTTCAAGGGCTCTTTTAGCAGCAACCCTAAACTTATCACTTGTTCCGGTTGCACCTGCTATATCATCTACTTCATCAGGGTCTTGTACTTCGAGTAGCTTATCCTCTAGCTGGCGCATTGCATCTAGTGCTAGTGGATAAGGATAGCTTTCATCCTTAGGTTTTTGTTCATTTTCAGCTTGATACTCGGTATATGAGGCTTCTTTGATTTTACTATCCTTGATCTCTAATTCTATATAGCCATAACTGCCATGGTCATCGACATCACTTCGACCAACAAAGTTTCCGTTTTTAAACAGCTTCTCTCCAGTCTCTTTTAAATCCTTACCCATGTTCTCAGTTTTGTCTTTGATATCTTCTACTTTGTCAGGTCTATCATCTAGTATATCTTCATCAACTTTGTTACCATAATACAACACCAAACCTACTACGACAACTGCTATTGCAAGTAGCCAAATCACCTTACGATTCAACGAGGATCAACTCCTTAAAAGAATCTTCTTATGTTAGGCTACCCTAAGCAGAAAGCTTTATTCCATAACTAAAGGCCGTATTCGATGTTCCCATCCCACTCTAACATGCCACCTTCGTAATTCAAAACTTCCTCAAAACCATTTTCAGCAAGCAGCCTTGCAGCTTCAAGACTCCTTCTACCAGATCTACAGACAACGAGAATGGTCTTGTTTTTCGGTAAATTATTAAGAAAAGTTGGGATGTCTCCCAAAGGTATCAGGATTGACCCTGGTATGTGCCCTGCCTCGTACTCGAATGGTTCTCTCACATCAACAATAAGAAGACTGTCACTTTGTGTGCTGGTCATATCTTTTACCTTACTTGTATTAATGTTCATAATTTGCTTAGACGCCGACCTTTCTCTGATTGTGATAAATATTATTAAACCAACTAATGCAAAACCTAGAAGTATCGGTAAACTTTTGTGTATCTTTTTCACAAAGCTGATTCTCCTCGAAGAAATTTGCTTAGAATCTGCGTATACTAAATCCTGCTTAAGTACATAATATTTTTGTGGCACGTTAAAAGGCTAAATATATCTATTGCTTAGCCTAGTTGCCCAAAAAGGTTCGTGAGTCTTATCTCATGAACCTTTTTATAGTTTAAAGCAGGAGATAATTTGTGCATATGGAAAATTTATACTAATGCAATTAAGGCCTAGCTGCAGTTGAGTTTCTCACTATTAGCTCTGTGGGGATTATCTTTGATCTTTTGCTTTCATAGCTCATTAGCATATCAATTGCTTCTTTGGCAATTTCAAAAAAAGGTTGTTTGACTGTAGTTAGAGGTGGTTGGAGATATATTGCTGCAGGTGAATCGTCAAACCCCACTAATGATACATCGTTGGGGATGCTTAAATTGAGCTTTTTTAAGGCACTGCTTGCAGCTGAAGCTAGTTCAAACCCTGTTGCAAAAACTGCTGTAATTTGCTGTTTCTCTAAAAGTTCTTCTAGCGCTTTCTGAATCAAGCTAAGAGTTTCGTTGCCTATGGCATTGATATTAATAAAAAGATCATCAAAGGATTCTAAGCCAAACTCATACATCGCATCTTTGGCACCTTGAATGCGCTGCATTGAATTAGAAGTTTCTGCCCAAGAATAAAAAACAGCAATTTTCCTATGACCAAGACTATATAGATGAGAAATCGCGGTTTTTGCGCCCTGGTAGTTATCTGCGTCTACGAAAGCAACGCCCATATTTTCCCAATTAGCGCTAATTGCAACTATAGGAAGCCCAGATTTCCCTATTTTATTAATGCTATCGTTCCAGCTATAAAGCGGATTAACTAGAACAAAGCGTTCTCTTTTGCGATCAGCTTTTTCAATGTATTTTTCAAGTTCAAAAGGGCTAGCAGCAGTCAAAATGGAGAACTCGCAGTTGTAAGGGACCCCTGCCTCCATCAAGTTTCTTAAAATTGTTCCCATATAGACATCCTTAGCAAGGTATTCTACTGCATTTAAGGCTTCATCTAAGTTGTCTTCGTTTTTTCCCAATTCGCCAAATATGACAATGTTAACTTTAGTAGAAACCTTTTTATCAGGATCTTTTGATAAGACAAACGTACCAACACCCATTTCTCTTTCAAGATAGCCTTCTCTTACCAGTTCCTGAATTGCTCTGTTAGCTGTCATTTGACTCACGTCATAATACATCGCTAATTTGCGCTCACCAGGTAGCTTATCTCCTACCTGACGGTTTCCATTTTTGATTTCCTTAAGGATGCCTTCCTTTACCTTGAGATATCTTGGTTTACTACCTCTGCTTCTCATTAACTGGATCTCACCCTCTTTGATTGTTATAGAACAGAGACGAATTTAGACTCACTTTGTCCGTAAATCACCCTTTTTTCAATTATATGTTATTTCCAAGAAAATTCAAGCTATGACTAAGTGATGCTGGAAGAGGATCCTAAGAGCAAAATAGTACCTAAAAAACTTTACCTAAACTTGGTTAGTATTGATACAAAAATTAATATAAGGAGGATTTGCATTGAAAAAAGCAGTTTTATTGTTTTTGCTTTGTATGTTACTGTCCACTCTAGCAGTAGCACAAGAGAGAACACTAAATATTTGGGCCGCTTGGGCTAATGAATGGGTCAATATTTTCCAACAGTTAACTGACCAACATTTTACTCCTGCTACAGGTATCGAAGTAAAGATTTCAGCTCTACCTTGGGATAGTTTTGAACAGAAATTTTTGCTTGCAGCTGCAACTGGTGATGTTCCTGATATTGGTTTAACAGGAGGATTAGGACCTGCAGACCTTGGCGTGCGTGGTGCTGTTGTGGATCTAAAAGCCAGATTTGGCAAAGAGGTTAATGAGCTTTCTAGCCAATTTTTCCCAGGACTTATGCGTTCGCTTACCTTTTATGATGCAGTTTTTGGAATGCCAATGATCTATGGTAGTTATAATCTTTTCTACAGAACGGATATTTTAACTGAATTTGGTTTAAGTGTTCCAGATACTTGGGACGAAGTTCGAGCATTGATTCCAAAACTACAGGCAAATGACAAAAACTTTGCTGTAGCATATGGTCACCAAAGTATAGCTGACTTTTCGCTCTTTCTCTTCCAAAGAGATGGGGACTGGTATACACCTGATCTTAAGAAATCAGCGTTAGATTCAGGTGAAAGCATTCTGGCCTTTACGGAGTTTACCGAACTGTTTACCAAGTATAATATCCCTAAAGAAATCCAACCAAACTTCCAACCATTTAGAACCGGAGATATCCCCATGCAAATCGGAGCTACTTTTGATTATGCCAATCTACAAATAGCAGCACCTGAGATTAGGGGAAAGTGGGGCATGTCCATGGTTCCTGGAACACCCGATGAAAATGGCGAACTTAATCGATCTGCTTATATTGGTACAATGGGTATTATGATCTTTGAAAAAAGTAAAGACGTTCCTGGAGCTTGGGAGTGGATTAAGTGGTTTATGAGTGAAGAAACTCAAGCTACAGTGTCTAATGAAATTATGACTAGGATTCCTGGTGGTATGCTGTTCCCTGCAAACTATAATGCACTAATGAACATCAACATTCCGGAAGAGCACCGTACAGTTTTAGTCAAACAAGGCATGGTAGGTAAAGCACCAGCTTACGCCCTTTCTCCAGAAAGCGTAACTAAGAGATTCATATCTAATGCCCTTAGCGAAGTTGTACTGTTAAATTCAGATCCCGAAGAAACAATTCTTAAAGCTGCCAGTGAAATGACTGCTGAACTAACCCGAAAACAAGCAGAGTTCAACAGATTTATTAGTAAATTAAAAAACTAACTTGTGCCTTGGCAGACAATTGAAAAAAGCAGACCAAATAACAGTGGTCTGCTTTTTGCTTAGAACATTCAAGTGTAAAGAAAAATAGCATTTTTTAAACGGTTCTATTTATTAAGACATTAAGATTTGGAGAACCTTGACATTGCAAAAAAGCAGGATATCTTTCCATTTTCTATAATTAAACAGATGTAATTAATAAAAAGACGTGCAATTTATAGTCAATAGTTTCTAATGGACTTTGGCAACCACATAGTCATTCCACATCAACGTTAGAAGGTGAGTAATTCCAAGCATAGTTGGGATCAAACGCTCGATTGTTAGACCACAACCCATAGATTAATTGTGTAATTTTGCAGGCTATAATTTGAGTTATTACACTCGAATCATAGCCTAGATCTCTTTTAGTATTGTAGTATTCCTGGAATTCTGGTTAATTCTATGTACATTGGTAGCAGCGATCCAAAGGCTATGGCGTAAAACAGAGAACCATATTTAGACATGCGATTCCGAGTGCATGCCATTCGAATGAAAGCATCAATACCAGCAAATAAAACGACAGCCTCGGCATCTTTGAATCTGTGGATGTCACTTACTTCACCGCAAATTGTGACAACAAGATCAAGTGTGATTCTTGAAATAGCCTCAATTACATGGCGGTCGAGGGTTTCCTTTGCAGGTTGCAATTCTCCCATAACGTTATCGGGAGCTTTTTCTATTTCGTCAACCTAGCTTCTTATACGAGAAAACCTTACCATTTGACGTGGAATCCCTATGTGGTTGTCAAAGATTATATTACATTGACATCAGTGCATGTCAACAACATTACAATATAAGGGGGGACATATTCTTTGAAAAGGAATATATGTCTAAGTCTGTTTTTAATTGTAGTTTTGTCTTTAACAGGTTTTGCCAAACCACTTGAATTATGGGTTGTAGGATGGTCTAATGAAATGGCTCGGATTGCTGAAGATCTGATCGCTACCGAGTACACACCTAAAACAGGTGTTGAGGTCAATATAACCCCTATTGGCTGGGGTGACGGCGACAAAATTACTCTTGCAATTATATCTAATGATGCTCCTGACATTGTTACCGGTGGCGTAGAACTTGGTATTAGAGGCGCAGTCATCGATCTTAGAAAAACCTTTGGCAATGAATTTGAAGAATTAGAAGCATCACTTTTTCCTGCAATTACAAAGCAAACACATTTCGAAGGTACTAGATTTGCAATCCCTCAGAATATCAGCGTTATGAACGCTGCATACCGTACTGACATTTTAGCAGATATGGGTATGGAAATCCCAGTTACTTGGGATGATGTTCGTCAAATGAGGCCAAAACTTAATGCCAACGGTAGTGAAATGGCCTTCTTCTATGGTAGCCCTGACTACGATGCGCTTTGGGGAGCTTATACCTTAATTACCCAACATGGTGGTAACTTTTTTAAAACCGATGGATTTACATCCGCTATGGATCAGCCAGAATCCATTAGAGGTTTTACAGAGTATGTAGAACTCTATACAAAGCACAACATGCCACAATCTGTAACTGGCATCACCCAGTTTAGAAACGGTGAATTGACTATGATGATTGATGGCTACTGGATATATACAAATCTATTGCAAAGTGCCCCAGAGATCGCTGGCAAGTGGGAACCTGGATTGATTCCAGGCACCAAAAGACCAGACGGTACAATAAACCACGGCACATTTACCGGTGGTTCTCATTGGGCTATCCCAACAACAACTAAGGACAAAGAGCAAGCATGGAATTTCATGAAGTGGTTCTTATCGGACGACATCCAGAGAAGATACACCGACGCAGTTATCACAGGAATCCCTGGTTTTTTAATGGTTCCTACTTCAATGGAAGCCCTTTACACGCTTGAAGGTTTACCAGAGAATATCGTAAAAGTTATTCATGCCCAAATCGACCAATCTATAGCTGTTCCATACGCTCCAACACAAGGTGTTCATTATCGTTTCATCAACTTTGCTATCCAATCCTGTCTACAACTAAACTCCGATCCTGAAACAGAAGCAATTAAATCTGCAGTTGAAATGAACAAAGAAATGGATAGAAGAAAAATCGAGTACAAGCGTTTCTTGGATCAGTTACACAAATGATTTACAAAGCAGACCAAACATTAGGTCTGCTTTTTCTTTGAGTTTTGTAGGAAAGTAAAGAAAAGCAAGATTTGGAAGTACCTCCTTTATTCAGTAAAGCTGTAATTTTAATGAACTCTAACATTACACGAAAAGCAGGATATTTTTACAGCTTATATAATAAAATAAAGGAAAGAAGGGGGGACATGTCCTATGAAAAGGAATCTATGTATAAGTATGCTATTAATTGCAGCTTTATCTTTAACGGGTTTTGCTGAAATACTTGATGTTTGGATTGTCGGATGGACTAATGAGATGGCACGAATTGCAGAAGATCTTATTGCCTCTGATTATACTCCTAGAACAGGTGTTGAAGTTGATATCACCCCTATTGGCTGGGGCGATGGTGACAAGATTACGCTTGCGATTATATCTAACGATGCACCAGATATTGTCACCGGTGGCGTCGAACTTGGAATTAGAGGCGCACTTATTGATCTTAGGAAAACTTTCGGCGATGAATTTGATGAATTAGAAGCAACAATTTTCCCTGCGATTACACAGCAATTGCATTTCGAAGGTACCAGATTTGCTATTTCACAAAATATTAGTGTTATGAACGCTGCCTACCGTACCGATGTTTTGGCAGAAATGGGTATGGAAGTTCCTGTAACCTGGGATGAGGTTAATCAAATGAGGCCAAAACTTAATGCTAACGGCAGAGAACTGGCCTTTCATTATGGTAGCCCTGACTACGATGCGCTTTGGGGAGCTTATACCTTAATTACCCAACACGGTGGAAACTTTTTTCAAAAAGATGGATTCACATCTGCTATGGATCAGCCAGAGTCTATTGAAGGGTTTACAAAGTATATAGAATTCTTTACAAAACACAATATGCCACAATCCACAACTGGTCTTACCCAATTTAGAAGTGGTGAGCTAGCTATGATGATTGATGGCTATTGGATGTACACTAATTTATTACAGAGTGCGCCTGAAATAGCTGGTAAGTGGCAAGCTGATCTAATTCCTGGCACCAAGAGACCAGATGGTACAATAAACCATGGTACATTTACAGGTGGCACACACTTTGCTATCCCTACAACAACGAAGGACAAAGAGCGGGCTTGGGATTTCATTAAATGGTTTTTGTCTACCGACACCCAGAGGAAATTTACTGATGCAGTTATTACTGGAATCCCGGGATTTTTAATGGTTCCTAGTTCCATGGATGCACTTTACACTCTTGAGGGCTTACCAGGAAATATCGCACAGGTAATCCATGCTCAGATTGAAGAGTCTACAGCTGTTCCATATGCTCCGACTGCTGGTGTTCTTTACAGATTTGTTAACTTTGCAATCCAATCGTGTATACAACTAGGTTCTGATCCTAAAGCAGAAGCAATCAATGCTGCACAAGAAATGAACAAAGAGATGGATAGAAGGAAAATTGAGTACAAACGTTTCTTGGATCAGCTAGCAAAAGGAAACGCTCGATAACTAATACTGTCTAGGAAAACCGTTGCTGTTTTAGTAGCGGTTTTCCAAATGCTAGTATTACAAATCCTGATGTCGCCTTCAAATTTACATGGCTACCTCCCTAAAAACGGTTTCTTTTAGAATTTCATTTAATATTCTAATATTGACTTAATCAAGGGGATGACCAGAATGAAAAAAAGGCTTTGGTTAGGAATCCTAGTAGCTTTTGTTTTATCAGCTTTCAGTATTGCTAAAACGTTGGATGTCTGGATTGTTGGCTGGACCAACGAAATGACAAAAATTGCAGAAGACTTAATTGCAACAGAGTACACTTCCAAAACAGGCGTTAAAGTCAACATAACTCCAATCGGCTGGGCTGATGGAAACAAGATTACTCTAGCGATTATATCTAATGACGCACCAGACATTGTTAGTGCTGGTGTAGAACTTGGAATTCGAGGTTCTCTTATCGATTTAAGAAAAACCTTTGGTAATGAATTCGAAGAATTGGAGTCAACACTTTTCCCAGCAATTACAAAGCAGTTGCATTTCGAAGGTACTAGATTCGCAATCCCTCAAAATATCAGTGTCATGAATGCTGCTTACCGTACTGATATTTTAGCGGAGATGGGTCTAGAAATCCCTGTAACTTGGAACGAAGTCTATCTAATTAGACCAAAACTTAATGCTAATGGCAGAGAAATGGCTTTCCATTATGGCAGTCCCGATTATTCATCAATATGGGGAGCTTACACCTTAATTACTCAACACGGTGGAAACTTCTATAAAACAGATGGATTTACATCTGCTATGGATGAGCCAGAATCTATTAGAGGTTTTACAGAATATGTAGAACTCTATACTAAACATAAGATGCCCCTTTCTGTAACAGGTATTACCCAGTTTAGAAGTGGCGAGTTAGCTATGATGATTGATGGCTACTGGATGTACACTAATTTGTTGCAGAGTGCTCCAGAAATAGCTGGCAAATGGGAAGCAGGATTGATTCCAGGCACTAAAAGGCTTGACGGAACAGTAAATCATGGTACATTTACCGGCGGTACACACTTTGCCATACCAACTACAACTAAAAACAAACAACAGGCTTGGGATTTTATTAAATGGTTCTTATCTAGTGAGATCCAAAGAAAATATGTCGACTTAATTATTAACCGAATCCCTGGTTCTTTAATGGTTCCTACTTCTATGGCTGCTCTTTACAATCTCGAAGGCTTACCTGGAAATATCGCACAGGTCATCCATGCTCAGGTTGATGAATCAGTCCCAGTTCCATATGCGCCAACACAAAGTGTTCTTCATAGATTTGTTGCATTTGCAATCCAATCTTGCATTCAACTAGGTTCTGACCCAGAAGCAGAAGCAAAAAATGCAGCAATTGAAATGAACAAAGAAATGGACAGAAGAAAGATCGAGTATAAACGTTTCTTAGATCAACTAGCAAAAGAAAGTACCATATGAGTCGTAGATATATAACCATTACTAAAAGGCGATGAATCTGAGGATCTTTAGTTTTTTAACCACTCGTCATAGTCGGTAGATTAAGTTGCTCTTCCGTTATGTTAAAAAGCAATTTGAAACAGATTTTGTCCTAGTTTTCGTGGCAAGGTAGGAACATAAATATATGAATCTCGAAATCAAACCTCTCATTCCTAATCTAGCTACCGAAGTGTTCCCTTTTTTTTACCAACCGAGTATTTACAGATAATTCGCCAATGCGATTATACTACTGTAGTGCGTTTCCTATGCCTGAAGCGTAGGACAAAACCAGCTTTTTGATTAGGTTCAAGAGAACGGTGGAAGTAAAGAAGGCTTTAAGCGTTCGTTGCGCAAGAAGGCAGAACAACAGATTAAATCTGGCATCCTGAAAAGCTATTTAGGCTTTGCAAGCGTTATTGCCAAGGCTGTTGTTCTGTAAAAGACAAAAAGGTGTGAAGGCCGAAGTAAAACTAATAGTTTCAATAAAATAGCTTAGTAGCAAGTGTTCTGTTCAAAATACTCAGCAAAGAAAAAAGGCTTCCGAAGTACACAAAATCGGAAGCCCATTATTTTTCGCTATTTTGCAGTATAGTACAACAAAGGCCAATCCTTAAACGGAATGACCTATTATATAAAACAAAACTTTATTTGGTGGAGGCGGTGGGTGTCGAACCCACGTCCGAAAAGACGACCATAGTCCCGTCTACGAGCGTAGTCTGATTACTTAGTTTTCGCTTGAAAGAACGCCATCAGACAGGCTTCTTTCTCACTACACTTCTATAGTCTTTCGTTTTCGCCTAGAAGTAATGGCTAAACGGCAACCCGCTAATTTGATGCCCAAAAGATAGCCGCAGGTTTACTATCTAAGGACAGCTACTTTTAATTAAGCAGCGTAAGCTAAATTATCGTTTGCGTTTATTATACGCTTCCGCCTTTTTATCGAGGTTTGCGGAGAACTCGGCTCGCTGTGACTAACATCATAACTCCCCGTCGAAGCCAAATCGCCCCCGTGCAATAACTATACTAAAGGTTTTTGTTCCTAATGTCAATAAGTGTTCCTTTCCTTGAGCGCCCGTTCAGCTTGCCTTCTTGCATCTCTTTTAGCTATATCATCTCTTTTATCATAGAGCTTTTTACCCTTTGCTAAAGCTATAACCACTTTTGCCCAATTGCGCTCATTAAAATAAATCTCTAACGGAATTAACGTATAACCTTCTTGTTGGGTTTTACCTATCAATGATTTAATTTGTTTTTTATTTAAGAGAACTTTTCTTGGTCTGACAGGATCGTGGTTATAGATGTTGCCTTGTTCGTGAGGGCTGATATGCATATTGTAGATATAGATTTCGCCTCCACTAAAAGCAGCATAAGCATCTTGCAAGTTGCACCTCCCGAGCCGTAAAGACTTTACTTCCGTTCCTTGCAAAACAAGACCTGCCTCATAGGTATCCTCAATATGGTATTCATGTCTAGCTTTTCGGTTTTGGGCAATTTTTTTAATTTCACGCATATCAAAAGCACCTCCTTTAGTGGAATAATGGTGAGAAGACTACTTCTTCTCACCATTACTATATTCCAACGCAAATGAAGTAGAAGATATGGTATCTCCCATACCTACAGTACTTACAGGATTAGGTATTACATGGGCTGGCACTACTAATAGATAGTGGTCATCCCCTTCATATATGCCTGTTTCTAAGAACTCACTAGGTAAGTCCATTTCTTCTTTAATTCCTAGAAGCTGTTTAAAACCGATCTCAGACAAGGGGATATTTCCTGCCTCAGGCAGCTTTTTAGACTCTGCAAATCCTCCATACTTTGCTTTTAAGGCATTGACTGAGGAAGCGTAGAGACAAGCTTCTAAGCATCTCTGTGGTGATATATGATAACTTTTTGAAATAATAACGACATAATACCCTAGGTTGTGAACATGGAGCCTTTTTAAGTTCATTTTCCTAAATATTGGTAGAGCAGCTTTATAAAGTGTATAGGCTCTCTCCGATTTCTCAAGGGCATGCTTTTCTTCTTGGAAATTAAAATCATCAAGAACAAGCTTGAGCTCATTTTCATTAATACCAAAGCTTTCAATGGTGTTACCTATTTCAGCTAAGGTTTTAGCCTCCAAATTTCTAGCTTTCATTGGAACGTATTCGTAGTGAAAGGCTAGGTTAGGGTTTTTACTACGCATCAATTCAATCTCTTTAAGAGCCTTATCTAAGAATTCTTGGTAAGAGCGTCCATCAGGATTTTCTTCTTCGATATAATGGTACCCTGCCATAAAAGCCAAGTCTATTTGCTTGCCTAGTTCAGGAAGATGCTCCATCATCTCATCTGAAAAAGACATAATGGCATTTTTCGGTCTTGTTGCTAAGATGACACGATTTGCACGAGGAGTAGTAACTGTAAAACCTCCTAGGTTAACAGTAACTCCTTTGCCATATTCAAAGATCCAGTTAATCTTACATTGATCCGACTGTCTTGCTGCTCTTTTTACAGAGTCAATCACCAGTTTATTACCTTTTATAGTCGGTACTAATACTTCATCTTTAAAAAGAGCTGCTTGCTGTGGAGGCATAAGCCTTGAATAAACAACGGCTTGAGTGCCTAAAGAGCTGATCTGGTTTGCAACAATACCTGCTTGCCCTCCAAGGATCTCTTTGGCATCAGGAAATGACTTACAGAGCCAATCTAAGAGATCATCTGAATTTGTAAGGGTATAAAGAGATTTTCCTTTTTCCATCGCACCAAGCAAGGTACTTAAAAATTCTTCTGGAGTCTTGATTAAATCCGCTTGCCTAGAAAAGTCTTCTTCCAGTCCAGAACTAATAATATTAGGATTATTAGCGAGTACTCTATTAAGGTTTTCGTTGTTTACATGAACAACTACATCAACGTTGGTATTAAAAGCCGTAAAAACACGACTATTTATCTTTTGAGATGCTGCCTTTTGGACTCTTTCTGCCCAGCTAGCATACACTTTCTGAATTTGAGGTTCTTCCATATTGCATTCCTCCATCTTCAGCCTAGCAAGGACTAAATATCTGCAGATAGTCTGCTAATTAGCTATGCTTAGTATACTATATTCAAACAAACTATGTGAGAACAATACGTCAAAATAAAGGTTTTTATCAATAAAGACCAGGTTATTATTAAAAATAAATTATAAAGCCTTAATAATAGCTTTCGTCATCTGTGATGTAGTGACTCCCTCGGGGTTAAGGTCTTTAGTTACAAATTTCCCGTCTGCTAAAACTGTTTCAATAGCTTTAGTTATATTGCTGGCGATTTGTTTTTCGCCAAGATACTCAAGCATCATATTAGCAGAGAGCAAAAGGCCTAGAGGATTAGCAAGATCCTTGCCAGCAATATCTGGTGCAGAACCGTGTGTGGCTTCAAAGATAGCCATATTATCGCCAATATTAGCTCCTGGAGCTACACCTAACCCACCAACTAATCCTGCGACTAAATCAGATAGCAGATCCCCATAAAGGTTTGACATAACTAAGACATCGAAATGCTCTGGATTTTGTACTAGTTTCATGCAGAGTGCATCGACCAGAACTTCATGATATTCGATCTCAGGATATTCTTTGGCTACCTTTCTTAATGAGTCATAAAACAGTCCATCTGTGAATTTCATTATATTCGCTTTAGCACTTGCTGTGACTTTTTTTCTACCATGTTTTTTTGCGTATTCAAAAGCATATCTGCCAATTTTCTCTGAGGCTCTAGCAGTAATTGCTTTGATCGATATCGCCGAATCAAGAGAGACTGAGCCATTACTCAGCTTACTTATCACTCTAGCTTCCTCTGAGTTTGCCTCAAACTCCACACCTTTATATAAATCTTCAGTATTTTCTCGAACAACTACAATATCAACATTCTCATATCTAGAATTAATTCCAAGCATGCTTTTGTAAGGACGCACACAGGCATAGAGATTAAACTTTTGTCTTAAGCTGACGTTAATGCTTCGAAATCCTTTGCCAATAGGAGTTGTGATTGGACCTTTTAGCCCTATTTTGTTTTTCTCTAGAGACTGAAGTGTTTTAAGGGGTAAGAGATCTCCCTCAGTTTTAAGAGCTGTCTCACCAGCTTGTGCCTCTTCAAATTCAATTGGAGCCCTTGCGCTAGATAGTATCTCTTTAACCGATTCTGTAATTTCTGGCCCAATGCCGTCTCCAGGTATTAGTGTTACAAGACGCACTAAACTACCCCCTTCTATTTGAGTTTCTTAAAGATCCTTACATTCTTTATCCAAAAAACGCAATCTCTTTAATGCGTAGATTAGAGGTAGCGCTATGACTGTGCTACCAAATCCCTGAACAAGATTTGCAACCATGTCAGCTGCAGATACCGCCCAGCCATACATAATAGCCCCTGCAAAGAGGTAGCCAAAAGCCATTACCAATGCTCCACACACTAGTCCACATACTATTCTAAAATGATTTGGAGATTTTTTGCCTTTAGCAAGAATTAAGCCGACTATTAGTCCTTCTAAACCTTTGATAATAAAAGTAGCTGGGGCCCAGTATGCATATCCTGTTAGTACATCAGCAAGAGCAGATCCTAAAGATCCTACGAAAAGACCAAATCTAGCACCGAACAAAACAGCCAAAACCATAATAACGCTGTCACCTAGATTAAGATATCCTTTGGTTGCTGGTATAGGTATCTGAACCAGCATCGTTGCAATGCAAACTAATGCAATACCAAGGCCTACATAACTAATACGTTTCATTATATTACTCCTTCTTGAGACAGAGCCTAGTGCTTTTCCAAAAAAGGCGCGGTTCCCATGCTCTTCGCAATATATGTCTGGATAGCATTTTCTTCTATAACTTGAAGCCTAAAAACACACTCTTCGAGGTCCTCTCCCCATACCACTACCCCATGATTTTTAAGGACAATAACCTGAGCTGTAGTATTACTGACTAGATCAGCAAGATCCTTTGACCCAGGTGAAACAGCCGGAATGTAGTCTATTGACTCACAAAATACAGCAGCTTCATAGGTAAGTGGTTTTATTTCCATGATTGTCCCTATTATTGTAGCATATAGTGGATGGGCATGAACAATTGCCTGACAGTTGGAGTTTCCTCTGTAGATACCTAAATGCATCGATGCTTCCATTGAGGGCATTTTACTATTATCACTTAATGACTTGCCCTTAGAATCTATTTCAATTATATCTCCAGAGTTTAACTTATTTAAAGGCTCTCCAGAAGGTGTAATGAAAATGCTATCTAGGCCTGCTCTTACCGAGATATTTCCCGAATTGGCTCTTACAAGGCCAAGCTCAACTAGCTCCTTGCCACAACTGACAATAGCGTTTCTTTTAGCCATTTTCAAACACCTTCTCCTAAAGCTACTTTACTAATTTGTAGGTATCTAGGGCAATAGAGAGTTCTTCGTTAGTTGGGATCAGTAACACCTCTACCTTAGACTCTTTAGTGCTTAACCGTGTTTCTTTCCCTTTTAGACCATCATTTAGTTCTTCGTCGATAAAAACACCCATAAAGGCTAGTTCTTTGCAGATATCACGACGAGCTTCATAGTCGTTTTCACCAATACCTGCAGTAAATACCATACAATCTAACCCGCCAAGGGCTGCCGTGTAAGCACCAACGTATTTGACAATCCTATAAACAAACATCTCATAAACTAGCTGAGCTAATTTATTGCCCTCACTTCTTGCCTGTTGGATATCTCTCATATCATTTGAAAGACCAGAAAAGCCTTTAAGGCCACTTTCTTTATTCATCAGAGTGTCTACTTCATCAGGTGTCATATCAAGTTTTTTACCTATATAAGGGACAATAGCAGGGTCCATATCGCCACAACGAGTTCCCATAACTAATCCTTCAAGTGGTGTAAAGCCCATGGATGTATCGATACATTTACCATTCTTTACAGCTGCCATTGAAGAACCATTACCAAGATGAAGAGTAATCATTTTTAGATCGTCTTGGGATTTCCCTAAAAACTCTGCAGCTCTATTTGTTACATATTTGTGACTAGTACCGTGGAACCCATAACGGCGAATTTTAAAACTCTCGTAAAGATCGTACGGTAGAGCGTATAGGTGAGCTTTAGCTGGAATAGTTGCATGGAAGGCTGTGTCAAATGCTCCAATTTGAGGAACATTAGGCATTAAGCTAAAACAAGCTTCAATACCGCCAATATTTGCCGGCATATGCAAAGGACCCATTTCAATAAAACCTTTTAGAGTTTCAACTTTTTCTTTATCTAGTATTACTGATTCTGTAAACACTTCTTGTCCATGCAAAATCCTATGCCCAACAGCATCTATCTCATCAAGACTCTTAATAACCCCAAGCTTTGGGTCTGTTAAAAGGTCGAGGACTTCTTTTAAGGCTACCTTATGGTTAGGAAGTTCAAGATCAATTACAGTTTTTTCTCCGTTCTCGTGTTTAATAAATGAATCCGTCCCACCAATTCTTTCTGCAACGCCACTTACTAAAGATTTTTGTTTGTCCATATCAAAAAGTTTGTACTTTAATGAAGAACTACCACTATTGATTACAAGAATATTCATCGGTGACTACTCTCCTGTTCTTTATTGATATTTATGTTAAACAGACTACAACTGCGATTTTTTGTCTTAAATATCAGAATTAGTTTATCATTTATAGCTCTAATGAGTCAACAAAGACTGACCTCTAATCAAGTCTGAAAAACCTTTCCCTTTTTTTCATCAAAAGTGTTTTTAATTACTGGATTTTTCTTCTTAACTCAACTCGAAACTAGTTCTCCTAAATGCAAAACTTAAAGCTTACATTAACTTTAGTTTGCGTTTTAACATCCAAAACAACACTATCGAATGAGGAAAACTCTACTTTGCTCAGGACACTAAAAACGTGTGTTACTACATTCAATGTTCTAAAAAAAGCAACTCACTAATAAGAACCATACAAGGAAACTGGTCTCCTTTCTTTCGAGTCAAAAACCAGCACGTCACAAAAAGCCATAACTCGTATCAAAACGTCCACACCTTATTGCTAGGAATATTAAAAGCAACCTCATCTCAACTCTGGTTTCAGGCTGCTCTCAATATTTAAAACCACATTTACTAACTGCCTTTTGTATACCTTTAACCTTGGTCTTTTTCAGCTCTCATATTATGTTATAATAGGCTATAATGTAGTTGTAAGGAAGTGATTATCATTAAAACCAAACACCTTATTACAGCAAGTCTTCTTGCTGCTGTTGCAGTTGTTCTCACTCGATTTTTTGGTATTCCTCTCGGTATCTACCGCATATCTCTAGGGACAATACCAATAATGCTTTCCGGCATAATCCTTGGACCTTTTTGGGGTTTTGCAACAGGAACTGTTGCTGACCTTGTTGGAGTATTAATAAATTCACAAGGCGGTCCTTACTTTCCAGGCTTTACACTCACTACAGCACTAGTTGGATTTTTACCTGGATTCTTCTTAAAAGACAAAAAACCTTCGCTTGGAAAACTTGCTCTTGCAATTGGTATTACCGAGATACTATGCCATGTCCTTCTCAATACTGTGTGGGTAAGTATGATTACAGGAAAAGCATACATCGCACTTTTACCACCAAGAATTGTTTCTAGAATCGTCCACTTCCCAGTTATAACAGGTGCAATCTATTTTCTACTGCACACTGTTCTTGTTCCAACAAAAACGGCAAAAGACTAAGGGATTAAGTTTGGAAAGTTTAATTGCCTGAGAGCCTCATAGACAACAATAGCTACTGAACTTGCTAAATTTAGCGAGCGAATATCAGAAAGCATTGGAACGCGAATACACTCCATAGGATGATTCAATAGTAACTCTTCGGGAAGCCCTCTGGATTCTGGACCAAACATTATAGTATCGTCAATGCTATATTGAACATCAGTATATCTTTGGGCGCCTTTGGTAGTTGCAAGCCAAATACGCCCTTTTTGTTTATCCATATAGTATTCGCCTAAGGTGAGGGTCCGTTTTATCGATTCTAAGTTGAGATAATCCATACCCGCTCTTTTGACAAGCTTGTCACTAAGATGAAAGCCTAGAGCACCGACTAGATTGAGCTCTACTCCACTTGCAGAGGCAAGCCGAGCAATATTTCCTGTGTTTTGAGGAATTTCAGGCTCAAAAAGAGCTATTTCCAACTTACTCACTCCTTTTTTTAAAAGCTTCCCTTACAAGTATACACTGTGTTTGCTAAAATTTTTAGATTTGATCTCGTATATTAGTAAAAACTTTTCTTTTCGGAGGTGCGATATGGGCTTAAATATAACCCAAAAGATTATTAAAAGTCATCTTGTATCAGGGGAGATGGTCCCTGGCAAAGAAATTGGTATAAAGATTGATCAAACTCTTACTCAAGACGCAACAGGTACTATGGCATATCTTCAGTTTAGAGCCATGGATATTCCCACAGTAAAAACTCAACTATCCGTCAGTTATGTCGATCATAATACACTCCAGTCTGACTTTAAAAATGCTGATGATCATCGCTTTCTCCAAACTGTTGCAAGTAAACATGGCATCTACTTTAGTAAACCAGGTAATGGTATCTGTCACCAGGTTCACTTAGAAAGATTTGGCAAGCCCGCTAAAACTCTTTTAGGTTCAGACAGTCACACTCCAACTGGTGGCGGGATTGGTATGTTAGCAATAGGCGCAGGTGGTCTTGATGTAGCTGTCGCTATGGCAGGGCAGCCTTTTTATCTTCCCATGCCTAAGATTGTACGTGTGGAATTAAAAAACAGCCTGAAGCCCTGGGTATCTGCTAAGGATGTTATTTTACATCTACTTTCTTTAATAAGTGTCAAAGGCGGAGTTAATAAGATCATGGAATATGGCGGTGAAGGAGTCACAACATTAAGTGTCCCTGAAAGAGCCACGATCACTAATATGGGAGCAGAACTAGGTGCAACTACTTCAATCTTCCCATCTGATAATAACACTAAAAAGTTCTTAGAAGCTCAAGGTCGCCTAAAGGATTTTACGCCTCTAACATCTGACAGCGATGCTACCTATGATGAGGTAATTGTTATTAATCTAGCAGAGCTTGAGCCTCTTGCAGCTTGTCCACACTCACCTGACAATATCATGCCAATTAAAGACCTAGACCTAACGGTTAACCAGGTTGTAATTGGTAGCTGCACCAACTCTTCTTATACAGACATGAAAAGAATCAGCGAAATTCTAAAAGGAAAAAAAGTTCACCCTGAAGTGAGTCTCGCAATTGCTCCAGGCTCTAGACAAGTGCTAGAAATGCTTGCAAGAGATGGTTCGCTTGCAAACCTAATCTCAGCTGGAGCTAGAATCTTAGAATCTGCTTGCGGTCCTTGTATTGGTATGGGCCAAGCTCCAAATAGTGGTGGAATAACTCTAAGAACCTTTAATCGTAACTTTGAAGGTCGCTCTGGTACTAAAGACGCTTCAGTCTATTTAGTAAGTCCTGAAACTGCAGCAGCAAGTGCTCTCTCAAGCAAAATAACTGACCCTAGAACCTTAGGCGCATATATCCCTGTTAATATGCCTGAAAAATATTTGCTTGATGATAGCATGATTCTTGCGCCATCAAATCAGCCAGAAAAGGTAACGGTTGTACTTGGACCAAACATTAAGCCTGTCCCAATAGGAGAGCCTCTAAAGAGTCAAATGGAACTCCCTATATCAATTAAAGTTGGAGACAACATTACAACAGATCACATTATGCCAGCTGGTGCGAAGGTGCTGCCTTTCCGCTCTAATATTCCTGCAATTAGTGAGTTCGTTTTTAGTGCTATAGATCCTGGTTTCTCAAATAGATCAAAGGAGCTTGGACAGAGCATCATCATCGGTGGTCAAAACTATGGCCAAGGCTCTAGCCGAGAGCATGCTGCTCTTGCTCCAATGTATCTAGGAGTTAGAGTCGTTATTGCTAAGTCATTTGCTCGCATTCACAAGGCAAACCTTGTTAACTTTGGTATTCTACCCCTTGAATTTAAAGATCCTGCTGATTTTGACTTTTTAGAGCAAAACGATACTTTACTTTTGGATAATCTCTTAACCGACTTAAGAGGCGGTACGGTTAATGTCACAAACCGAAGAACTGGAAGAAATATTGAGTTAACAGTAGATTTGAGCCCACGTCAGCTTGATGTTATTGAGAAAGGTGGCCTTTTAGCTTTTACTAAAGCTAAGGCTTAGGGCCTTTAGATAAGAAGGGAGAGATCTAATTGACAAGCCCAGAGAGCCTTTTAGATGGCATGTCCTTAAAACAAAAGATCGGACAGCTTATAACCCTTGGTATCCCCTCTCCAAGGTTTAGTCAGGAGGACATTAACCTTATAAAGACCATTGAACCTGGTGGGGTGATCTATTTTAGTCGTAACATTAAGAAGCCAGCTCAAATCAGAGAACTTAGCCAGGCTCTACAAAATTTAAGCTCTACTCCTCTTTTTATCTGTACTGATCAAGAAGGTGGATCGGTATTAAGAATCATAGACGGCGTTACAGTTTTTCCCGGTAATATGGCTTTAGGTGCTACAAAATCAACAGCGATGTCCTATCAAGCTGGGAAAATAACAGGTGAAGAACTCTATCGCCTAGGCATCAACATGAATTTAGCTCCTTGTCTTGATGTAAATAACAATCCGAAAAACCCTGTTATTGGCCTAAGATCATTCGGAGAGGACCCGAAACTTGTAGCAGACCTTGGCTCAGCTTTTGCTTTAGGACTCCAGGACGCAAACGTAATTTCAACTGGCAAGCATTTCCCTGGACATGGAGACACAGAGATAGATAGTCATCATCTGCTGCCTGTTGTCGGTCACGATAAAAATCATTTAGATGAAGTAGAACTTCTACCTTTTAAAGATGCCATACAAAAAGGCATTGGAGCTATCATGACAGCTCATATTGCCTTCCCTGCTATCGAAGAAAATACCAAAATCCCAGCCACACTTTCAAAGAAAGTGCTCACAGGACTCTTACGAGACGAGCTCGGCTTTAAAGGACTTATTATGACAGATTGCATGGAGATGAAAGCTATTAAGGATTCTTTTGGTACCATAGAAGGGGCGGTGCTTGCAATTGAAGCCGGAGCTGACATGATTTTAGTCTCACATACGCCCTCTTTGCAGCTGCAAGTCTTTAATGCTCTTTTAGAGGCAGTGAACCTAAACCGAATTAGTGAAAAAACACTACACAAGGCTGTTTTACGAATTCTAAAAACAAAATCAGACTTTGGTATAATTGGTCAAGACTGGGCCAAAAGTAGATTAGAAAAACCCTTAAAAGCAAATACCGATACTGCTACTTTTATTGCAAAGAGTGCCCTTACAGTTTTAAAAGGTAAAGACCTTTTGCCAATCAACGGGAAAATTGCCGTAATTGACTTTGAAACTAAAGCTAAAACTATTGCTGAGGAAGTAATTAAAAACGAAGTTTATTTAGGCGATCTAGCTCCAAAAGAGGCAGTTAAAATTCGTTTAGCTTCTAATGGCGAAGACTACAGCGAAGAGTTAGTAGCAATAAAGGCATTAGATGCTGATATCTTCGTCGTCCAAACCATGGATGCTCACTTAAATAGAAATCAAATGGAGTTTGTTAAAGAGTTAAAATGTTTTGGAAAACTTATCTTTGCAGTAGGTTTAAGAGCTCCTTATGAATACAGCGTTTTAAAAGATTATGTAGACTTGTACCTTGCAACGTATAGCTATAGAAAGTCTTCTCTAGAGGCAGCTTGGGATGTGTTAACTGGCAAAGCTAGAGCTCCAGGCATCTTACCTGTAACCGTAATCGGGTAGGAGGCTACCCATTATTTGAGTAGCCGACCTCCCACACCACCGTGCTTACCGTTCGGTACACGGCGGTTCCCTTGTTTACGCTGTAACATACTGGTAATAATCCGAAAAGTATAAGAAACCTAATTTTCGTACAACATCATTAGTTAACGTTTTATTTAGAATAGAGCTATTGGAGATTCTCCAGTAGCTCTTTCTTGTGTTCGCATTCATCCAGGCTTCCTCTGCGTGCATGCCATAGGTTTGCAACATCTGGAACTTTGTTTTGGTTCGCTTCCATTGTTTCCAGTAGACCATGCGAATACGTCTCCTTATCCATTTGGGAGCGTTTTGTCAAGACCGTATTTGTGTCACTTGCAAAATAACACATCACGCACTTTCCTTGTGAATATCCTCTTTTACCGCCCTGAGTGCCTTTTCCTGCATACTCATACCCTCATCCCTAAAATTCATCACTATCTCATAATTTGTATTGCCTATGGTGGTTTCAAAGCTCCCACCGGCATTGTACTTTGTCTCTCTTTCTTCCATGCTTCTCCCTTCACGCAAAAAGGACAGCTACAAACCACTGTCTGTAAACTGCCCTCTCGCTGTTATAATGACCGTTCATTTTTCTTGTGCTTCGGCACTCTGTTTCTTTGCCTCTGCTCTGCTTCTCTCGTCAAGGCATACATCTTTCTGTTATGCTCTATAACCTCTGCGGATGCAAGCTCCGTAACAACCTTTGCATAGCCTGGATTGCTCTCTTGCAATTTTGCTTCAAGCTGGGCTTTCTGCTCCGTCCACTTCTTCGGTGTAATCTTCTCTTCCGGTGCAAGCATTCTTTTCAAATCTGCCCGATAACTATCGTACATTTCAAGCTCCGTTTGATGGGCTTTATCATAATTACGCTTGGCAAATCCTTTCATAGAATTGCTCGTTTTATGATATTCCACATAAGGCTGTAACTCACTGTACGCATAAAGCAACTGCTCCAGTCTTGCTATCTGCTCCGCTATGCCCTGCCTTTCTTGTGCCAGTTTTTCATAAGCCGGCACACGCTGTTCCATAAATCCCTGCAACTGCTCAAAGCTCTCAATCTGATTTGAAACAACAAACTGCTCCATTCTGTCCTGCTCCTGCAATGCCTGCCTCTGGGAAATCTTTTTCAGATACTTGCTACCCACAACCGGAATATCCAGTCTGCCTTTTCTGCCGACAACTGCCCTTATCATATCAAGCACTTCATTGGCAGTATTGCGCACTGCTTCGACCGGCTTGGAATTAACAAGCTTCTGCAACTGTTCCTCTGCTTTTGCCACAAGCATTTTTGCAGTAAGAATCGCCTTATTCTGCTCCATAATTCTACGGTTGATATTTCCTCTCTCGGTCTGTATGCCTGCTCTCTCAAGCGCACTGGCTTTTTCTCCCAAATGTATCTGTGGGATAATATCAAGCCCCTGCGCCTCAAAGGAACGGTGTTCCCAAAAATTCTCCGTCAATCCGTTCTTCTCATTGATTGCATTGATAGTGTCTGCCCAGTTCTTGCGCCACCTCTTTGCATTCTCCTTATTGTTCCATCCGGTCACATCCTGCGTGGTGCATTTATAGTTCCCCTTCTTGGTTCTAATCTTGTTCCCATCTGCATCCAGTATATAAATCTTTTTCTGCTTTTCTCCCCATGTTCCATCTTCCATAATCGGTCGCATGGTCATCATAATATGACAATGCAAGTTCCTCTGATGCGTAACCGGATTTTCAGAGTCATGAATAGCAAACTGCACACACATTCCCTCATCCAAAAAATTACGCTTCACATAATCCCTCACTACCTCGGTGGCAAGCTCATAGCTCCATTCATTCGGAATAGAAATCTTGTATGACCTTGCAAGCTGTGCCTTGGAATTATTTTTCTCACGCATTTCCACTGAGTTCCACAATACAGATGGGTCTGCATATTCCTCCGGCGCATTCTCCGGTAGCATAACCTCACTATGCACCAAATCTTCACTATACTTGGGATAATAATAAGTTCCGTCATATTCAGAGTACATGGTGGTACGGCTGATATATGCTGACCTGTCAACTGCGGATGAGCCACCACTGCACTTTGCGCCCCTGCCTATGATAGCAATACGAGTACTTAGGCTTTTTACAGCCATAGAAACACCTCTTTTCTGCATGGACTATGGCTGACCGATACAGTGGACTTTGCGGTATCGGCTGACTTTGTGGGCAGTGCAGCTCCGCTCTTTGGAGCTTCACTGAACGCAAAGTATGCAAATGGGTAGGTGCGCCCTCTGCACCGAAGGGAAAACGCAGTGTTCCCTTTTGACTGCCCTCGGCAGGCAATGGCTGTCTGCAAGACCCCTCGGAGAGCGCACATACCATCGCAGATGGTATATCTGTGCGCAACGAAAAAATTTCGTTGAATGGTTTTAAGCACTTTCGCCCTTGCCGGCACCTTCATCATTAGCCACCTCACTTTCAGATTTTGCAAATGCACTGCCACTCTTTTCAGCACTTTCCTTTTTCACAATTTCAATAATACGCTGGCACTGCTCTGACTTGATAGCGGATGCAATAATGCGGTTCAGCTCCAACTCGTCAAACTGGTAGCACTCGGGAAAGTATTTATGAATAATACCGCCCATCATGTACTTATGCTGATTTTCCTCTTTTCTCTTCTTTGCTCCCTCTTTCCTCTTAGCTTCTGCCAGTCTCGCCTTGGCTTGTGCCAACTGCTCCTCTGCTCTTAAAATTTCTGCTGATTTTTCGTTGTTCTTAATCATGTTTTTCATTCTCCTTTTCTTCATTTTGGGTAACAAAAAAGGCGGTCATGGTTTTGACTTTCCATGCCACCTTTTTGGTGTTCGATATTAAATTAAAGTGCGGTGAAACCTGAAATTTTCAAGTGCTTATAATTTTTCAATATAAGGAATCAGATAATTATTTATAAGTTCCATTCTCGGTTTTGGATTATACACCAACGAACAAGTCATACAAATAACGGTATCAATCTCTGGTATAACCGTCACTAAGGAGCCACCTACACCATTCATACAATAAGAATCATACTTTCCTGTACTATATTCTTTTCGTATTATTTTTATTGTACTATTTTTCTTATAAATCCACCATAAATATCCGTAGCTTTCTTCTCGCTCCGTTAGCATCTCGCGAATATATTGCTCTGAAAGGATTCTTTTACCATTATATAAACCATTATTTAACACTAACACGCCAATCTTTGCAAAGTCATCTGTTGTAAGCGAAAACCCCCATCCAGTCGTATAATATCCGCTTGGGTCTTTTACCCAACCACGATTATCTCTCGCTTTATAAAATGCTTCTTGCGATGCTCTGTCATAAACATTCGCATTCGGTACATCCAAAATCCCCAATGGTTCAAATAAATTTTTTGTTGCAAACTCTTTCAAACTCATATTTGTAGCCTTTGCTAAAACATTCGATAATACTTGAATTCCAAGTGTTGAGTAGTGGAAGTTTTCTCCAATCTGTTCCTTTCCACCAACCTGCTCTAAAACCTTGCCACCCCAATCTTCGCTAGTACACACCTTAGTCCACGGTTCACTTTTGAACTTATACGGAACAGTCATTGTAAGGAAATTCTCAATCGTTACTTCTTTCAACTGTTCTTGATTTCTCTTTAACTTATACTCAGGGAAAAAATCAATTACTTTTTGATGTACACCCTCTAAATATCCTTTATCAATCGCAATCCCCACAAGTATTGCCACAACACTTTTCACTATTGAAAAGGTATGTACTGATTCATTCTCATGTGCACCTTTAAAATACTCTTCAATGACCTTTTCACCATTTTTATATGCGATAATACCAAGTGTATTCGCATATTCTTTTCCTACAACTTCTCTTATTTTTTCCATCATCTTACACCTCGTATATTCTTAAGATTTGGACGTCCATATAAAAGCCTAATTTAATTAGAAATTTATTTCAATAGTTTTTTATAAGTTTTTATAAAAAAAGATATCTAAGTTAATAGACATCTTTTTTCACAACATAAAATTCAAATTTTCGCTCTCCTTGTAGCAAATCGATTATATCACAGAACATACATTTTCTCAACTAACTATCCCTTGAATTGTATCGTGTCATTTGCTCTCTTTTATGCTCCCTGCATTCATCACTTAACCTTCTCGGCTTGCGATAACTAATGTGTGATTTTGGCATGGAATATGTCTTATCAATATCAGTTTCACTAACAAGCCTATACACATCAGGGAACTCAATAACTAACGCATCAATTCGCCTCATAACAGCCTTATCTCTGGTGTAAACAATGGCTGTCTGCTCCCCTGCATTGAAATTGATAACAGTTTCCTGCTCGTACTTGGATAAACTGCCCATGAAATCACTCCTTTCTACTAGGCTCGTACTTTTTACGACTCTTGACTCGTACTTTTGACGGGCAAATAATAAAGCCTGCCTACGGCAGGCGGATAGGATGGGATAGGATAAGATAGAGATGGTATATCTCTTTTTTATCTTTTTATTTTATTCTTTTCTTTGGTTCTTTCTTTTCTGCTTTTCTTTTTCTCTTTTTTCTCTAGGAAGAGAAAGAGAAGGAAGGGGAAGGGAAGGTTACACCGGTCATACCAACAGAAAAGACATCCGCAACACACAGTTCCAACTGTCCGTTTTGAATGCCCTTTTTTGCTGATTTCATACGATAACTACCGCACCAAATCATTCCCCTATTCTCTTGATGATAATTTCCCGGGCTGCCCTATTTCAGCTCCCATCCATACAATAATTATCGTGTAGCATTTAAGCTATGACACTTTTCTCTTTGCTCTGCGCTTTGCTTTCTCACGCTCACTTGCCACTTGCTTTTTATGCTCAATTCTTCGGTCATATTCCGTCAATAGTTCCACTGCCCGACTGTCCCCCTGCTCTGCCAGTGCCTTTGTAGCCTTATATTTCTCCTGCTCCCTGCGATAACGATCCTTGAAGTATGCCTTGCTCTGCTCCCGCTTTTTCTCTTCATTCCTACAATACTCTTCATATTCTGCAATCGCTTTAGGGTCACCGGCTTCTGCATCTGCCTTAAGCTGTGCCAGTCTCTTGGCTTTATTTTCCTTGTACCGTTTCACGGTTTCTGCCCTTTTTTCTGCTCTTATTCTGTCCTTTTCCGCTTTCTTAACAGCCTGCTCCTTTGCTTCTGCTTTCAGCTCTGCTGTGCTGTATGGCGGTATAAATTGCCCGATAAAATTAAAATAAATCTCAATCTTCTGCTTTCGCCCGAACCCTCTCACACCATTTGACTCATGGACTACAATTTTATCAATAAACTCATGTATCATGGTCGGTGTGAGTTCCTCAAAATCTGCATATTTCTTTGCTAATGCAATAAAGGAGTCCATGGCACTCTTCGGTGTCTGTTCCTCTTCATCCGGCACAAGTTCCTCTACCATTGCTTCCAGTTCTCCGTACTCGTCCTCATACTGGTTCATAAGTCGCTGATACTGTCTGTCCGATATTTTTTCCAGTGCATAGGTTTCATACAGCTTGCCTATCAAAATATCAAGCTCCTTCATCCTTGCCTCTGCATTTGCGATAACTTCCGCATTTTTGGAAGTATCAACTTCCTGCCTTACTGCTAACTCGGCAAGTATCTGTTCCCTAAATTCTTTCTCGTTAGTTATCGTGTATTTACTGACTCTTTGAATGGATTTTTTTATCAGTTCCAATATGTCCGAACGCTTGATAAAGTGCATGGTGCAATCACTGGTAATCTGCCGATATTGGCTACAACAATAGGCTTGGTCGCTTTCATATCTTTCTCTGGTGCCGGAATTATAATTTCTTCTGATGAGCTTTGCTCCACAATCCGCACAATAGAGAAGTCCGGTAAGATTGAGTGGGTCTGCGCTGTATGGTGTCTTTTTCCGGTATGCCTTTACCTTGTTGGCAATTTTCCATGTTTCCTCGTCAACAATTGCCTCATGCGTATTCTTGAAAATAATCTTGTCCTCATCCGCAACTTTAACACGCTTCTTCGACTTGTAGGATAATCCCTTGGACTTTTTCAAAACTGTATGTCCTAAATACTCCTGCCGATGAATGATATATCCCAATGTTGTGGAGTTCCATCTGTAAGGGTCATCCATTGGCTTGTGCCTGCAATCTTCGGGATAATGCAGTCTGTTGTATTCTGTCGGGCACAAGACCTTTTCCTCACTGAAAATCTTAGCAATCTCTGCATAGGAATATCCCTTAACCACCATATCAAAAATTCGCCTTACCACCTTTGCTGACTCTTCATCCACATAAAGGGTCTGCTTATCATCCGGCTTACGATAATAACCGTATGGAATTGCACCACTGCACCTAAGACCGCTCTCCATCCGGCTTGCAAATACTGCATTTATTTTTCTACTGGCATCTCTTGCATACCACTCATTCATAATGTTCAGAAATGGAGTGAAATCACTGTCCGTCTGATTGGCACTATCAATGTTGTTATTGATAGCAATGAAACGCACTCCCTTTTCCACGAACATAATCTCTGTATAGTAACCGACTTTCAGATAATCTCGTCCAAAACGGCTCATGTCCTTTACAATGATTGTCGATATATTTCCTTCCATAACCTCTTCAATCATTGCCTTAAAGCCTTTTCTTTCAAAGGTTGTACCGCTGATACCGTCATCCGTAAAGTGTCGGAAATTGTCAAATCCATGCTTCTTAGCGTAATCTTCCAAAAGTCGCTTTTGGTTTGTAATACTGTTGCTTTCGCCCTGCAATTCGTCATCTCTGGAGAGGCGCTCATACAGGGCTGTGTACTGATGTTTACTCATGTTTTGCCTCCATTTTTTCAAAATGACTATTTTACTGTCCTATTCAAATTTAACCGTTCGTCTGTTTCTTTTAGTAATGACTTTATATCCGCTATCTTGAAGTAGTTTACCCACCCCATAATATAACGTCTGAGTCTCAGTATTCTCTCTTTATTGCTCATTCCGTTACTCCTAAAAGTAAGGTCCTTGATTTTGCTTCTCATTTTAGCAGTTGATTTAGGATGTATCCTAACTCGTGTTGCACCTTTTCTCTTGAGCAATTGCTTGTTGCACTACTCTGTCTACCACTGTAGGTATTCCTAACTTCCTCTTTTTCCCGTTTTCTTTGGGTATCTCTGTCCGTCTAACAGGATTAGGTTTCTACTTACCGTTCAAAATACTTTCTTTAATACTTTTAAGATTCTTTTCGAGATACTTTCTGAGTTCATCGACTCCCATTCCGTCTACGCCTGGTGCTCCTTTGTTGGATTTCACCTTATGGAAGGCTTGATTGAAATTCTGGATGTCTATGACTTTCTCAAGTAGGTTCTCGGTTAGCCCCTCCTCGATTAACTCGAGTACTATGGCACCTGCTGACTTCTCATGGCAAATCTTGTTTCAACCGTAGCTCGAAATATATCTCCTCGCGTCCATGAGACCTCCCATGGTAAGACGATTCACTTTCACCCCATGTACCCACATCATCTACATTCGTATGTCCGTGTAGTTAATTGGACTTCGTTTTGTTTAGCAAACTCATCCCATATCCACTGCCTAATGATGTTCGTGTTCCTTGGGTCAGGGTTTTACCTCCAACTTCCTTCAGATTCCACCTCGCAATAATCACCCTTGCTCTTGGCTAATGGTTGGTAACTACAAACCCCCATAGTGGACTTTCACCACCTAGTTAATCGACATGCATGGCGCACTAAAAAAAAGCCCCGAGATAATTCTCGGGGCTTTTCAAAAGCACCAAATCTATAGACAGTCCCAAATACTCCTATCTTCCTGGCCTAAACGCCAAAAGGCGATTCCAGCAAGTCCTTCTGCGATCCTAATTTTCTTTAGCAAGGTGTCTTTGTTCTCAAAATAGATCTGCTCGATCGAGCCATCTGCAAATTCTACCTTAATATACATACAACCAGATTCGTGAAGCACTGGGCTTTCCTGCCACTTGTAAGCAAACTCCATTGACTCATCATAAGTTACCCCTCTACCTATAGAGTGAACTCCAAATGGGTCAGTGACCCAGTGACGCCCATATAGAGGAAGACCTAAAACAATCTTCTGGCTAGGCACAATGCTAGTAGCATATTTCTTTACATCCTCAAGCCAGAAATTTGGTGAAACCGGTCCAGGAGGGCTATTTGTATGAGAGTAATCATAGCCCATTAAAACAAGATAATCGATTACAGGTCCTAGAGCCCTGTAATCAAAGGGGTAACCCCACGTATGCTGGGGCGTCGGATCCTGATCTAGGGCAATAACATCAACAGAGATCTCTCTGTCATTTTCGTGGAGCATTTCAGCTAGAAGGCAAATAAACTCGCTGAACTCATTTCGATAATCACCAAATGGCCCTTCAAAATCTACATTAAGCCCAGGATAATTGTCTTTTAAGACTTTTGCAGTCAAAATCTCTGCAGTCTTTTTTCTGCTAGCATGCGTTTTTAGTAGCCTAGCTGCAATCCCTGCATCAAACCCCTTGTTTGCTACTAAAGGAAATACCTTAAAACCCATTTCCAGCATTTTATCAACGTTTGGATCTTTTGTTTCTATGAGGCTAAAGTCTCCATCTAAAGTAAGGATTGTCGGGCTCACCCTATCAAGGCACTTTCTGGCAATCTCTAAAGAACCAAAACTACTCTGATTGTTCGGCACCATCCAAGGTAGAATCAGCATTAATCCTGGCCTCCTCTATGCTAAAGTAATAGGAAAGCGGTAGATTCTCACCCACATAAAACTCAATCTTGTATTCACCCTGTGGCCAGCTGCGATTTGCTCCTAACGAAAGTGTCAACTCTACAAGATTGTTTAACTCATCTAATATCACAGTTTGACTGCCAACTAACCAAGCCTTTTCATTATGCAAATAGTAACAACGAACAGAAACAGTTTCAGGAAGAAACAGTCTCTCCCAGTTCTGTGGAGTAGTAACACTTCCAGCTAAATTGGCTCTACTTTCTAATCTTCCGTCTACATTAAAGCGAACAAGAATATCGCTGGTTTTTGCTTCAATATTTGTATAGCCGTCTAAGATGGCATGAGGCGCAGGATCTATAATAGAAATATCCGTTAGATCCCAGTTAGCCACTAGGCCAAGATGCTCAAAAAGCTTCATTTTTTCTTGCTGCATAGTGCGAAGAGGCTCTGGCTCGGCAATTTCTACTGCTGTGCCATAGATCTCTACCTCTTCAACTATAATATTTTCTACAACAGGCGAATTAGTACTAAGCTCTAGCAAAACATACTTTGCTAGTCTCGGTTCAAAAACATTTCCCAGCGCTCCTGAATACGCTAGTCTTAAAGTTCCTGCATCTAAAAAAGGGCCTTCAGCTTTCTCTGCTGTTTGAACTTTGATCTCAAATGCCTGCCCGTCTCGCCACATTGGTACCTTTGCTGTTACAACCACTTCATCAATTCTATTTAAACTTTTCCCACCGAGTTCTACAAGAATTCTGGCTTTTTGTTCCGGTCCAAAGGTAAATACCACACCTCCTGTACCGCTAACGCCATCTAAGATGGTATGAAGCGCTATAGTATCTTTTAAAGGCTCACTAGTTATTACGGTGCCACCTTCTACTACAGAGGCTAGATTAACATTATCTTGTGCTGTTGAATAAAGAGATAGGACCAAAATAAGGATGAGTAGTACAGTAAATTTATGCTTCATTTTCTTTCCTCCAATTCATTAAATAAAAATATCTCCTCTTATATTTTATTGTACATAAACTGTTCTTTCCTGCTTTAGTTAATAAGTAATTATTAGACTTTCCCTTCTTTCTAGAGTTGAATTATCTAGACTAAAGGATTAAGCTGAGAGTGAGGAGAAGCGCTAGAGCTTCTTTTGTATAATATTTAGAGGTAAGACCAAAATTTACTAGAAATAGACATTTAGCTGCCTATTTAGGTTAAGGTTTTTGTTTCTAAAAAGAATAGCCAAGCATCATAGGATTTTCCCTTCATACAGAGAAATCAGAAAGCAAGCTAGAGGGTTTTTAAGTAAAATAAAAGGGCAAAATAAGATAAACACCTTAAGTAAAGCACCTTTTAATTCTCTTTTGTAAAGACGGTTTCCTTTTTACAATCTTTAAAGAGTAGCACTTAGAGGATCTAGCACTGACTTAAAAACTCGCTTTTTAAAAAACTATAAAACAAATAACAGTAGTGGGAGGAGTTTTTGTGGAACGCATTTTTTATGTTAATGGTAAATATCTTCCTGCAAGCCAAGCAGTTGTCTCTGCTGAAGATAGAGGGTTTAATTTTGGAGATGGCGTCTATGAAGTAGTTCACTGGTATAACTACCAGCCTTTTTTACTGGAAGAGCATGTTGAAAGGCTAATTCAAAGCGCAAGTGTAATCAAAATAGACCTACCGTGGTCAAAAGAAGAGTTAATTGATATTGCAATCGAAACTGCTAAACAAAACAACTTAAAAGACGATTATATCTACATGCAAATCTCTAGAGGCGCTGCTATTAGACAGCATTCCTTCCCAGACAGTACCCAGCCGACTTTAGTAATGAATTCGCAGCCTTCAGCAAAACCAGCCAAAGAGATTATCCAGAAAGGTGCTAGAGTTATCACAATTCCTGATATAAGGTGGCTTCACTGTGACATTAAAGCCTTAAGTGCACTTGCCAATGTTCTTGCTAAACAAGCAGCTAAGGAACACAGTGTTGATGATGTTCTCTACGACCGCGCAGGCGTTGGCGTTGTAGAAGGTGGATCTAGCAACATCTTCTACTACAAAGAAGGTAAGCTTTATACGCCTCCTCTTTCTCCATATATCTTCCCTGGTATCACTAGAGCGAAGGTAATTGAGGTTGCTAAAGAGTGTAATATCCCCTTAGAAGAAAAGGTCTTTAGTTTAAAAGAAGTCCTAGATGCTGACGAAGTAATGCTTGCAAGTACTGGATATGAGGTTTTAAGTGTCACTGAAGTAAACGGCCAGAAGATCGGTAGAGGTGTCCCAGGAGATATCTCCAAAGAGCTTCTGCAAACCTACACGAAGCATGTAAAAGAGGCTTGCTACTAAGTTTCCATTGCATTTTTCGTTCAATAAGATTAATATATTCTTTAGAACTAAAAGGGGCCTATCTAGATGCCCCTTCCTTTATTCAATAATTTAAGCAATATTTGGAGGTGTCTTTATGCCCACATATGTCTACAAATGTCCTAA
Organism: Bacillota bacterium; assembly: GCA_028708605.1. Taxonomy (GTDB): domain Bacteria; phylum Bacillota; class DTU065; order DTU065; family DTU065; genus DTU065. The sequence goes on from JAQVYS010000004.1 coordinate 37,705, forward strand.
GTGCGGTAAATTCGATTTTTACCAAAATATTAATGATAAACCTCTTGTAAATTGTCCGAAGTGTGATTCTGAAGTTAAAAAATTGATCTCTGGTGGAGCAGGTGTTATTTATAAAACAGATGGTTTTTATATCACAGACAGCAAAAAAAACAAAGACACTGCAGCATCATAAAAAGAGGAGTTGATCAACTCCTCTTTTTAGCGTTTATATTTAAAATAGTGATAACTGTTTAGACTGAACTTCAGTCCAATACGGTGCTTCGCACCTCATCCCTTGTTCTCTAGCAAGGGTCTCTATCATTTCGTTTATTGGCTGCCAATAAGAATCTGGCACAATGCCTTCTCTTCCATACAAAAACCGATAAGGTTGGACTAGCTCCCTGTAATTGGTTTCCAAAAATGCCAAAAATGCCCTTTCGTGTTTGCTGGCAATACTTAGTGGCGCTTTTAAGATATAACTTGCACCTGATTCTTTTGCAGCTATAATTATCTGTTTAATACCTTTTTGGTCATCCCCTATAAATGGCAATATCGGGTTAAGAGCAACCCCACAGGTTACGCCTTTTGAGGCAAGGTTATGTAGGGCATTGAAACGCTTTATCGGAGAAGGTACATTTGGTTCTAGCTGCTTTGCTAGACTAATAAAAGGCGAGCAAAACTCGAACGTAACTGAAGCCATCGTTTTACTGGCTATCTCTTGTAAGATTTTCTTGTCTCTTAATACTAGAGTACTGCGTGTTTTGATATGTACTGGAAAGCCCTGAACAGCTAAGACCTGCAACAGATCGTGAGTTATCAAATAATGCTTTTCCAAGGGCATGTAAGGATCACATTTATAACCGATACCAACTGTCTCTCGAGATTTTTTAACTAATTGCCTTGAAAGCACCTCAGCTGCATTCAAGCGTACTTGCACAGTCTGAGTTTCTAACTCAATAGGGTTAGCACAATAGGTACACTGCTGAGAGCAGCCAAGATATGGATCAGCAACATATCTGTAACCAAACACCGGGTCTCTATTGCGGTAAATATCTAGGATGGATTTAACTTTTTGTTCTTTTGTAGCAATACTCATTAAAAAATCCTCCTGTCTACCGCAAAAAATAACTTTTTAATCCGTCTCTGTAAAGTATATCTTAACATAGTCTAGATAAATATTAAAGAAACGACCTATAAAACTGCTCCGTGAAAAAAAGCTGCAGGCATACCTGCAGCTTAAATCCGAATCCTCGTGATTATGATAAGCCTACTCCACCCCCCTGTTTCTCCCCCGTAAGATAGAGCGGAGAAACCTCATGGTCTGATCTCTTATAGTTTCATGCCGGGTTGGCAGACCCGTAGGCTATAAGTTGGGTAGATGAACAGACTTAGAGTGCCGCTCCCTCATAGTCAGATAGTTAACGGCTATCTGGTAGATACTCTCATGCCATATTCCTGAGATTATACGAGGAAATCTCATAACCACTTTACGTTTATTCTACCCTTAAATATCATTACTGTCAATATTACCTAAATACTTTAGATAGAACTGATGCATCTCTAGCTTGTTTTTTTGTTTAGGCCATAGTTCAACTTTTTTTCCTTCGCGCATTGCGGACAAAAGATGCGTATAAACATTAGGGTTATCTTTAACAAGATCTTTTAAAAGATTTTTCACCTGTTCTCTTTGAGTTTTGCCTGAATATGGACAAGGATTTTTTACTGGTTCAGCTTCAGCGTATGTTAAACCACCTTTTACCTCTGCCTCTGTAAAATAAACTAGTGGCCTAATTACTCTGATAGCACTTTTGTCTAAGTAGGTTGTGGGCATAAAAGTTTTTAACTGACCAGAATAAAAGAGGCTAAGCAAAAATGTCTCAAGCGCATCATCTTGGTGATGAGCAAAAGCAAGAACATTTGCTTCTTCTCGTTTTAATATTCTGATCAAAGCCCCTTTTCTATAAAAAGCGCAACTACTACAGGGATTATTAGGCGATCTTTCTTTTACAACCTCAGCGATATTTGTTCTTTCTAAATAAAACGGTACAGATAGCTTCTTGCAATAATTCCTTAAATAATCTTCTCTAATCTGACCATATCCTAAGTCAATTGTTGCAGCAGCAAGTTCAAAAGAAAAGGGCGAGTTATTTTGCATTACCCGTAAGGCGTACAATAAAAACAGACTGTCTTTGCCACCTGAAAGACCAACTACTACTTTATCATTTTCTTTTAACATTTCAAACTCCATTGCTGCTCGCCAAAGTTTGCGTAGATATAACTTCGGAAGTCTCATTATTGCACCTCTACCATAGTTAGGATAAAGATATTTTATCTCAAATACTAGCAAAAGCAACCCAAAAAATTAGTGGCACCTCTAATAGTAGGTACCACTATACACATATTAAATATTGAAATTTAAGATTAAGCTCTTTTCAGTTATAGATTACTCTTCTTTCTCAAAGTCTTCTTTACTTGCTCCGCAGAGGGGACATACCCAATCATCTGGAAGATCCTCGAATTTTACTCCAGGCTCAATACCACCTTCTGGATCGCCAACTGCTGGATCATAAACCCATCCACATAAAGTGCAAACCCACTTATCCATATGATTTCCTCCTTCACTTTTCTTAAAATGTTCACTTCTTTTTACCTATACCACTTAAATGCGAAAATAAACCAATTTATTAGGAAATTGTCTTCTAGCAGCTTGATTTTTGGAAATCCCGATAACCAATGGTTATCAAAAAGACTCCCCCCAAATTTGGAGGGAGTAAAAATTTACAGTCTAGAAACAAACCGTTCAAATTCTTTTTGTTTTCTAGTGAGTTCTAAGTTAGAATCTCGAGCTGCTTCTAATAGAACTGTCTTTGGATCTGCATCTTGCATTACTACCTTAGAAAAAGCAAAGCTAAGGTATCGATAGGTCTGGTATCCACCTACGACAGGCATAGGTCCAAGTGACTCTGAGAGCGCACCATCAATAACTGTTCTAACATTTTCTGGGAAAATTTCGGAATTTGCTGTGCCCCTTGTACCAAAGACTAGATACCATTCTTCAGGTGAATCATAGATCCTAGTCTGGAACTCTTTTTGCACACGATCTGAAGCAATCCATTTGACGAACTCCCAAGATGCCTTAACCTTCTCTTCATTATTGTTGTTTGGCATCGCAAAAGCAAATGAACCAAGAGGAACCGTGCGATCTAGATTACCATCTTTATCGATAGTTCCAGGTGCTTGAGTTACTGTCCACTTGCCCTGTAGTTGCGGTTGCGTTCTGGTGATCTGAGCATATATCCAGTTCAAGGTTACCATATAAGGAGTGTCTCCACTCATAAACGCCTGGACTTCAGGTAGTTCTAGTGGCAAGCGTTGCTCAGTATAAAAAGAGGTGAAGTTGAGAAAAGCATCTAAAGCTTCAGGTGAATCCAGATTAGAACTTAAGCCGTCTGCAGTAAAGATATCTGAGCCTCTTTGGTAAATAAATGGAAAGAATGATCGTACATGACCATCTGTATTATTACCTATGGTAGAAAGCCATGGATCTTTACCTTGTGCTTGGATTTTAGGTATAATCGCTCTAAATTCATCCCAAGTATCAGGAGGACTGATACCAAGATCATTAAATATGTCAATCCGATAAAAAGCTTGCGTCCAACCTAATTCAAAAGGTATACCATAAACATGGTCCTTAAAAGTTAAAGCTCTCATCGCCCCTGGATAGATGTCTTTAATAGCATCATCATAGTCTGAGAATTGACTTATATCAGTAATTGCTCCGCGAATTGCCATATCGATAACCTGCGCTGCACCTAAGGTCATTACATCAGGAGCATCACCAGTGGCCAAAGCCAACAGTGCTTTTTGAAAGAAAGCTCCGTCAACCATATACGGCTGGTAATTTACTTCAATCCCAGTTGCTGGAGTGAAGTCATTTTCAATAAGGTCCTGCAAAATAGCTCCCATTACACCTCCATAAGTTATCCATGCAGTAATTTCAACTGCACTGCCAATTACACTTAGTAACAGAATTATTGCTAACAATAAAGCAGTTTTACGCAATATTAACCCTCCTTGTTCAATTTATCACGTATAATGATGGTATTATCTATTGTAGGTTGTTTTCCCTGCAAAAGGTTAATTATTTCCAGAAACGTCATTACACTTGGACTAATAGCAGTGTTTAGAGGTGTTAAAGATGAGCTTTTTATTACTATGTTTGCTTTTTTTAACCTTAGGATTTATAAGTGGCCAAAAACTGAAAATGGCAAAAAAATTAACTAGACGCATCTCAGAAAGTATTCTCTTTTTCATACTAATCTCGCTTGGCTATAAAGTCGGCTCTAACAGAGAAATTCTTAATAGCCTCAACTCCTTAGGTCTACAAGCACTAGTTATCTGTTTAGCCGGTGTTTTGGGCAGTATTTTTGCCGTTTGGCTATATCTTTCTAGGAGGAAATCTAGTGACCATTAAAATTATCGGTTTAACCTTTCTTGGCGGAGTTCTAGGGTATTTCTTTCCGAATTTTTCTAATGCGATAGATCCTATTGTTTCAGTTGCCTTGCTTCTTATGCTATTTTTTGTCGGCCTTGATTTTGAACAAGATAGAGCGCTTTATGAGCATATAAAAAAAGAAGGCCCTTCTCTTCTTATATTCCCAGTATTAATCGCCCTAGGTAGTTTAGGGGGATCTATTATCGCAGGCATGTTTTTACCAATTACAATACTAGAAAGTGTAACAGTTGGTTCAGCCTTTGGTTGGTATAGCCTCTCTGGTCCTTTACTAAGCAAGATGGTATCTGAACCTTTAGGAACTATCGCGTTTTTGGCAAACCTCATGCGAGAATTGCTAACCTTTTTACTTGTGCCTCTTCTTGCAAAAGTACGACTAGATAAAAATGGCGTCAAGGCTCTGACTTTTTCTCCTGCAGGAGCAACTAGCATGGACGTAACCCTCGGCGTTATTCATAAGACAACTGATACTAAAACTGCAATCGCTGCATTTATATCTGGTGCAGTTTTGTCGATGTTAGCACCTATATTGCTACAATTTTTTATCTCTTTAATGATTTAATCACAGCTTAGACCAAGCGGTTTCTCTCTCAAGTAGATCAAAAGTCCCTTGACTCATCTTCTTTGCATCTCTGACTGGATGCCAAATAGCAATTTGAGATAGTGTCCCTGAAAGACTAAGTGGTGCTTTGACTCTGTCAACCATAGCGCAGGCCTCGAAAAATTCTGCCTCGCTCCATTTTCTGTCAGCTAAAAAAGTATTAGCTAAAGTCAAATGGTAGACAAATTCGCTCCCAAAAGGTTTTACAGATTTGATGCCATAGATATCTAAATATTCTTCAACGGTATTTATCGCGTACGTTAGTTCTGTAGTTTTTTCAATTAAAAGACCAACAGATTTATAGGGCGGTGGAAAACAGGCAAAACCGGTAGCCCTTACTGTAAATTTTTGGATACGTTGAGACGCCCTCATAACTGCGTCCCTTATTTTGCCAAGATTATTTTCATCCTCCTCAACTATCTCTAAGGTGATATGCAGATTCGGAAGACTATTATGGTATAGCTGATACTTCTCAGCGAAAAGTTTTTGCAAAACGATAGCTTTTTTCATTAAATCGCCTTCGACGATACCGACGATAAAAAGACGCTTCTCCATACAAGATATACCTCCCATCCTCCAACTATTTTACCCTCGTTAATCAACTTTACCCACTTAGTCTTTGCAAGTTGTATTAAAAGTGTAATAATCTTCAAGTAGTTTTTTATCGTTAGCAGCTTTTAACAAAAAAAGAGGGGCCTAACCACCTTTGGCTAGACTCCTCTCTATTCTTTCTACCTATAAAATCTTTTTTAACTTATCTAATGCTTGTCTTTCCAAACGCGAAACATGCATCTGAGATATTCCCAAAAGACCTGCAACTTGCCTTTGAGGCATTGTCTGATAATACCTGAGTTTTAATATCTCTTGCTGCCTTTCAGGTAATTTTTGCATCGCTACATCTAAGGTCTGGCGATCTATTATGGTTTCAAAACCTGCATCATGCTCGCCATATAAAGAACCAAGATCGTCAGTATCAGGATTCGAAGAAATCGGCGCATCAAGACTTAAAGTGTAAAAATTCTCAAGAATCTGAAGTGCATCGCTAACATCAGCGCTAGATAGATTCATCTCATTTGCGATAACCTCACTTGTAGGCTTATGTCCCGCAGATCTAATATATCTGTCGATGAAATCTTTTACTTGAAGAGCACGTTCCTTATTCCTCCGTGATATCTTAAGTCGCCATGCTCTATCCCTGAAATGTCTTTTTAACTCTCCTTGAATAGTTGGAGTTGCGTATGCTACAAAAGAATTGCCTTGTTCTGGGTCGAACCTGTCAATAGCCTTTAGTAGACCAAGATAGCCAACCTGCATAAGATCCTCATAGCTTTCACCTTTTCCCAAAAACCTTCTTACTAGCCTTGGGACTAGCTCACGATAGTGATCAAACAGCTCAGTTCTTAATTGTTCAACAGACGCCAAGTTATTGTTCTCTAAACTTGTGGTTTTTGTTCTTGTCTCACTAAGCATGTCGGTCACCCACCCTTATTAAGATTAGTAATTATTACTATTTACAATAGTATATCTAAGTTATGGGTCTATTGCAAGAAGCAATTCAACAAATAAAGTCTTTGGCACCATATTTTACCAAATAAAATTCTAGTTTGCCATATTTATTTCTTTCTTTATTCCCTTTTTTATTCCTCTCTGTTTACTATAAATATATCTGTTTACTATAAATATATCGGATACATAATTGAGACTAGCCTGTTAATTTATATAGTCGCAATAGAAGACAAATTGTTCATATTTAGTTAAAGCCTAGGTCTAAGAAGGAACTTGCTAATATTTACTAAATCTAACTAAAATAAAACCCGGTCTCAAATCATATGAGCTCTTAAGAAATGCTAAGTAAGTTTAGCTAGCAATTCCAAGTGGTATATTATAATAAAGTTGGGAGGGGATTCTTTGATTAAAAAAAATAAAGTTGCCATAATTGGTGCAGGTCAAGTTGGCTCTACAACGGCCTTTACTTTAGCTGTTAAAGGCTTGGTATCTGAGTTAGTTATCATAGATATCAACAAAGAAAAGGCAGAAGGCGAAGCCTTGGACATAAACCACGGGATGCCTTTTTTAAACCCAGCTAAGATCTATGCTGGCTCATATGAGGACACAAAAAATGCTGAAGTAGTTATCATTACAGCTGGACTACCTAGAAAACCGGGACAAAGCCGAAGAGATTTAATTCATTCAAACAGCAGAATTATCAAAGAGATTATCTCAAATCTTAATGAGCACGCTGAGGATCCTGTTATTGTCATTGCTACAAACCCTGTTGATCTTATGGCACTAACTGCACAAAAAGTCTCAAAACAACCCAAAACGAAAGTTTTTGGTTCTGGCACTCTCCTAGATACAGCAAGATTCAAGTTTGCTTTAGCACAAAACTGTAATATTGAAGCCCGCAGCATCCAAGCGGAAATTATTGGTGAGCATGGTGAAGGTGAGATCCCTGTTTGGAGTTTAGCCAATGTTGTTGGCGTACCACTTGCCATTTATTGCAACGTCTGCGATCGTATCTGTGAAGAAGAAAAACGCATAGAACTTTTTGAGAAAGTGCGCGATTCTGGCATGGAAGTCATTAAGAAAAAAGGCGCTACCTATTATGCAATTTCTCTTACACTTGCTAGAATCACTGAAGCGATTTTACGAGACGAAAATTCGGTACTAACCGTTTCAACATACATCGATGGTTTTTTAGGAATAAACGATGTAAGCATGGGATTACCTGCAGTAGTTGGCACAGGTGGGATTCAAAGAATTATCGAATTGCCTCTTGATTTAGAAGAAAAGGAAGCCTTTATCAATACATCAAAGGTTCTTAAAACTTTAGCTAAAGATATCGATGAATTTAAGCCTGAATAAAGTCTATAAATTAATAGCTGCCTTAAGGCAGCTATTAATTTATCTTTCGTATTTCTTGGCAACGCCTATCGATATGTGGCATTCCCATTACTAAAGCAATGACCTTCGCGTCATATTTTTCCTGCAATTTAACAGGCAAACTAATAAAGAGTATTGGGCGTTTTTTAGATATGTCTTTGGGACGAGTGACCCCTTCTTCAAGCTTCAATGTCCCCTGATACCAACTAGGGAGACTTCTTGAAAGCCCTTGTTTTAGAAAGTCTAAAAGTACATAATCACTAAGCTCAGGAAACTCTTTGGCCAAAAATCGAAAATAAGCCTCTAGTTTTGATCTTGAAAAAAGAAGTCCATTTTCTTTTAACCTTTTTGTAAGCTCTAGAAAAAAATCGCCAACATCCAAAACTTCATCTAGAGTCTCCGTAAAAAGATCGCTGTTATAGAAACGATCTATAGCAAAATCAAGGCCCTTAAGTTCCGCTAGTTCCATATAAGAAATATCTTTTGTTTTTAATACCTCATATGGTGGATAGTCGGAATAGACAATCCCAAACTGCTCCGCATTTTCGCGCAATAAAGTCCCTGGAAGAAGCTTTAAAAATCCAAGATGCAATCTGTCAGGACGGGTCTTTAACACATCCTTAAAGCTTTGGAGAAACCTTTGATAGCTTTCAAAGGGAAGACCTGCAATCAAGTCTGCATAGATTAGAACCTTAGTCTCTTTTGATAGCTGGGATATGCGTTTTAAAAGCTTTTCTATATCAGTCTTGCGGTTAATTGCCTTAAGTGTAGGAGGATTAGTAGACTGCACACCAATTTCCATCTGAAATAGGCCTGGAGGCACCTTTTTTAAGAAGTCTATCTCCTCATCCGATATGCGATCTGCAGAGATCTCAAAATGAAAATTACCGTCAGGATAATTATCATAGAGATGTTCCCACAAAGCTAGAGTGCGTTTTTTATCTAAGTTAAAAGTCCGATCTACAAACTTAACCTGCCTAACGCCTTTATGCCAAAGTTGTTTTAGATCTGTATAGACCAAATCTAATGGGCGAAACTCCACAGCTCGATCTACTGAAGATAAACAGTAAGCACAGCGGTTAGCGCAACCCCTCGATGATTCATAGTAAACTAGATGATTTTTTAGCTCATCCTCTTTTTGATAAGGGAAAAAAGTCTCTGCCAAGCTAATCGGTTTACTTAAAACCTTATTATCAGGCAAAGATCCACTTTTAAAACTTAAAAGCAACTCTGGCCAAACAGCTTCCCCAGGGCCATTAATTACATAATCCGCTTGGTATTTTCTTAAAGCTTCCTCTGGAGTCTCGCTTACCTCTGGCCCGCCTAGAACGATAACCGTTTTAGGAAGTAGCTTTTTTAGATCTGTAATAAGCCTGCGTATAACATCAATATTCCAAATATAACATGAAAAGCCAACGACATCTGGATTATATCCAACAATGCTAGTTAGGTGACTTTCTATTAGTTCATTGACGTTGCTTTCATAAATTTTGCAATGGATACCTTCCCTTTGACAAGCTGTCCGCAGGGCATACACTGCTAGGTTAGATTGGACAAATTTTGCATTAAGTGCTACTAAGAGTGTTTTCATTGACGTCTATCCTTTAATTAGAGGTGGCTCAAAGTTATTATTAATAAGAATCTCCACTACTTTTTCGAGGATCAAATAGTAAATGTAGATACCTGCCAAAGTAGAAGGAGAACCTACTTTTAAGCCATACTCAGGAATCTCTACTAATAGATCACTTTTTGTGCCATGATTATCTATGGCTACATCACTAACCTCTGAAAGAAATTTACCACTTTGAGCCAAAGATGGTAGTTCTCCTTTAACCGAATGAGCTGAAATACTGATTACTTTAGCGCCCTGTCTTTGAGCCTCTTCTGCTACTTCAATTGTAAGGGGGTATCTCCCGGAGTTAGATGCTACAAAGACAGTATCAACTGATTTTAATTGATAGCTTTTCATCAATACAAGACCAAGGCCTGGTATTCTTTCAAAACGTGCAAGATTCGGTATATGCTCATCTAAGAGCTTTGCCTTGTATAGGCTACCTCTTTTGCCAACAGCCTCTAGAGCCACACTAAAAGAATGACCTGTTCCAAAGGTATAAAGCGTTCCGTCATTTATAACGGTCTCTGCAAGAATCTGTGCGGCTATATTGATTCTACCTTCTTCGTAACTTTTAATATCGCTAAAAACCTTTTCCATGCTGTCTGTAATATTACTTGACATCCACTTTCCTCCCTCTACTTATACAAAACGAAAGGATCGGGTGTTTCTATATATTCAATCTCTAACTCAGGGATCTCTTTTTTTAGAAACTCTGAGAGGCTTTTCATTCCAGGATTTTCGCTATTGGAATGGCCTATTGGCATAAGAGCCACACTAGAATCCTCAGAGTAGCGAGCTGCTTGCCATTCGACAGTCTCCCCACAGATCAAGCAATCTGCACCTAATTGCATAGCATCCTTAAGATTATTTAACATTCCTAGAGACCCTACTCCAAGGCCAATGCGGGTTATGTCTTGATCTGGATCGCCAACGTAACGCAGACCCTTTAGTCCTAAGTCAGCTTTTACCTTTTTTGCTAGATCATGTAACGAAATTATCCTGCTCTTATATACACGAATTTTCGTAGTCTCCCCAACAACACGATCTAAACCCAAAGCTTTAGCGAGACTATCTAAAATACCATATTCCGGGTAGAAGTCCCATCCGTCATGAACCCTGTAAATCGGAATATTGTGTTCTTCAAGAAGCTCCTTTTTAACCTTATAAACAGTATCATCTGCTAGATTAGCTGTTTCATCCCAATGGTTATAGAAAGTAGGCTCATGGGTCACAACCATATCCACGCCTCGCCTAAGTGCTTCATGCAAGACTCCCATAGTAGCCATCCAGGTCACTGCTACTTTCTTTACTGACTTTTCGGGGTCACCAAATTTAAACCCATCACAAGTCTCCCTAGTGTACACCTCTGGCGTCAATTCTTTAAAAAACTCTGCCACATCCCGCGCCTTCAAAGCTAAATCGCTCCTTCCATGGCTAAATTGCTGTTTTTTTCGCAATTATAGCAACTACAATTATAGCAATTATTCCACAACAGAAGCGGTTAACCTTCAAGCTTTACTTTTAATTAATACTACCCTTCAAAAACACTCCCACCAACAAACTCACGCAAAATACTAGTGTTGGGAATGTTCTCACTGCTTAAATCAGCAAAATACCTTAAAAACGAAAGTAGCCTCTGAGCTTCAGTGAATTCGTTTTCGTCTTTCGCTACCTTAGTAAGCAGTGGTTCTACATAAGGTTTTAAGACCGCTAATTCATATGGGAGAGATGAATTAATCATAATGTCTGCCTCTTCTTGGAATGGAAAAATATATTTTTCTTCTCCTCGTCTAACTTTAGGCCACATTTTTAGCGTCTTTACGGCATCATGTCCTCTTGACCTGTTGTCTCTCACTATTCGACGAAGTAACCTTGCATCTGTTGTTGGCACACGGTTATGATCGTCAATATTAAGCTGAGTTAGAGCGCTGATATAGATCTTATACTTATGGTTTTTAGGAATAGCATCGGTAAGCTCCTCATTAAGTCCGTGGATACCTTCGATAATTATTGGCGACGATGTTCCTACTTTAAGTTTTTTAGTCTTTTCATCTCTTTTTCCAAGCTTAAAATTGTATGTCGGAGTTTCAACTGTCTCACCCTGCATTAAGCGCGCGAGATGGTCATTAAATAGATCAAGCTCAATAGCTCGAATATTTTCAAAGTCTGGCTGGCCGTCCTCACCTAGAGGTGTGTTTTCCCTGTCTACAAAGTAATCATCTAGAGAAATAGAGACTGGCTTTAAACCTAACGCTTGCAACTGAATAAGCAAACGATGAGAGAGGGTCGTTTTACCTGAAGATGATGGCCCAGCAATCAAAATTAATCTCTTTTCTGGGTTTTCGATAATCTGATTAACAACTTCTGTTATTTTTCTCGAATGAAGCGCCTCTGAGATGAGAATTAGCCTTTTACTGTCAGTGCTAATTTGGCGATTTAGAGAGGAAACATCAGAAACCTCTAGGATCTCTGCCTGCCTTTCTTCTTCCATAAAGACATGGGCAAGTTTTGGTTGCTCAACATAACGTCCTAGCTTACCACCGTGATGATAGCTAGGCAAAACTAAGATAAAGCCAGGCAAATAGAACTTCAACTCAAAGTCTTTAAGAAGACCTGCATGATAAACCACTGGAAGATGAGTATAGTCTTTGTACCAACCAAGACTAAAGATTGGGATATAGTCCTCTGGTCTTTGCCTTAGTATCTCAATCTTATCTAACTGTCCATCTTCCAAAAAGATCTTCTCTGCGTCACGTTTTCTAACGACCTCTTTAACGAATATCTCATTGCTATCGATAATTTGTCTCATTCTTTGTGAGATAGTTTTGGCCATAGCAGGACTCATAGCTTTGCCTACATTTTTGATGTCAACAAAAATACCATTAGAAATAGAGTGTCTTACAACAACTCTAGCATTAGGATATAACTCTCTAGTTGCCCTAACTAAGACAAAAACCAAACTCCTTTCAAAGATCCTCTGCCCGACAACAGAAGAAAGGGTCACACTCTTAATCTCTACTTCATTATTTATCTCGTAGCTTAAACTCTCTAGATAGTTGTCTACTTTACAAGCTAGAGTTCCAGGTTGTACAATATCCAAAACCTTTGTACCTTCAGAAACTTCCAAAGTCTTTCCATCAAGGATTACTCTCATTGGTAACTTCACACTCCTAACAAAGTTAATTGTTGGTACAAAAATGATTTTATAAGCTTAATTGGTAAATCTAGGGTATTTCCTACTTCCTTCTACTATTTATAAAGTAAGACCTTTTTAATCCCAGTATTAACCTTCGGTTTGATACACTCAATAAGGAGCTTATAATAGAAGTTTACCCATTTAATAGATGCTAATAAACAACCCATATTCTTAGAATAGAAGAGCATCTTACATAAGACGAACTTACTTTCTCATAAATAGCTTGATAAAACAACAAGTTTATTAATACACTAACACGGGTAATTAGCTTCAGATGGGAACTTTACAAGAGAAGGGGATGTGGAAAATGGACCTTTCAATTATTGTCGGTGGCTCAGCTGGGCAAGGGATGCAATCTCTTAGCCATGCTGTTGTGCGCGCTGGGGCTAAAGCTGGATTCCATGTTTTTGCCACGCAAGACTATATGTCTCGTGTCAGAGGCGGACACAACTTTTCTAGCATCAGGTTTGCTGAAAATGAGCTCCGTACAACTAATCAAGATTGCCATCTTATAGTTGCACTAGACAAAGAAACCGTTGAGACGCATCGAATTAATTTGCACAAAGACGGCCTTATAATTTGCGATCCAGAAGATGTAAAAGTTGATTCAGAGATGATGTTTTTTGTTCCATTAAAAGCCCTTGCACAAAAGCACGCCGGTAACAAGATAATGAGTAATACTGTTGCACTCGGTGCAATTTGGGGACTTCTAGGGGGCGAAATTAAAGATATTAACGATCTCCAGGAACAGACCTGGGAACGTAAAGGTCAAGAGATTATAGACAAAAACAAAAGTGCCGCTTTAGCTGGTTATACCTATGCTAAAGAAAACAGACCTGAAAACTTTAAATTTAAGTTTAAGAAAGCTAATACAAAACAAAAACGCCTTGTTATTGACGGCGCTACTGCAATGGGTATGGGTGCTATTGCCGCTGGTTGCCGTTTTGTTAGTGCATATCCTATGACACCGTCTACAAGCCTTACAGAATACATGGCATCACATAAGTCCTCCTGTAACATAATCGTAGAGCAAGTGGAGGATGAAATCGCTGCGATTAACATGGGTATCGGCGCTGCAAATGCAGGTGCTAGAGTTTTGGTCCCAACCTCTGGTGGTGGTTTTTCACTGATGGTCGAGGGTTTAGGTTTAGCTGGTATCTCCGAAACCCCTATTGTCATAGTAAACATGCAAAGACCTGGTCCTGCAACAGGACTACCAACCCGTACTGAACAGGCAGATTTGCTTTTTGTAATCTATGCTCACCAAGGCGAATTCCCTCGCATGGTTATGGCCCCTCATACTCACGAAGAAGCCTTTGATACGATGGTCAGAGCTTTTAATATAGCAGATAAGATGCAGACTCCTGTTATCATATTAGGCGATCAGTTCCTAGCGGACTCTTTAAAGACCAATCCGGTATTTGACTTTAGCAAGGTTGAAATTGATCGAGGTAAACTAATATCAAAAGAAGGAGGCGACTTGCTAGGAACCGATTACAGGCGTTACAAGCTAAATGATGACGCCATATCCCCAAGAGCTGTGCCAGGAAGAAGTAAAGCTCTTGTAAGAGTAATTGGCGACGAGCATGATGAGGAAGGCAATCTGATTGAAGATGCCAAAACTCGTATAGCACAACATGAAAAACGCTTAAAAAAGATAGAAATGCTGCGCAATATGGGTAGAAAACCAATTGAGTATGGCCCGACAGATGCACCCTCTGTCCTAGTTTCTTGGGGTTCAAGCTATGGTGCTGTAAAAGAGGCTGTTGATCTGTTAAATAAGGCAGGCAGACCTACCAAAATGGCTCACTTTATTGATGTATACCCATTAAATCATGAGCATGTTATTAATGCTGTATCTAAACACAAGTCTAGAATTGCTGTAGAATCTAACGCTACTAGCCAATTTGCTAAACTGATTAAGTCAGAAACTGGAATTGGAATGACAGGTTTTGTTCTACGATATGACGGAAGACCTCTTACCCCTGAATATATTGTAAGCAAGATAGAAGAAGGAGGCGATCTTCCTTGGTAACTGTTAATGATTATGTTCTAAAAGAAACTGCTTGGTGCCCAGGTTGTGGCAACTTTGGTATTAGAGAGGCAGTTAGGGAAGCCGTTGTTGAAATGGGATTAGAGCCACATCAAGTATTGTTTGCTTCAGGAGTTGGTCAGGCAGCTAAACTCCCTGTTTATATCACCGGGAACACCTATACAGGTCTCCATGGTAGAACTCTCCCTGCAGCACAAGGAATAAAGATGGCAAACCCAGCCCTAAAGGTTTTTGTTTTTGGTGGCGATGGTGATGGGTATGCAGAAGGTGGAAACCATCTACTTCACGCTATTAGGAGAAATGTAGATTTAACATACATTGTCCATGATAATCAGGTCTTTGGTCTGACAAAAGGACAGGCTTCACCAACTAGTCTCGAAGGTTATATTGCGGGTATGAGCCCCGAAGGGACAAGAGCCCCAAGCTTTAACCCTATTCCTTTTGCAATTGCTGCAGATATAGGTTTTGTGGCAAGATCTTACTCTGCTGACAAAAAACATTTAACTTCGATGATTAAGGCTGCTACAGAGTATCAAGGCTTTGCATTAATTGATGTCCTACAGCCATGTGTTACCTTTAATAAGATCAACACATATAAATGGTATGGTGAAAGAGTCTATCACCTCCAAGAGGACTATGATCCAACAGACAAGCTAGTTGCTTTTGAAAAAGCCCACGAATTTGGGGATCGGATTCCTCTTGGCATAATTTACCGCTCTAACCGACCTGCTTATATAGCTGGTGAAGGTAATACTAAGGAAGACCCATTTGTTTTCCGTGATCATAACCCAGCAGATTTCTCCTTCTTAAACGATGAAAATATAATCTAGTCAATTAGGACACGCTTTTTTGCTATAGCTTTGTCTACCTTGAAAAATCGAGGTCTATCCAAATTTCCTTTTGCAAATGCAGTACAAAATGATACAATTGTTGTAATGTTTAATTCTTCTAGTTTAATTCTAGAGGGGAGTAGCCGCCTCACTTAGAGGATCGTAAGTCGTCATTTCAGCAGATATTCTGCTCGGTTTACGAATATAAATGGCAAGACCTCAGTTTGGGGTCTTGCCATTTTCTTTTTCCTAAATATGTGAAAGGAGTCACTTTATGGAAGCATACCAAAAGAGCAAAGAAGAAGTCTTTGAAGAACTAAGCGTTGGCTTAGACGGACTATCAAATGAAGAAGCTTTGAAACGCCAAGAGCAATATGGTCTAAACAAACTAGAACAAAAGGCTGGGCGAAGTGTGTTTCAAAAGATCCTCGCGCAATTTTCAGACTTTCTAATTATCATCTTGATTTTTGCAGCGATTATCTCTGGCTTAATGGGTGAAACAATCAATGCTATCCTGATTTTAGCTATCGTTATTATGAATGCGATTTTTGGGCTAGTACAGGAAGCTAAAGCTGACAAAGCTCTGGAAGCTTTGGCAAAAATGAGCTCTCCTAAAGCTAAAGTCATCAGAAATGGCAATAGAGAATTCATCTTATCAAACAAGTTAGTCCCTGGCGATATTGTTGTCTTAGAAACTGGTGATAGCATCCCAGCTGACTTAAGACTGGTTGAAACAACAAATTTAGAAATACAAGAAGCAGCGCTTACTGGTGAATCTGTAGCGTCTTCTAAAAATGCTGATTTTCTCGGCAACGAAAAAACTCCCTTGGGAGACAGAAAAAACATGGCCTATATGAGCACTATTGTCACCTATGGCAGGGGATTAGGAGTCGTTTGCGGTACAGGCATGAAAACAGAGGTGGGTAAAATTGCTGAATCAATAAGCACTGTTGATACCTCTTCTACACCACTTCAACGCAAACTTGACACCCTAGGCAAGAGATTAGGCTTATTAATCATTTTTATCTCAGTTTTTGTTTTTTTACTAGGGCTTTTAAGAAGCGACCAAGCGATAATCGACCTCTTTATGACTGCCATTTCACTTGCAGTTGCTGCAATTCCCGAGGGTTTGCCTGCGGTTGTAACTGTCGTACTTGCACTTGGTATGACTAGAATGAGTAAGAAAAATGCAGTTATCAGAAAGCTTCTAGCTGTAGAAACCCTTGGTACAACAACTGTAATCTGTTCTGATAAAACTGGTACTTTGACCGAAAATCAGATGACAGTTGTAAAAGTTGTTTTACCAAATGGTGAGTTTGAGGTAACAGGTGTGGGGTACACACCAGAAGGTGAATTTGAGTTAACCAAAGGCGAAGCCTCCGGATTAAGAGAACTTCTCACTGCGGCATCGCTTTGCACCGATTCCGAACTGGTAAAAAAGAAAAACCGGTGGGATATCATTGGAGATCCTACAGAAGGAGGTTTAATAGTTGCAGCTTCCAAAGCTGGATTAAAAAAAGCTGACCTAACGGCAAAATATCCAAGAGTCTTAGAGCTTCCTTTTGATTCAGAGCGCAAAAAAATGAGCACATTACATGCCTTTGAAGATAACTTTAGAATGTGCACTAAAGGCGCACCTGATGAGCTTTTAAAACTAGCAGACAAAGTCCTTCTAAACGGCGATGTTGTCGAAATGACGGAGGACATCAGAGCTTATTTTGCTAAAACTAATGAAGCTTTAGCTGATGAAGCCCTAAGGGTACTTGCTATAGCAATTAAAGACTATGATAAAAAACCCGAAAAACTAAAAGTAAGTGACGAATCTTCACTTGTATTCTTAGGTTTAATGGCTATGATCGATCCGCCAAGAAAAGAAGCTAAAGCAGCCATTGAAGAGTGCCTAGAGGCAGGCATTAAGCCTAAAATGATTACAGGTGACTACGCAAGAACAGCGCTAGCTATCGGCAAACAGATTGGCTTAGCAGATGAAGAAGACAGAGTCTTAACAGGTACGGAACTATCCGCGATGAGCGATAAGGACCTTAAAGAGGCTGTAGAAACAGTAAATATCTACGCTAGAGTCTCACCAGAACATAAAGTCCGCATTGTCAAGGCCTTGAAAGAAAATGGGCATATAGTAGCTATGACTGGCGATGGTGTCAACGATGCTATGGCTCTAAAACATGCAGATATCGGTGTATCCATGGGAATTACAGGAACCGATGTAGCTAAACAGACCGCTGAGATGGTTTTAATGGATGATAACTTTGTAACAATAGTTGGCGCAGTCGAAGAAGGCCGAATCATCTACTCAAACATCCGTAAATTTGTCTACTTCCTCTTATCCTGTAACATCGCTGAGGTTTTGGTAATCTTTTTTGCCATGCTATTTGGCCTTCCTATTCCACTTAGTCCAATTCAACTTCTTTGGATAAATGTTCTTACAGATGCTTTCCCTGCTCTTGCTTTAGGTATGGAGCCTGGTGAGCCAGGTATTATGAAGCAAAACCCACGCAGTCCCAAAGAACCACTCATTGATCGGAAACTCTGGGGTTCTATTATTGTGCAAGCCCTAATCATTGCCAGCGCCACACTATTTGCCTTTTTAATAGGCATGTATAGTACACCTACTCCAAACGTGGGTCTAGGTAGAACTATGGCATTTTTGACACTAATCCTTGGAGAACTACTAAGAGCATTTAGCACACGTTCTGAGCAAATTAGTATCTTCAAATTGGGTTTAGTTACTAACAAACCAATGATCTATTCTGTGCTTGGTTCACTTGCTTTAATGATTCCTGTTTTATTTATCCCAGCATTAAATGAGGCTTTTGGTATTGTATTTCTAAGTGCAAGCCAGTGGCTTACTGTGATAGCTCTTGGGTTTTTACCTTTTATCGGTGGAGAAGTTCACAAACTGATCATCAGACAGAAAGCTATAAAGGTAAGCTGATCTACTAAGCTTTTGGTTTATAGCTAAAAAAAACCCTCTTTGTAGACTCATTTTGTTGCCTACAAAGAGGGTTTGTCGTTAAATATAGTGTTATTCTGGCGTCTTTAGCTTCCTACTTTGGAATCGTTCTTCCCAGCGCTTAAGATTAAAGTCTATCTCCATTTCCTTGCGTTCTTTCATTGGAGAAGGCTTAAAACCTTTTCCGAGGACTTCGCTTGCTTCCCAAACCATCACAAAGGCGCTTGGATCTTCTAAATAAATGATATCTTTAAGCTTTGCAAGCTGAGTAATCGAGATACTAGTCATTAGTACCTCCTTATCAATATGGGAATATGCTCCCCTTCCCTTTAACACTGTAACTCCTCTACCAATTTGATGCATAATTGCATCTGCCACTTCTTTAGAACGGTCAGAAATAATGAAAACATTTTGAGCTCTGTCAAAGCCAAGTTGAACTTTGTCTAAAACCACTCCCGATATATACATAGAGATTAGGGTATAACCGACATATCTAACATCAAAAAACGCAAGCGAAACAGCCATAATAACAGAGTTTATTAAGAAATTCATTGAACCAATATTTACTGAGTACTTGCGCCTTAAAATCATTGAGATAATGTCAGTTCCTCCAGAAGAGCCCCTGCCTCTAAAAATCAGTCCATATCCTATACCTTGTAATAAACCAGCAAATATTGCTGCAAGTAAGAGATCATCTATTACAATAACGGGAATAAATGATTTTGTTAGAGCCAAAAAAAAAGTTAAAGAACCAAGCCCAAGTAAACTACGCATTAAATAGCCATAATGCAGTTGATAGAATCCAATTATAAATATAGGTATATTAATTAAAAGCATCATCACCGGAATTGGTAGACCAAAAAGATAATGTAAAATGATTGATATACCAGATACTCCACCTGCAAGAAGATGATTTGGTACTACAAACATGTTAATACCAATTGCCGCAAAAACACATCCCACTACAATCTGTAAGAGTTTATACCTATAAAGGCGGACAGCCACAAAAACTACCCCCTTTTGCCTAAGAACAAATTATCCTCATCTTTAGTGTATACTTCTTTGTGATCAACATAAACTCCTTTGGTCCCTTCTCGGTTTAACTGAAACACCAAAATAAGTATTTCATCTGCTGGACAAAAAAGCCTTTTCTAGATTGTTTTGCAAGCAAACCAAGCTATTGTCTGCTCTGAAGCAACTAAATTTTCGCGAATTTACGGATCTACACAGTTAACTCTACTGTTTTTATACTGTTTAAGATCGCCTCTGAATATGATCTTACCATCTATGTCTAAAAGATCCTGTGGCTTGACAAGATTTCGAGAAATCTTCAAATCAGCGATACCACTTTCATAAAGAATATGATAAACAAATTCAGAGCAGACAAAGCGGTACTCATAGTTAATGCTTCTACCTAGCCAACTATTGATTATCCCAATATAGTTGTATTTATAGTTTTCGCTGTGCCTAATAAACTCATTTAATAGCTCTACAGCTTTATCATATTGTTCTTTTGTTACTTCAAGCTCAATAACTATTCCAGGGAGTTTTTTTTGGAGTCCATAAACTCCTTTATCTAGTTCTTCACTGCGAAATCTTCCTACAAAAGGATTATAGGTGTTTTTTCTCGCAAAACTGTACATTACACTCAGGTCTCTATTGTAAGAGATCGCAGCATGAGTATACTCATCTCTGCTTACAAAGTGTATCAATCTAGATACTATAGTCTTAGTTCTAGTTAAAACAACGTATAAATGATATTTATCCATGATTAAGTACCTCTTCAAGATGTGTTTTCATAATTTTATCTAACGCACTGCCTAGCGACAAAACTTTTTCAAATCTATTATATGACTTTTTAAGAGGTATAAGCAATGCCAAAAAGAGATCGCAAAAGAGTATGCTCTGCTACATGTTTTTGCCTGTAAACTAACTATAAAATATGATCGAAAAGAAGAACTTGTCTAAACGTTTGAAGATTAGAACTACAATTTAGGAGGATGCGCCATTTTAGGCACATCCTCCTCTTTCCTTATTCAACCTTACTTATCTCATACCCAGCATCTAACACTGCTTCTTTTAAGGTAATTACCTCTATATCCTTATTCAACTCTACAGTTACTGTTTTGTTTTTGAGGTCAACCTTGACCGAGTCGACTCCTCCTAATTTTTTTAAGGCTTTTTCCACACGCCCTGCACAATGGTTGCAACTTATTCCTTCAATCGTAAGCCTTCTTATCATAAAATAGTGAACCTCGCTTTTCTCTATTTATAGACTGGTTTAAAACGTCTTAACCTTAGTGCATTAGTTACGACTGAGACAGAACTAAATGCCATAGCCGCTGCTGCAATCATCGGATTTAGTCTAGGTCCCCCAAATAGATACAAAAATCCTGCAGCTATAGGTATACCTAAAGTATTATAAGCAAAAGCCCAAAATAAATTTTCCTTAATATTCTTGATAGTCTTTTTACTTAGTTGGATTGCTGTCGCTACATCCATTAAGTCACTGCGCATTAAAACAATATCTGCTGATTCCATAGCAACATCAGTACCAGAGCCTATAGCAATGCCAACATCAGCCTGGGCTAATGCGGGAGCATCGTTTATTCCGTCTCCAACCATTGCAACTTTAATTCCCTCTTCTTGGAGTTTTTTTACCTGGCTTGCTTTGTCTTCAGGTAAAACTTCTGCTAATACTCTGTCGATACCAACTTGTCTTGCGATAGCCTCTGCCGTTTTTTGGTTATCTCCTGTGATCATATAAACTGTAATACCCATCTTATGGAGAGTGTCAATAGCTTTTTTACTGCTTGGCTTTAGAACATCCGCAACTGCTATGATACCGACGAACTTATCATTAATAGCTACAAACATTGGAGTTTTACCTTCATTTGCAAGCTGGTCTGCTCTCCCCTGAAGAGTTATCTCTATTTTATTATCGTCCATTAGGCGTTTGTTGCCAAGCAAAACAGTTTTTTCACTAACAACTACTTCAATACCCCTCCCTGGAATGGCTTCAAACCTATCTAGCGGCACTAATTCAACATCCTCTTCAAGAGCACTACCTACAATAGCCTCACCTAAAGGATGCTCTGAAGCCTTTTCTGCGGAGGCTCCAAGCTTTAATAGTTCTCTTTGATCCATACCGTCTATAGTGACAATATCAGTAATCTTGGGTTTCCCTTCAGTGATTGTACCTGTCTTATCAAAAACCACTGTATTTACTTTATGAGCAGTTTCTAAAGCTTCCCCACCTTTAATGAGCACACCATACTCTGCACCTTTGCCCGTTCCAACCATAATTGCGGTTGGAGTTGCAAGCCCTAGGGCGCAAGGGCAGGCTATTACTAAAACTGACATAAAAATAGTCATTGAAAAGACAGCGGATTCACCTGAAACGTACCATAAAAGGCCTGCTAAGACAGCTATGCCTATGACAATAGGTACAAAGTAACCAGAGATAATATCTGCGATTTTTGCGATAGGTGCCTTTGAACCTTGGGCGTCTTCAACAAGTTTTATAATCTGTGCTAGAACAGTATCTTTACCTACTTTAGTGGTTTTAAAACGTATTGTGCCGTTTTTATTGATACTCGCGCCAACGACTTTGCTCCCCACATTTTTTTCAACAGGTATGCTCTCTCCTGTGAGCATCGATTCATCAACTGAAGTTCTACCGAAAACAACTTCACCATCTACCGGTATTCTCTCTCCTGGCTTAACCAATATAATATCACCGACTTCTACTTCGTCTATAGGCATTTCAACTTCGTTTTCGCCTTGGATGACAGTGGCTGTTTTTGGCGTTAAGCCCATCAGCTTTTTTATCGCCTCTGAAGTCTTACCCTTACTTACAGCCTCAAAATATTTGCCAAGCAGAATTAGAGTAATAATGACTCCTATTGTTTCAAAGTAGAGCTCCATTGCGTAGGAGACATCTCCCTTTATAATCTGAAAAATCGCATAGATTCCGTAGACAAATGCTGCACTCGTACCAATTGCTATAAGAGAATCCATATTTGGATCAAGTCTAAAAAGCCTGTTGTACCCAACTGTATAAAATCTATAGCCTGCTATCATCACAGGTAGTGTCAAAAAGACCTGCGCAAAGGCAAAGTTTAATGGGACTCTATCAGGATTGATGAAGCTTGGTAGAGGTAATCCTACCATATGCCCCATTGATATATAAAAAAGTGGAACAGTAAAGATTGCAGCTATTATAAACTTCTTCCATAGCGTCTCGATCTCTTTTTGTCGACGATCTTTCTCACTATCAACTGCTGTTCCAATTTCGATATTTAACGCTTTGTAACCAGCTTTATCAATTGCCTCTTTGATCTCAGAAAGCCTCGTTTTACTTGGATCGTAAATTACTTTGGCATTTTCCGTGGCATAGTTTACCGATGCTTCTTCTACCCCAGCCAGTTTATTCAAAGACCTTTGCACAGCATTCGCACAGGAAGCGCAAGTCATACCTTCAATTGGCACTACGATTTCTTTGGAGTTTTTGTCTAATGCCTCTTCCACTGTGTAGCCAGCACTCATAACAGCACTCTTGAGGTCAGGTAAGTCTACTTTTGATTCATCAAACTCTACAACAAGTTTTTCTAGGGCTAAATTGACATTTGCATTTTTTACACCATCTATCTTTACCACACTGCGTTCCACGGCTTTTGCACAAGATGCACATGTCATGCCACTTATAGCTAATGTCTCTTTTTTCATACTGCCTGTCACCACCAAACACCTAGATTATCTAGGCTATTTAATATATTTATCAAGAAGCTCGATGATCTCATTAACCTTTTCATCGCCACTACCTTCAAGAAATGCTGCTTTTACACAGTGCTTGATATGTTGATCTATTATTTGTAAATTAACCTTTTTTAGCTGAGCTTGAACAGAGAGAATTTGCTTTGAAATGTCGACGCAATATCTGTCATCTTCAACCATCTTAATTATTCCTTCTATTTGGCCTCTTGATGTTTTAAGTAGGTTTAGAACCTTAGTTTTATCCGTACTTTCCATATCTTATACCTCCAGTAGAGTATCGAGCTAGTTTTATCTCTCTCATTTGGAAAAAGAACCAGACTCGCCCCCCCTCCCCCTATTGGGGGGGGCATATACATTATAACCTACATTCCGCACCCTTCTAAAAATAAATTCATTATTTATAGGTAGAGTTTAAAGAACTTTGTTATCTCCCTCTAGAACCACCTTTTATCGATTCTTTTGAGAGGGGTGTCTATGTGAAAAAGCGTAGCGTTATAGACAGTCCAATACAATCCTACCAAAATCAGCATTTAGTGATGAGCATTATTAATCAACTTGGCTTAGTTGACCTAATTAACAACGAGGTAACGTGGGATCAAACCCAATGGAAAAACTCACCAGGTTTGATTGTCGCTGGATTAATAATCAGCATCTTACATCAACGAAACCCTCTCTATAAGGTAACGGAGTACTTTGAGTAGTTTGATACTGAAGCCATTTTTGGAGAAGGCATTCTTCCTGAAAACTTTATCGATGATAGACTCGGAAGAGTTTTAGATCGCATTTCAGACGTTGGAGTCAATAAGTTGTTTTCTGCAATTTCGCTTAGAGTAACACTAGCTGAAAAGATTACAACATCAAGCTTTCATGCAGCTACAACCTCTATAAGTGTCTGGGGCGATTATCTTCAGGTTGCAAAGAATGGTTTCAAGTTAGCTCATGGCCATAGCAAAGATGGTCATCCAGAACTCAAGCAATTTCTTTGCGGTATGATCGTAAATCAAGAAGGGATCCCTCTTTCTTGTGACATCGTAAGTGGAAATATGTCTGATAAAAAGTGGAATGAGGAGACTTTAAGGGAAATCGACGGGATGATAAAAGGCTATGGCAACATTCCGTACATTGCCGACTCCGCTCTTATTACAAAAAACAATCTGAACCTTATTGCAGACAAGAAACTCTCCTTCATTTCAAGATCTCCTTCGACATTTTCTATCACAGAAGATCTAAAAGAACGAGCATGGGACATAAATAGACTGTACTGGGTTTGCCGGACACGTATAAAAAATCTATAATGAGTTGAAAGAACGTGTCTGGGATCGTGCAGAGAATAAGTACCATAAGAGATTTGATGATGACTATAAGCGAGAAATAGTACGCTTAGTCGATGAACTGGGTGAATCCCCAAAACAAGTGGCCGAGGATATTGGAGTTACTCCTCAAACGGTTCGTGCTTGGGTCAGGAAGTTTGGAAAAGCCAGCTCAGATGTATTTCCAGGCAAGGGTAAGCTCCATCCCGCCGACGATGAGCTTCGACAAATGAAAAAAAGAATCAAAGACCTAGAAGAAGAGAACTTAATCCTAAAAAAAGCTATGACCATCTTCACCAAGGACGGGAAATAAGGTACCAGTTCATTTGGGACCACCGCTCCGAGTTTTCTGTCAAGAAGGTGTGCCGTGTTTTAAAGGTTGGTCGGAGCTCGTATTACGACTGGGTCAACCGCCCCTTATCTAAGCTAGAAATCGAAGATATGGACATCAAAGAGAAGATTTGCCTGATCTTCCATGAATCGGGCAGCACGTACGGTCATCGCCGGATCAAGAAACGTCTCCGGAAAAAGTATAAGATAAAGTGCAGTAATGAACGAGTTCGGCGGCTTATGCGAGAATTGAATTTAGTCGCCATTCAGACTAAGAAGTTCAAAGCCACGACGAATTCGAAGCACTCTCTGCCAGTAGCGCCTAATCTCTTGCAAAAGGATTTTACAGCCTCAGCACCTTGACAGAAATGGGTTGGCGATATCACCTATGTGCCCACCGAAGAAGGCTGGCTCTACCTGGCGACTGTTATAGACCTGTTTTCAAGAAAAATTATAGGATGGGCTATCTCAAAGCGCATGACAAAGCGGCTAGTGATAGATGCCATGAAGTGGAGTGCGGTAATTTTCTCTAAGATACTCTTTAATAAAATCAGCGTGCCTTGTTTTCAAAATGTCCAAAACTGAGTTATTATCTGCATCCATAATAACGAACTGGTACTTATAATGCCTGTCTTCAATCATGC
>JAQVYS010000113.1 GCA_028708605.1 Bacillota bacterium
GATGTAGGAGACGAATGGGCAGTAAACTTCTCACGTCACGTTGGTTTTCTAACAGGAGCTGGCGATGGTGAATGGTTTACCTTCAGTCCTTATGTAGGTTCAACCTTCTTAGATGCTTCAACTCTATGTGCATTAGAGTTTGCTAGATAAGATTTTAGAACAATAATCTTCCTCCCGAATCTTAGGGCTTCTTTTTAGAAGCCCTTTTTTTAGACTTAAAATCAAAACAATACACGCTAGTGACTATAATACAAATCGACACACAACAATTCATTTTCTGACTAATGAATTGTTTATGCAGGATTTACCTTTTCTAATGCGAAATAAATAATTAGAGTGAGGCTTCTAACTTTAGGGAGGATAGAATAGCCTCTAACTCGCTATCCAATTTTTTAGAGGGGGTATATCCGTGAAAAAGAGTTGGTTATTAGTCGTTATTATGATTTTGGCTGTAAGTTCATTAACTTTAGCTGCAGACATGGTAAGCGCTCCTTTTATTAAAAGCGCTCCTGTTCTTGATGGCAAATTAGACGACGAAGCTTGGGCTATGGCTGCAGAAAAGGGCGGCAAAGTTACATTAGATTACAACCTCAACGGCAAACCTGCATCAGGTGTAGAAACCGAAGTTTACGTAGCATGGGATTATGACTATCTCTATGTTGCTTTTAAGTGCTACCAAGATGAGAGCACACTTATTAATACCATCGCTAACGATGGCGGAGCTGTATGGGTTGACGAAGACGACGTTGAATTGTTCTTCGACACTGTTTACCCTGCATCCACTTACAAACAGTTTGTAAGTAATCCTAATGGTATCCGCTCAGTCGTTGCTGCTGGATGGGACGTATGGGCAGAGATCTATGATGACCACTGGGTAGTAGAAATGGCTTTCCCATATGACGTATTCAATATGTGGCCAGATGTAGGAGACGAATGGGGAGTAAACTTCTCACGTCACGTTGGTTATCTAACCGGAGCTGGAGATGGTGAATGGTTCACCTTCAGTCCTCTCGTAGGCGCAACCTTCCTAGACGTTTCAACTCTTTGCTTGTTAGAGTTTGTCAAATAAACCAATTAGGGTTATGTTATTGTCCTCCCTAAAACGATGAAGGCTCCTTTTGGGAGCCTTCTTTTCTTATTAAGAACCAAATAATCTTTGCCAGAACTGTTGCAGTCTATCGGTAATTTCATTGATAAAGCCAACCTTGTCTTTGTCAGGAAGATTGTTTTTTTCAAATGCGTAATACCTTCTTAAAACCGCATCGTTTTCCGTTTGTTTGCCTGTATAGACATCAATGCTAACTCGCGTAACTGTATCTGGCATATTCCACTCTTTTACTGGGAATTTTTTCAGATAGTCAGTTGCAAAATCCTTAAAAACGGTAGCAGCCATCGAGCTGCCTATTACAGTATTCCCATACTGCATTGGCTCTGCTTGTCTATCATTGCCAATCCATACTGCCGAGGCTATCTCAGGCGTAAAGCCTACAAACCATGCGTTAGTATAGTTGTCAGCAATACCGGTTTTGCCTGCTGCAGGTCTTGAAATTCTTGCAGATCTTCCTGTGCCGTACTCAACAACGTTACGTAACATATCTAGAATCATAAAAGCCTCTTCTTCGGTCATTACTCTTTTTGGTTCTAGATCCTTCTTGTAAACAGTATTGCCTCTTTCATCAACGATCTCTGTTACAAAGTAAGGCTTAATATAAGTTCCGCCTCTTGGAAAGCTCGCATAAGCACCAGCCATTTCAAGCGGTGTTACACCTTCTGTAAGACCACCTAATGCTAAAGCTAAGTTCCGGTCATTTTGTCTTGTAATAGACTGGATCCCTAACTGATTGGTTAAACCTATTACTTTATCGACCCCGACATCGGCTAATACTCTAATAGCTGCTATGTTGCGTGAACGCTCTAAAGCATAGCCCATAGCTATATCGCCCAAATACTGATTGTCATAATTTCCTGGAGACCAACCTTCAAATTTAATCTCCGAGTCAGAAACCAAGGTTGCTGCGGTGTGCCCTTTTTGTAGTGCAGCAAGGTAGATAAACGGTTTTAGTGTAGAGCCTGGCTGCCTTCTTCCCATTGTAGCCCTATTAAAGTGGTCCTGTCCTCTTCCTCCAACTAAGACTAATATCCCGCCTGTTTCAACATCTAATACGACCATAGCAGCTTGCGGTTGAGAAAGATTGTTGCTATCTATACGGCCTACAGGAACTGTAGTACTTATTGCCTTCTCTGCTAAGCTTTGCGCTTCTAAATCCAAAGCAGTATAAACCTTATAACCTCTAGTTTGTAATTGTTCATAGCTGTATCCCAAATTTCCTAGTTCTTTTAGAGTTTCAGATACATAGTAGTTTGGGGCACTATTATTCTGGTTTGGGCTAGTATTGATAGTTTGCTCTACCGCCTTTTGTGCCTCTTCCTTGGTAATATAACCGTCCTCTGCTAGCACCCTTAAAACTAATTCGCGCCTTTGATAGGCGTTCTCTAAGTTTAAAAATGGCGAGTATTTGCCTGGACTTCTAATAATACCAGCAAGTAGTGCGGATTCTGCAAGATCTAGCTTGTTCACTGGTTTTTTAAAGTAGTATTGGCTCGCAGCCTCTACACCATAAACATTAGGTCCAAGATAAATTAAGTTAAGGTAATATTCCAGAATCTCTTCTTTGGTGTAGTGAGATTCAACCATTATAGCAAGAGCTGCTTCTTTAATCTTTCTAGTCCAGGTTTTGTCATGACTAAGAAACATATTTTTAACTAGCTGCTGAGTAACAGTGCTTGCACCTTGTACCTTAGCTCCCTCTTTGAGATCTACTAAAAGAGCACGGACAATACTTTTCACATTTATTCCATAATGAGTCCAAAAAGCTTTGTCTTCAATCGCTATGACAGCTTTTTGCAGATCCTCTGGTATCATATCAATCGGTATATATTCACGGTTTTCTTGATAGACATAACTTGCAAGTTCACCGTGCCTATCATAGATTGCGCTACGCTTTTTAAACCTAAATTCTAAATCATGACTGTAAACATCCTTAGCTAAAAAGGCCAAGCCTATTCCAGCTGCGATGATCAAAAGAGCTGACATTAATAAAAATGCTTTTAATAATCGTTTTCTAAGCGGCTTTTTTGCCATTGATATCACCTTCTCTCCTGCAAACAAAGCTTTCCATATATATTAGATTCTTTACTCTCTTATTGGCTACCTTTAGGTGATCTTTTCCTGTTTAAGAAGAAGGTATTGACTACTAATATAAGAAAATACAAAAGGTCTAAAGAATTAAATATGAGGTGTTTTAATTGAATAAACAACTTTTTGTTTGCCTATTTTTACTACTTATTTCAGTTTTTGCTTTTGCTAAACCTAGTATTGGTGTTGTGGGCGATTATGACTATGCAATTATGGACTGGCTAAGTGAGGCAGAGGTCTCCTATCTGTCACTTTCTCTGTCAGACCTATCTTTTGTTTTAGATCACCTTGATGTAGTTATCATAAACGAAGCCGAGAAGCTTGAAAAGCCCTTAGTAGATACTCTTAAAAGATACCTGCGGACAGATGGCAAAATGGTAATTTTTAGCGGCGTATTAGGGAAGGATCTCCTGCCTGGCACTTCAACGTTAGATGATGATAGCCTCGCCTTTACTTTAGGTATTAGAGAACTTACACCACTTGCAGATGCCAAGCTTAATCTACCAAATGCATCTCTCCCTTTCGATCTTGCTTATACCTTTAACCAGAGAAGATCAACTCCACTTGCAAAATATCAATCAGATGAAGTGGCAGTGAGTCTCAACAACCAAGCTTTAGTCTTTGGTCTTCCTTCGATAACAATCAATGATGCTAACAATCTTCCACTAAAGGAACTCTTTTTAGATGCATTAAAAGAATTTACTGTAGACTTCAGTGTTTTAGAAAAGGCCAAAAACAAGGTTGATCCTCTCTTACTTACCGAAGACACAAAGAAGCTCTATCTTAAAGCTATAAACCTTGAAGAGCAGATTTTGTCAAGCAATTTAGGCAGAGCTTATGACAGTTTTGATGAGGCTCTTGAGCTTTTCAATGATGCTTACCTCTATAGCCTACCTTCTAAGACTAAGGAAACTCGGGCAGTCTGGTTTAGACCACCTACAACTAAGTATAGTATCTCTCAAAGTCTAG
>JAQVYS010000041.1 GCA_028708605.1 Bacillota bacterium
AAGTAGATGAGGAATGTGACAAGCTGGGAATAGCAATAATCGGCGGGCATACCGGCAGTTATCCGGGAATAGTATGAAGTTGACGCTCCAAGACTATCCTGGTCGTGTAGCAGCAATGTGTTTTACGAGATCGTGTCAGTTGAGATGCCCTTATTGCCATAATGCAGAACTTGTTCTTTCAAATGGCCAAAACAGTAATGTTGAGGGCGAAAGACTGACCCTTACATTCCTTTCTTATCTTGAAAAAAGGAAGTGTCAACTGGACGGCGTCGTAGTTAGTGGTGGTGAACCTTTACTACAGGATGATATACAGGGTTTTCTGCACAATATTAAAGAAATGGGGCTGGAGGTTAAGCTTGATACGAATGGCTTGTTGCCTAATAAACTAAGAGAATTGATCGATAATGGACTGGTGGACTATGTTGCACTAGACTACAAAAACAACAGAGAAAATCTTGCGGAAACTGTCGGTTTGAGCAGATCAGAGCATCAAACAATTGCAGACAGCTACTACAATGCCTGGCGCGCGAGCCTTAATTGTTTACGAGAAAATCGGGTTCCCTATGAGCTTAGGACGACTGTTGTGAGAGAATTACACTCAATCGAAGTACTTTTGCTAATGGC
This sequence comes from Bacillota bacterium, assembly GCA_028708605.1. Lineage (GTDB taxonomy): Bacteria > Bacillota > DTU065 > DTU065 > DTU065 > DTU065. Next base: position 625 of record JAQVYS010000041.1, read on the forward strand.
AGAGTCGCTCCATTATGGAAAAAACAGCCAGGAACGTTGGTTCCTTCAGTCATTTGTGAGGAAAGGACCAATAATGTGTGACTATACGAATAATAAGACAAAAATATCAGCTTATTCTAATGAAGAAATGGACGAGATTAGGCGAGAATTGCTAAGGCTAGTTCCAGGGATTCAACTAAGAGGATAACACAAATCACGCCATTTATAATGGAGGTTGTTACAGTTATGAAATACCAAGTTGAAAAAAGAGATGGACGGTTAGTACCCTTTGAAATCGAAAAAATTCACCATGCGATCCAGCGTGCCTTTGAGGCACAGTCAGTAAATTACGAAGATTCAGTGCTAGACTTGCTGGCACTGAGGACAACAGCAGAATTTGAGCCATATGTTAATCAGTCTGTTATCACAGTTGAGCAGATTCAGGACGCAGTGGAAGTTGTACTAATCCAGGCGGGATACGCAAAGGTAGCAAGAGCTTATATCCTATATCGCAAACAGCATGAAAAAGCTAGAAATGTCCTGAACACATTGTTGGATTACCGTAAAGTTGTGGATGATTATGTTAAGAGCGAGGACTGGCGTGTAAAAGAAAACTCTACTGTTACATATTCTGTGGGAGGACTAATACTATCTAACAGTGGAGCCATAACCGCTAATTATTGGCTTTCTGAGATTTATGACGAAGAGGTAGCGAATGCACATAGAAACGGGGATATGCACATACATGATCTGTCAATGCTGACAGGATATTGTGCAGGTTGGTCACTTCAGCAATTAATTAGTGAAGGGCTGGGAGGCATATATGGAAAAACATCCTCTGCACCAGCCAAGCATCTTGCCACTTTATGCAATCAAATGGTTAACTTTCTAGGGATTATGCAGAATGAATGGGCGGGAGCCCAAGCATTTAGCTCTTTTGATACATATCTGGCTCCCTTTGTTCGAACGGATTGTTTGAATCAAAACCAGGTACAAAAGTGTATCGAATCATTTATCTATGGGGTTAATACGCCTAGCCGTTGGGGAACACAGGCTCCTTTCACTAATATTACGCTGGACTGGACGGTTCCTAAGGATTTAGCTGATAGACCTGCTATTGTCGGGGGTAAGATGATGGACTTCACTTATGGCGAATGCCAGAAGGAAATGGACATGATTAATAAAGCGTTTCTTACTGTCATGATCGAGGGGGATCATGAAGGACGCGGATTCCAATACCCGATTCCGACTTATTCCATTACGAAGAATTTTAACTGGTTGGATACGGAGAACAATCGACTGCTGTTTGAAATGACCGCCAAGTATGGGACACCTTACTTCTCAAATTATGTCAAAAGTGATATGGAGCCTTCCGATGTACGGAGCATGTGTTGCCGTTTGCGCTTAGATTTACGTGAGCTTCGAAAAAAAGGTGGAGGTTTTTTTGGAAGCGGCGAAAGCACCGGTTCAATAGGTGTTGTGACCATTAACCTTCCCAGGATTGCCTATATGTCAGCGACACCAGATGAGTTTTATCGTCGTTTGGATTCTATGATGGATATAGCAGCTAGATCTCTGAAGACGAAACGTGATGTAATCACTAGATTGCTTGATGCAGGTCTGTATCCTTATACAAGACGCTATCTTGGAACTTTCCAAAATCATTTTTCTACAATTGGTTTGGTGGGTATGAATGAGGTAGGACTGAATGCTTCATGGCTCAAAGCTGATCTTGTTGATCCGAATACTCAGCAGTTTGCGAAGGATGTTCTCAATCATATGCGTGAACGCCTATCTGACTATCAGGAGCAGTATGGAGACCTCTACAATCTAGAAGCAACTCCTGCTGAATCGACAGCTTACCGTCTGGCGAAACATGACATTAAGCAGTATCCTGATATTATCACAGCAGGAAAACTTGAAGATGCACCTTATTACACAAACAGTTCCCATCTACCTGTCGGTTATACTGAGGATATATTTCAGGCATTGGATATTCAAGATGAACTACAAACGCTATATACGAGCGGAACAGTGTTCCATGTGTTCCTTGGCGAAAAAATGCCAGACTGGAAGTCCACAGCAAGGCTGGTGAAAAAGATTGCAGAGTCTTATAAACTTCCATACTATACCATCAGTCCAACATACACCGTCTGCAAGGAACACGGATATTTGCCTGGAGAACAACCAATCTGCTCAATTTGCGGGAGAGATACTGAGGTCTACAGTCGCATAACCGGATATTACCGTCCGATAAATAACTGGAATGATGGGAAACTTCAAGAATTTCAAGACCGTAAGGAATATGCAATTCCATCCTAACAGATTCTAAAATTGCAAAAGACATTTCGAAGTGTATATACATTATTAGAAAAACGTATAGCTCCACAAACTGTTGATGTATAACGGTTTGTGGAGCTGCTTATTGTTTTGAACTATAAAAGTAAGGAAAATACACTGGTTTTCTTTGAAAAAGAGAACATTTTTGTTGTTTAGATCGGTACAATCTTTTACTACTGATAGTCACCACTCTTGGGAAATCTGAAGACCCTTACTAATTCAAAGTTAGATAGGGCAATAGACAGTGCCAAAAGATAGAGTAAGTGGAATAAATAATGCTACATATTTTTTTACACACGTACATATTTTACGTAGATACTACAAGGTACCCTTATAAAAGCTAAAACCTCCTAAAGGTGAGAGGTAGTAGAAGAATATAGCAAAGCTATCTAGATCACACGGCTTCATTATAGTTGATCCTCGTTTTTCTAAGCTTGTTCACTGTTCTTGCGTTTCTAACAATCAACGTATTGACTTCTAATGTAGTTTGTGATTTCATTGAAAGCTTTTGGTAGTTAACTTCACCCATAGCAGTAAATTGTTGCTCTACTCTAATACGCTAGTAAAGTTCAAACCTAATAGATCATATCGCTTATACCTTAAAGGCAAACACCTAACTTATGGAGAACAGATAAAAATCAGAATTTGGTTAGAAAAAGGGCACAGACCATGCTTGATAGCAAAAAAGTTAGGAAGACTACGGGAACGTATTCGTGTCTTTAGCGCTCTATAGTTTTGTACCAACTATAGTTATGACAAAGTGTGAAATTGATACTATGGTTGTACGACCTAGAGATCTTTCTATAGTATATGGACAAAATAGGGAAAACTGCCTAACGCTCAGTGTAAATAAGACCAATAGTCCGTTTTAGTAGACTTACTTATTGATGATGAGAAAATAAAAATTTCATATTTCTGATGAACGTTTTTGGGGTTAAGAAACTTTCCCTGGCTTTTGGAGTTTAGTTTTTAAGGAGGGTATTGTTTTGGGAAAAAATGGCTGCATTATCCGTTTAGAAAAGAAGGAGGATTGGAAGGAGGTTGAAAATCTTACAAGAGAGGCTTTTTGGAATAAATACCGTCCTGGCTGTGTGGAGCATTACGTTCTTCATCAATTCAGGAATCGTCCTGAATTCGTTAAGGAACTAGATTATATTATTGAGGAAGATGGCAGAATTGTGGCTCATATCATGTACTGCAGATCTGAAATAACTTGTGATGATGGGCGAATTATTCCGATTATGGTGTTTGGTCCGATCAGTGTGTTACCAGAGTGTCAGGGCAAAGGGTACGGTAGTGGGCTGATTCGTTTTACACTGGAAAAAGCGATGGAACTTGGTTGTGGAGCGATCGCAATTACAGGAAATCCAGATTATTATCATAGATTTGGATTTGTCAGTGGTTATTCTATGCATATTTACTATGCTGCTGTTTCTCGAGATGAAGAGGCCCCATTCTTTATGGTTAAGGAATTGCAATCAGGTTATCTTTCAGGAGTAACAGGGACGTTTAAAGACCCAAAAGGTTACATGGTTAAGGATACGGAAGTTGAAAAATTTGATGTTAACTTTTCACCGAAAGAAAAAAAGAAACTGCCTGGGCAATTAGCATGATAAAAGTATAATCTACGATTAACCACCCTTGCATCAACTCGTTTAGCAGCATCAGCCGGTTCTGATCAATGTCTATCGCACCTTAAAATTACATAACACTCGAATTTTACGATCACTGATCTTCCATTTCTCTAACAGGTTGACTGATTTGGAATTATTTCCACCCATTGACAAACCTGATCATATGTAATAAAGTTGCTAAATGGGAATGAAGTTCTCCCTTGGTTAAAACCTAAACCGCCTTTAGAGCTGATGACTTCTGCGACAGATAAAATTCGCAGGCTCATTGGCTTTTTTTATTACTTGCGTAAAGTTGGGAGAGATTTTCGATGCTATTATCACTTGCACTAATATTTCTAAGCGGGATGGCGTTTGGGAAACTTTTTGATCGATTTAGACTGCCAAAGTTACTAGGAATGTTATTGACAGGTATTTTGCTAGGACCGTATGTGTTGAATTTACTTGATCCTGTAATTTTGGATGCTTCAAAAGATTTGAGACAAATTGCTTTGATTATTATTCTAACTCGAGCAGGGCTTAGTCTCGATATTAAAGACTTAAAAAGGGTTGGTCGTCCTGCGATTCTGCTCTGCTTTGTTCCGGCGGTTTTTGAAATTCTCGGTATGTTAATTCTAGCGCCGAAACTTTTGGGACTTTCGCTCCTAGATGCGGCAATTATGGGGACGGTCGTTGCTGCTGTATCACCTGCAGTTGTTGTACCACGTATGTTGGCTCTAATGGAAAATGGCTATGGTAAAACTAAAAGTATCCCGCAAATGATTATGGCAGGAGCATCAGTAGATGATGTTTTCGTAATAGTTCTTTTTACGGCCTTTACTGGACTAGCTCAAAACGGAGCCATCACACCAACTCATTTATTAACTATACCTACAGCAATCGTTTTTGGCTTAGTAGGTGGTGTGATCGCAGGCCTTCTTTTATCACTCCTGTTTACCAAACTCCATATTAGGGATACAGACAAAGTGATTATAATCATTTCGGTATCGTTTTTACTTGTTACTTTAGAACATGTCATGTCAGGTATAATAGGATTTTCAGGGTTGCTAGCGGTAATGGCATTGGGGGCATCTATTCAACAGAAGAAATCAGAAGTTGCTAAACGTCTTTCCGGCAAATTTTCCAAATTATGGGTTGGGGCTGAAGTACTTCTATTTGTACTAGTAGGTGCTACTGTAAATATAGGTTATGCTTTAGATGCAGGGGTTCTATCAGTTATTCTAATTGCCGGAGTAATACTATTCCGTATGGCAGGAGTATTTGTTAGTCTTATTAATACAAATCTAAATTATAAAGAAAGAGTTTTCACTGCTTTTGCTTATATGCCTAAAGCTACTGTGCAAGCTGCTATTGGTGGACTTCCTCTAGCAATGGGGCTTTATTGCGGAGATATTGTGTTGACTGTAGCGGTCATGTCTATTATCATCACTGCACCTATTGGGGCTATACTTATCGATAAGTCTTATAAGCATCTTCTTTCTAAAGAAGATGCAGTGACAAAAAACAGAGAAAAAGTATTGCCGTAGGCAAAGTAAGTAGACTCATTAAAACTTAACTAGAGTTATAAATGGATACAGCGCATAGACTCGTTTCTTTGTATGGTAGTTGTCTAATAAATAGCAAAAAACTAGTTGACGTGTTTCTGTATACCGAAAAGGCCAAAATGCTAAGGACATTTCGCTGAAAACGTACAGCTAGAAAGACAATAGTTCTACCTTCTTAACGTACGGTGAGATGGTAGTCAAGTTGAAATCAAGGCTATAGGCCTTGATTTTGCTAGGTTTATTGGACTACATCCGGCTTTTCTAATCAAACTAAATAATCGGAAAATGGGTGTGGGAACATATTAGGATGGAAATAGAATTGTAATCTGATTTAGAATTGAGTAAGTAGATTGGATAACGTTCGTAGAGTTGTGGAGACAGTGTAGATCTAAATATTTAGCCTAAGTACATTGTAATAACCGAGTTGGCAGAGCTATCATGTGGAGATACGTCACCTCCCGAGAAGAAAAAGGCTCTGACTGTACTTTACCTACTTTACTCAAAGAAAACTGCAGACAGGATTAAGACAACTATTAATGAACATTTGCAGACAAAAACCTGTCATTTTAACGCTACAGAGAAACATAGTAATTGTATGAAACTCTAAAGAAAATGGAAAGAAGGTGAGTGTATGAAAAACATTATAGGCTATAATTCATTTCTAAAAATCGAACCTATTAATAAGGGTTGGTCAAATGATAAAAAATATTACATTGAAACCACAGAAGGGCGAAAACTGCTCCTGCGTGTTGCAGACATATCCCACTATAGCAGAAAAAAAGCTGAGTTTGAGATGATGAAACAGCTTGCGACTTTGGGTGTCCCAATGTCACAACCATTGGACTTTGGGACTTGTGATAAAGGCAAGAAAGTGTATTCGCTGCTTACTTGGTGTGACGGTGAAGACGCTGAGGTTGTTTTACCAAGATTGACAGAAACTGAACAATATGAACTCGGAGTAAACTCAGGTAACATACTAAGATTGATTCATTCTATTCCTGCTCCAAAAGGACAAGAAGCATGGAGTAGCCGTTTCAATCGGAAAACAAGTTATAAAATAGAAAAATACAAGGCTTGTGGTATAAAGTTTAGTGGGGACGATAAAATTATCAATTATATTGAAAATAACCGATATCTATTATCTGATAGACCACAGTGCTACCAGCATGGTGATTATCATGTTGGCAATATGATTATTGCCCCTGATAATACGCTTTCAATCATTGACTTCAATCGCCAGGATTTCGGTGATCCATGGGAAGAATTTAATCGAATTGTTTGGAGTGCAACAGTCAGTCCCCATTTTGCAACTGGTCAGCTTAATGGCTATTTTGGGAGTAAACCACCTAGTGAATTTTTCGAGTTATTGGCATTTTACATCTCAAGTAACACGCTTTCATCAATTTACTGGGCAATCCCGTTTGGTGAAAAAGAAATCGTTACAATGAAAAATCAAGCAAAGGACGTATTGTCCTGGTTTGATAAAATGAACAAACCTATACCGACCTGGTATATAGAGGACTTTGACATTCAAACTATGTCGCAATAGCAAAAAAATATGCAGGGTTGCATTAGAAACTGTCATTTTTGGTAGACAGTTCACCTATTACATGCTTTGCCATCTATCACCTCTCTAAAAGCTCAATCAAATTCGTTTTTAAAACGACAAGTATTGAAGTAGAGGTTCAAATACACTAACAACCAAAAAGCAAAAATTAACTTGCATAATTGGCAAAGTATTATACAATGAGATTACACCATTCGGACGGACGTCCGATTGAGGCAAACTCTACTTACGGAGATAATGCTATTGAAATAAAAAATGAGGTGGAACAGAGTGGAGAAATGGACAAATGCAGTTCTGAATCATCCTTGGATTGTGATTACAATAGTCTTGCTGATCACAGTCTTAACAGGTAGTTTCCTTCCTCGATTGGTTTTTAATGCCAGTATTGATGCAATGATTCCAGACGACGATCCAGTTTTGGCAGACTTAAGACAAATCGCGGATGATTTTGGTTCTCAAGAGATGTTTTTTATAGCTATTGAGGGCGAAGATGTTTTTAGTCCTTCCACACTACGAAAAATCGCTGATTTGGCAGAAAAACTGGAAACTCTTCCTGGGGTCGAGGAAGTGCAAAGTCCGTTCAATGCTCAAATTGTAGAAAGCAGTTATTTTGGGATAGAGATTCGGCCTATGGTTGCTTTAGTACCTCAAACGCCGGAAGATATTGCCCAATTTAAAGAAGATATTCTCGCTAGTTCCTATGCAGAACGCTTAATAACTTCTGATGGACGCGGCGCAGCCCTTCTTCTGGACTTATCAGCTGTCAATACCGAGCGCAGTCAGTTGCTTAGCCAAATTGAGAAAATAGTAGTTGGTTTTAAAGGTCCAGAGGAGATTCATATCGTGGGAGATGCCTACGTGCTGCATTATACAGAACAGGCCATGAAACAAGACCTTCTTAAACTGGTTCCTTTTGTAGTTTTAGTGATAATCTTGGTTTTGTATTTGATGTTTAGATCAGTTCTCGGCGTTTTTGTTCCTTTGGCTACAGTGGGTGCTAGTCTGATCTGGACTATGGGAATAATGAGTTTACTGAGAATACCAGTTTCCATGATCTCTATGATTATACCCGTAGTTTTGGTGACGCTAGGGATTGCTTCAAGCATTCATATTTTAAACAAATACCAAGAGGGTTTAGCCAAAGGATTGGGCAAACGTGAAGCCTTACAAGACACCTTCAGAAAGATAACCTCTCCCGTGGTTATGGCCGCATTAACCACAGCTGTCGGATTTGGCTCATTGATTACGGCTTTTGTCCATCCGATTCGGGAATTTGGTGTATTGACTGCCCTAGGTGTAATGATTGCCATGGGGTTATCCTTAAGTTTGGTCCCAGCTCTATTGATTTTAGCTAAGGAACCCAAACTTCGGATAGTAAAAGTTAATAAACGTAAGGGGCTTTTGACCACTCTTCTTAATACTTTTACAAAATGGGCTATAGTCTATTCACGACGGTTAGCTATAGTGGCTTTGTTAGTACTGTTGGTTTTTATTTTTGGTGCCACCCGGCTTACTCTAGAAAGCAATATCGTCAATTACTTTGGTGAGTCTAGTCCGGTGAAAAAAGGGACTAGAGTTATTGAGGATGTTTTTGGGGGAAGTATGCAGATTTCTGTGGTGGTCGATACTGGGCAAGAGGATGGAATCAAGGACCCAAAGGTATTAGCAGAACTCATTGCTATTGAAGATTATTTGAATTCTTGGGAAACGATTAACCACGCTACTTCTATCGCTGATGTGGTTCGAGAACTCAATCAGGCTCTCTGGGATGGTGAACCGGAGTTCTATGCGCTACCTGACACTCGTGAGGGAGTAGCCCAACAATTATTACTTTTTACCATGCAAGGTGGATCTGGACTTGATACATTGGTTAGCTATGATTATAGTCGAGCATTAGTTACTGCGCAGATGAAAACCTTAGATGCTCACACGCTTAGTAGCGTAATCACTCAAGTAGAAGACTATTTGTCTCAACAGTATGATGCTAGATCCGATCTTGAGGTACGTTTGATTGGCACTCCAAAGGTGATGATGCGCTTGATGAATCGCTACGTACAAACCCAAGTCTCTAGTTTGGTTAGTTCAACAATTGCCGTAGGAATCATTGTGGCTTTGCTCATGAAATCCGTGGCTTTGGGATTACTCAGTTTAATTCCTTTACTATTTACTGTTGTACTAAACTTTGGAATTATGGGCTATGCAGGTCTTCCTTTGGATGCTGTTACCAGTGTTATTGCAAGTCTAGCCATTGGAATTGGAGTGGACTATGCAATCCATTATATTAGTCGTTACCGGCAGGAATTGGCAGATGGCCAGACTGTAGCTAAAGCATTAGAAAAAACCGGTATTTCAGCTGGACGGAGTATTTTCTATAACGCCTTAGCGTTAGTGATGGGCTTTCTTGTGCTGGTGTTTTCACATTTCAGGGCGATAGGGGTCTTCGGATTTTTGATTTCAATAACCATGATAGTCAGTTCTTTAGCAGCTCTTCTTGTGATTCCGTTGTTGCTTAAGGTTTTTAGCAAAGATAAGAAAGAAGAGGTAACAAGATGAAAAAAGGTTTATTAATCTTGCTTAGTTTGGTTTTAGTTTTTGGTGTTGGAGTCCGAGCCGAGGAACTTACAGGGCAGCAGATTCTTGACGATTTAAGTTTTAGTTCGGTGCTCAGTGGTTCTGGTTCGGCGGAGTTGACGATGATTACCGAGAATGCAAAAGGTGCTCAGCGAAAGTTTTCACTGAGGGTCTTTCTAAAAAGCGAAGAGGGAGCAGATAAGCAATTTTTAGAATACTTAGCTCCTGCCGATGTAAGGGGAACTAAGTTCCTATCTATTCACGAGAAGGGTCAAGAGGATCAAATGTGGCTTTATCTTCCAGCTTTAGGTCGTGAGCGTCGTATCGCATCTCATATGACAAAGGACTCGTTTATGGGTACCGATTTTACTTTTGATGAAATAGGGGGTAACTTTGCTAGAGATAACGACTATACCGTACAACGTCTTTTAGATCAACAAGAGCAAGATGTAAATTGTTATGTATTAGACTTGACTGCTCAAAATCAATCTGCAGCATATGCAAAAATCAAGATGTGGGTCTGGAAGAAAGAGCTAGTGCCAGTGCGTGTTGAATTTTTCGGGTTAGGTAACTCTCTCACAAAGACATTAACACTGAGTGCTTTTAAACCCGTTTCTGGGGATATGATTCCCCATAGTGTGATTATGGAAGATAATGTTAAAGGAACTAGAACCCTTTTGGAGATTGCATCTCTCACACAAGAAGCTTTAGAAGATGACGTTTTTACAGTTCGCTATTTGCGTCGCTAAATAGTGACATAGAAAGGTGGTTAACATGATTAGGAAGCAGATTCAAAAGCTGGTAGTGTTTTTTTTAGTATCCATTATTACCTTACCTAGTTTGGCTTCTGCCCTTAAAGGAGAACTCGAGTATGGGTTAGGTTGTGAATGGGACAGCGATAATCTGAAAGCAGTGCGTACATCCACTGAGACAGGATTTCATATAGCTTTTGAAGATAATGTAGATGGAGGAAGAGTTCATCTCTCTGCACGTGCTTGGCGAGAATGGATAGAGCAGACTGGGAAAATAGGCATTGATCAACTATGGTTTCGTGGTTATTTAGGGAATGTGGATTATACTGGGGGAAAGCAAGTAATTAGTTGGGGTACTGCTGATGGCTTCAATCCGACCAATTACTTTAGTCGTTTGAGTAGCTCTGCTCTTTTTAGTGGTGATCTACGTGGAGAGCCAATCTGGGCTGGGCAGGCAACCTATTATGGGTCGAATTGGTCTGTTACAGGTGTGGTAATCCCAGCTTTTTCTCCTCAAGTGATCGATGGCCAAATGCGCAAGATGATGTTGGCAAGTGATCCTCAAGCTGAGGTCCTTTTAGTAGCCTTAGATGCTACAGCAAAGCCAGACGGTTTTGGAACAAACACTGAGTGGGCTTTGAGGGCAGAAACACAGCTTGGGGGTATAGATATGCAAGCTAGTTTCTTTGCAGGCTATGAACCTTTGCCAGGTTTGGAGATGGTTGTGACCGTCCATCCTGAATTAGGTATTCCCGTCGCTGTAGAATTGGAAGGGAAATATCGTAAGCAATACTTTGGCGGTCTGGCTACAACGGGTACCTTTGGACCAGTGGGGTTCTGGAGTGAATTGACCTATGGTGGTCCAAAGCCCTTTGAAGAATCTACTAGCGCACTCGAAATCAGGCAGCCACTTTCTATTAATAAAAAATACCTTCAAGCGGTAGTTGGTGGGGATTATACCTTGCCACTTGGTAAAGGTCTCTTGGTCCAAGGGCAATACATTTATCGAGGTCAGGGATCGCTTTTTACACCTTATGTAACATCAGACGAAGAGATCAAGGCGGCACACTACCTCTATGGTCGCCTAGGCTATGATCTTAGTCTTGATAGTTCCGTTGATCTAGTTGTTTTGCACGGCACGCAAGAAAAAAGTGGATTGATTAGACCTGCTTACACCCTTCGACTTCCTAGTTCGATTCAGCTAGAGTTAAGTGCGGTTAAGACTTATGGTGATGGGGAAATATCTTCGGTCCCATTTCAATGGCGCTTGGCTGTCATTTTCAAATTCTAAGAGACCAAAAAGAAACTGATCATAGAAGCTACTCTTTTTCGCTAGACGATTATTTTAAATGCTGACTGGTAGGAGAAAAAGTGAAACAATAAACTGCTTTACAATACAAGATTTGTTAAACCCAGCAATTATTTGCTGGGTTAATGTTTGTTTTGTTGTTTGTTAGGGGTTAGCAATTAAGTAAAATTAACCCTCTAAAAGTTTGGAGGTGATACTACAGAACAATCAATTAGTCTAGATGGAGTGTGTTGTTTACTCTCGACACATCAAAGCATCTCCTTCTGGCAAGATGGCATTTTGTTTAAAAAATCGCGTAAGCTTATTACCAAACAACTTCACTCAAACTTAAAGTTGTAAGCATCGAAGCTGTCAATAACTAAAGAAATAACAAACTGAGTTGCTGAAACACGAAAAAAACACCCACCAGAAAGGCATAGCTTAGGACTTTTTTTAAAGGCTACTATGACGGATCGTATTTACACAAGCTCCTTAACATTATCCTCTGAAAAGGAAGCTGATTTATTAAAAACAGCAGAGAAGTTAAATTGAACACTAGGAAATCTCCCTGATGAAGTCAACATTTGTAGAGACATTAGCAGTTCCGATACTTAAATATTCGATTAGAAGGGTTTGGTTAAAATCATCGGAGTTATTCTTCTGAAGGAAAGCTTTTAGGACTTCGTGCCATTAAGATTTTTGTTAAACTCGAGGCACGAACACTGTGGTGTTGATGTTAAGATTCTATAAATAGTAGGCTGAAAAGGCAGTAGGTAATCGGGCTTTTAGACACATCATATTGTTTGTGGTGAGTCTCGAAGCCTGTTTTTTTCTTCAAGGTCACAATCGTTCTTTTTAATTATCACAATAATCGAACTTATCTTCATAACCGCATATAAAAAAGTATTTTGTGATTTTGTAAAGGAATTTTATATAATTGTGCGAAACTTGGGATTAGGAGGGTTCGTTTCGAAAAATAGCACATAAAAATACCTTGGAGGGGGTTTGTGTGGATCATATAGCTCATATTCGAGAGAAAGATGGACAAGTTCAAACAGTTCGTGAACACTCTAGGAATGTAGCAAAGCTAGCTTCTAGACTTGGCAATAAGATAGGAGCTAAACATCTGGCATTTATTAGTGGTTATTTTCATGATATTGGTAAGCTTAGCACTGAATTTAGCGATTACATATTATCGGAAGTAAATAGAGACAAAGACTCCAAGTCAAGGCGGGGAAGTGTTGATCACTCTACTGCTGGCGGCAAGTTATTGTATCATTGTTTTCATGAAAATGCTACTTCAGTCCCGAGAAAGATGGTTACAGAAATCGTAACTAATGTTATTTTATCTCATCATACTGGATTGCTAGATTATTTATCACTGGACGGGAGTTCTGATTATCTTAGAAGAGTGACTGAAAAAGAGATTTTAGAGTACGAAGGAATAAAACAAGATGTTTTTGAGAGCTTTTCTTATAGTTATATCTCGAACGTATTAAGAAAAGGCGAGGTTGAACTAGAAAAAATCCTTAAGAAAAATTCAAAAAGCTCGAGGGATTGTTTTTTAACCATAAGCTTTTTAACTAAGTATCTTTTTAGTTGTCTTATTGATGCAGATCGGACTGATGCAAGGTGTTTTGAAGAAAACATTCCATTGCCACAAGCAGACTGCTATTCTAAGGATTTGTTTGAAGGCTGCTATAACCTTCTTATTAAACACTTATACTCGCTAAACACGTGTGAAGCTTTGAACCCAATTACTAGGCTGAGAAACCATATGTCTAAGGAATGTGACTTATTTGCAGACAGAAAGTCGGGTATTTATTCATTGTCTATCCCTACTGGTGGAGGGAAAACTCTATCTAGTTTACGGTATGCTCTAAAACATGCTGTAAAACATGGAAAAGACCGTATAATCTATGTTATTCCGTATACATCCGTAATTGAGCAAAATGCCGATGAAGTACGTAATATTTTAGAAGAGTATGATGTGGTTTTGGAGCATCATTCTAATGTGTTTATCGATGAAAATCCAGAAGATGAGCTTTCATACCAAAAAGCTAAAAAGTATAAGCTGGTAAAAGATAACTGGGATTCACCAATTATCTTTACTACAGTCGTTCAATTTTTAGATGTGATTTATGCTAAAGGAACGAGAAATATTAGGCGTTTTCACAACTTAGCAAATTCCGTAATAATATTTGATGAAGTTCAGTCTGTTCCGCTTAAATGTATCTCAATGTTTAATGCGGCTTTAAATTTTCTAAAAAATGTTTGTAAGTGTAGCATTTTGCTTTGTACAGCGACCCAACCAGCACTTGATTTTGTAGAGCGCAGTATAGATGCTATCGATGGAGAAATAATTCAAGATTTAGGTAGTGTTGTAGATAGTTTCAAAAGAGTGGAGGTTATCGATAAGCTTAAGCCTGCAGGATGGAGTACAAGTGAAATTGCAGATTTTGCTTTAGATATTATGGAAGAAGAAAACAGTTTGTTAGTAGTTTTAAACACCAAAAAAGTGGCAAGAGAGCTTTACCAAGAACTTTATTGTAAAGAAAAGGACTCGAAGATAGTGTTCTATCACTTAAGTACTTCGATGTGTGCTGCAAACCGCAAATATGTCTTAAACAGAGTGAAAAAGCATTTAGAAAATCATGAGAAAGTTGTTTGCGTCAGTACACAGTTAATTGAAGCTGGAGTTAATATCAGTTTTGACTGTGTAATACGGTCGCTAGCTGGCTTAGACTCCATTGCTCAAGCTGCTGGGAGATGCAATCGTCATGGTGAAAGCACGCTTAAATCTGTGTATGTAATTAACCATAATGAAGAAAATCTATCGAGATTGAGGGCTATTAAAACCGGAGGCGAAATTGCTGAACGAATACTAATAGACAAAAGGAACAATGATCTAACATCAGATTTGTTTTCACCTGAAATCATGGAGCTTTATTTTCAAAACTACTATACGGAAATGCAAGGAGAGTTAGACTACTATGTCAAGCCATTAAATGAGACACTCTATTCTCTACTACAAGGTAATAACAAGTATAAACAATACTATCAAGACAAAACAGGCCAACTCTTTCCGTTGCTGATTTTCAGCAGTTTGGGAACAGTTGGGGAGTATTTTCGAGTTATTGATCAAAAAACTAAACCAGTTTTAGTACCTTATGGAAACGGCAAAGAACTCATAGCAGATTTAAATGAAAATATCGATATCGATCAAGCAAATTGCTTGTTGAGAAACTCCCAGCAATATATGGTGAATGTCTTTGATTATGAATTTCAGATACTCTGTAAAGAGCGGTCTATTATCCCCAAAATGGATCAGCTAGTGTTTGTACTAAGAGAGAATGCTTATGACTCAAACTTAGGAATTTGTATTAAAGATCAAGGGAAAATGAGTTTTCTAGGTTCTTAAGGGGAGGTGACAAATATGAGAAACCAAATTGAGTTTGAGGTTTTTGGCGATTACGCTCTTTTTACCGATCCAGTTACTAAGATGGGAGGAGAAAAACTCTCATACCAAGTACCGACCTATCAAGCGTTAAAAGGTATAGTAGAAGCGATCTATTGGAAGCCAACAATTCTCTGGATAGTTGATCAAGTTAGAGTCATGAACGCAATAAAAATGGAGTCAAAAGGTGTTAGGCCTATTGAATATGGCGGGGGCAATACTTTAGCCAACTATACTTACTTAAAATCAGTGCGCTATCAGGTCAGGGCTCATTTTGTTTTTAACCTTCACCGACCAGATTTAGCTTTCGATCGTAATGAACATAAGCATCATAATATTGCGAAAAGATGTCTTAAAGCTGGAGGCAGACGAGATGTTTTTCTAGGAACACGGGAATGTCCAGGCTATATTATTCCCACCGAATTTGGTTCTGGAAATGGTTTTTATGACAACTACAATGGCGTTATTGATTTAGGGACAATGGTGCATGGCATAAATTACCCAGATGAAACCGGAGGTGACAGACTGGAAACTAGACTGTGGAAGGTAAGATTAGAAAATGGCTATATCAATTTTATCAGACCAGATCAATGTGAGATTTTAAGACCTCTTTCCGAGTTTTCTCCAAAGAACTTCACTAAAGACACTATTCAGTCGGCTGAGGAACTGGAGAAAGAACTTTTGATAGAAGGGGATGAATAAAGTGGGATGGATGAACGATTTGTACCAAACCTATGAAGAAAACATCAGTGAAGTGGGTAAAACACATAAGTCCCAGTCAGGTAAAGAATACATGCTACTGCCAGTTGCTCATACCACCCAAGAAGCCCAAATTGAGATAACCGTCGATGAATTTGGTAATTTTTATCAAGCTAAGATAGTAGACAAAGATGATGCGACTACAACAATCCCCTGCACCGAGGCGTCATCTTCTAGAACAGCCAATGTCGTTCCTCATCCTCTTCATGACAAACTGATGTATGTCGCAGGTGATTTCCAAGATTTTGGTGGGGTTGTTAAAGCTAAAAATACACCTTTTCAGGACTATTTAAGTCAGCTATCTAAGTGGGTAAATTCTCCTTATTCTAGTGCTAGAATTAGGGCGATTTACGAATATGTAAAGAAAGGCACTTTAGTTAAGGATTTAGTTAAAGCTTCCATTATTGAGTTAAATGATGACGGCAAAATGTTAAAGCCAGAAGTATTTGTTCGTTTTAATACTTATAAACCTGGTACAGTAAACACTAAAGTATGGCATGATTATGAGGTTTTTGACTCGTTTATTAAGTTTAACAATCAAATCCTAAATGAGTATGGACTCTGCTATATTACGGGAGAGGATCAAAAACTGGCATCCTTTCATGCTAAAGGTTTGCGTAGAAAAGGTGATAATGCAAAGCTTATCTCATCAAAAAAAGATTCTTATCTTACTTTTAAGGGACGTTTCATTGATGCAAGTGAAGTAGTTACTATCAGTTATGAAGTTTCCCAAAAAGCACATAACGCTTTGAAATGGTTGATTTCAAAGCAAGGTAAAAACATCA
>JAQVYS010000042.1 GCA_028708605.1 Bacillota bacterium
TCATTCCCACACCTCCCCATTTGTCTAACGCCTGCCGAAAATCGCCGTTCCAACTCTGACAATGGTAGCTCCTTCAGCTATTGCTTCACGATAATCACTACTCATTCCCATTGAAAGCTCTGGAAATTCTTGTTTAGTTACTTCGCTAAGGGCATCTCTTAATCCTCGAAGTTCTGCAAAACTCGCCCTAGTGTCTTTTAAACTCTCGTGTAGAGCACCAATAGTCATAAGTCCAGATACATTTATTCCCTTTAATTGTAAAATCTTCTCTATATTTTGCAAAAGACCTGCCGGCATAAAACCAAACTTTGCAGGATCTTCATCAATATTTACTTGTAACAAAACCTTGACGACCTTTTTTCTATCTATCGCTTTAGCGCTAATTTTTTCAGCCAACTCTACACTATCTAACGAATGAATAAAGACCTCAGTATCCAGGAGTTTATTAAGTTTATTGCTCTGAATATGACCAATAAAGTGCCAGAGAAGATCAGGGCGCTCTTTGTATTTTGGTAAGAACTCCTGCATTCTACTTTCACCAAAATGCAATTGCCCTGCATCATTTGCTTCATTAATTAGAGAGATAGGGAAGGTTTTGGAAACAGCTAAAAGTTTAACTTCCTTAGGATCTCTCCCACAAGAGAGGCTTATTTTCTCTATACTATCTCTAAGTCTTTCTAAATTATCTTTGATTGTCATCTAAACACCTCTTACTTTACAGGCGAAAGTACAACAAAAGAACCTTGAGGCAGTCCATCAACTACAGCTTTTTTATCCCATTTACCAACAACCCTGACAGGTTGTATTCTTTCTTTATTTCGATAGCTAATTTTTACATATGTTGCCTCATCAGCTTCAATTAAAAGCTCCTGAGGTATGATAATACCCCTCAGGGGTTCTTTATAGACTTTAACATTCCTTAAAACTCTATAACCTGCTACGTCACTATTGTAAAATTGTATTACAACGCTAAAACGATTGTCGTTTAATACCTCAGCAACAACACCTTTATAGGTGTTCTTGCCGATTTCAATCTGTAGTTTTTCATTTCTATAGACTTGGACATCTGAATAAACAACTAAGTACCAAGAGTAGTTATCTACTAACTTTCCAACTATATCTCCTTTATAGACTGTGTCACCTGACCTTACTTCGGTCAAGGGTTTGTCCCAGTCTCCTAAAAAATCCTGTTTTAAAGCCATGATTATACTTGGCCCAAGCATCTGCTCTAGACCGTCGTATTGCCAAGAGATAGTGCCTGCCGTCTCAGCATAGATCGGGTAGGAGCCAACCATAGCTATAACTGTATTGGCAGGGACTCTAGTGTCATCTTTGACTAACTGCTCAATCTTTCCGTCTGCCGGTGCATAAAACGTCGTTTCTAGTCTATAGCAAAGGGCATCAGCCTGTACCATTCTAACTAAGTTTTGCGGTACTGCATCTACATACTTAGTGCGATGTTCCCATCTATACCAAATAATAACTCCACCAACAATGGTTACCAGTAAGATCAAGAGAATTATACGCTTGTGTTTTTTTAACATCTCTTTCACATCACTTATAGTTTATTTGATCTAGATTGATACTCTTTAATTATACAACAATGTTTCCCTATTTCAATCATAAAGGCCGCTAAAGCGGCCCAAAAAGTCCAAGCACAATATATTAAAGTTTTAGAATATCTCCTGGTTGGTAGTCTGTGTACCAAGAAAGTGGTGCTCCTTCAATTCGCTCTAGTCTATAGGTGCCATCATCAAGTGGTTCTACTAGCAAAGACGCTGTTCCGACACTTTTCCATTCCAAAACGCGGTCTTCTTCATCTAAAATAGCCTCTAGAGGCATTACTGTGTAAAACATTAGCTATACATGCCCCCTGGGTTGGGATTTGTAAAAGGCATGTTACTATGTTGGGGTTGGTTAGGACGACTTGCATAGTTTGGTGCAGGCTGATGATGAGGTTGGTAGTTAAATTGATTAGCGTAAAGATTTTGCTCAATTCTATTTATACCACAGAGCTCGTTGATTTTGTTTATTGCTTCGCTTAGTCCTCCTACAGAGTTAACTAAACCTGCATCAACAGCTTCTCTCCCTACCAATACTGTACCAACATCGCGAACGAGTTCTCCTGTACGGAACATATAATCCCTAAGGCTGGTTTCATCAATACCTGAGTGATTGGTAATAAAGCGAATAACCCTATCTTGCATCTTATCAAGATACTCATAAGTCTGTGGCACACCAATAACTAAGCCACTCAGTCTGATTGGGTGAATGGTCATAGTGGCAGTTTCTGCAATAAAACTGTAGTTTGCAGCAACTGCAATAGGAACTCCAATACTGTGTCCTCCACCAAGAACTAAGGAAACAACTGGCTTAGATAGGCTAGTGATCATCTCTGCAATAGCAAGCCCTGCTTCAATGTCTCCTCCTACCGTGTTAAGAACTAAAAGAACACCTTTGACATCTTCGCTTTGCTCAATGGCTACAAGCTGTGGAATTACATGCTCGTATTTTGTAGCTTTGTTTTTCACAGGCAGCATGAGATGTCCTTCAATTTGTCCTACTATAGTCATACAGTAGATTTCAGGGGTCTTTTGTGTTGTAGGTGGCAGTTGCGGCTGCCCAAAGTTTTTAATTGCTGAAATCGGCTGGTTCATCTGATTGTCCAAAACAATTCCCTCCTCAGCCGTATTTTGTCCTATTTTTAAAAAAATAAAGAAGGTGAAGCTAAAAAGCTTCACCTAAATTTACACTTCCATAATAATCGGCAAAATCATTGGGCGACGTTTAGTCTTTTCATAGAGAAAACGGTAGAGTACATCCCTAATGTTATTTTTAATAGCACTCCAGTCAGTGATGTTTTCTTTGCGACAAAATTCTAAAGTCTCTTTAACCTTTCCTAGAGCCTCTTCAATCAGATCCTCAGACTCTCTTACATAGACAAAACCTCTTGTAATAATGTCTGGTCCTGATTTGACAGTTCGATCTTTCTTATCCATTGTAACTACAACTATCAAGATACCATCTTCAGAAAGCTGTCTGCGATCTCTTAAGACAATATTACCTACATCACCAACGCCTAGGCCATCTACTAAAACTGATCCAGATGGAACTTTACCTGCTTTCCTTGCGCCTTTAGCTGTAAATTCTACAACATCGCCAATCTCCGAGATAAAGATATCCTTTTCTGGTATGCCAGTTGCCATTGCTAGCTGTTTATGCTTTACTAGCATCCGGTACTCACCGTGGACAGGCATAAAATATTTAGGACGAACTAGGTTTAGCATAAGCTTTAGTTCTTCTTGCGAAGCATGACCTGAAACATGAATTCCTGAAAAACGCTCATAGATAACATCCGCTCCAAGCTTAAAGAGGTTGTCTATAGTTCTTGAGACGAATTTTTCGTTACCTGGAATTGGTGTTGCAGAGATAATAACAGTGTCTCCAGGAAGGATTGAAAGACGTTTATGATCAGCTTTCGACATACGAGTAAGAGCGCTCATGGGCTCTCCTTGGCTTCCAGTTGTCAGAATGGTTATTTCATTACCTGGATATTTATCTAGGTCATCAATTTCAACCTGCATTCCATCTGGAATGTTCATATATCCAAGTTCTTTTGCTATATTGATCACATTGATCATGCTTCTTCCTGTCACAGCGAATTTGCGCCCTACAGCGTAAGAAGCATTAATAACCTGTTGCACTCTGTGAATGTTAGACGCAAAGGTTGCTACTATTATTCGCCCCTTAACCTGTGAAAAAACCTCTTCAAAGGTTTTCCCAACCTCACGCTCTGAAAGTGTATATCCCGGTCTTTCAGCGTTGGTACTATCTGAAAGAAGGCATAGTACCCCCCTTTGACCTAGTTCAGCCAATTTATAATAATCTATTACCTGGCCATCAACTGGGGTTTGGTCTATCTTAAAGTCTGAAGTTGCAACAACCACACCTAAAGGAGTGTCGACCGCTAATGCTACAGTGTCAGTAATACTATGACTAGAGCGAATAAAGTCAACTGTAAATGCCCCTAAAGTAATTGAATCTCCTGCTTTGACAACACGTAAATCGGCACCTCTTAAAAGATGATGTTCTTTCAACTTTACTTCAACAAGACCTAGAGTGAGTCTTGTGCCATAGACAGGAACCTGCAATTTTCTTAAAACATAGGGCAATCCACCTATATGATCTTCATGTCCGTGGGTCAGAAAAATTGCACGGACCTTATCTCTGTTTTCTTCGAGATATTTAATGTCAGGGATAACCGAGTCGATCCCTAGCATATCCTCTTCAGGAAACATCAGGCCTGAATCAATTACAATAATATCCTCATCATTGTAATTTAACACGTACATATTTTTACCGATCTCGCCTAATCCTCCAAGAGGAATGATGCTTAATTTGCCAGTATTTTTTTTGTAACGACGACTAATGTCTACCACCTCCGGTAATTTCCCAGCACAAGCTTGTAAACGTCCAACAAACTAAACTTGGGTTTATTGATGAAAAGTCGCTCCATGTACTCTTCTTTCATTATACTCCATTTCTCTTGTTGCGACAACTAATGTTTACCCAGTCGACTTTTTGAGGGCTATATTCTCTTGTTATATTTTTACTTAGTTTTTGAAAGGCAATAACTCTTACCCCTAAAACCCAATAATCCTTAGTCCAAATGTAGTAAAATTTCCTATTTTGGTATGCACAATTACCGAATTATTTTAGCATCTCCTAGGGAGTTTATTTTATCCATTAAAAAACAGCCCCTTGGGGCTGTTTAAGCTTCTCTAGCTTATTCTTCCATAAGCTTATCTAAAAGCTCTTTTTCTTTTTCAGATGGCGCGGTTAGAGGAAGTCTATAGACTAGTTCTCTGACAATACCCTTTTTGTACAGAGCATATTTTACAGGAATTGGATTGCTGACAATAAACAGTCCTTCAAAAATAGGTAGGAGCTCGCGGTGAATTATTGCAGCTCTTTCAACATCACCACTTTCAAAAACATTAAGCATCTTTTTCATTTTATTCCCAACTAGGTGACTTGAAACGCTGATAACTCCATCTCCGCCAATCGCATACATCGGAAGTAAAAGAGCATCATCACCGGAGTAGAGTCTTAGTCTAGGAGCATTTGATTTTATTTTAGCTGCTTGACTTAAATCTCCTCCTGCCTCTTTTACAGCTACAACGTTCTCAAACTCAGCCAATTTAGTTATAGTTGCAACATCAAGGTTTCTTCCGGTTCGACTTGGCACATTGTATAGAATACACGGCTTATCCACAGCCTCTACAATCGCTTTATAGTGCTGAAAAAGCCCCTCTTGAGAAGGTTTATTGTAATATGGAACAACTAAAAGCAAACCATCAGCGATTCCAGAGGCTTTTTTAGAGAATTCCACACTTTCCTCTGTATCATTACCAGATGATCCTGCAATAATTGGCACACTTACAGCTTCCTTTATCGCCCTAAAAAGTTCGAGCTTTTCCTCTGGCTTAAGGGTTGGAGATTCCCCAGTAGTGCCAGAAACGACTAAACTATCTGAGCCGTTTTCTACTAAATATTTAGCAAGAGATGCTGCTCCATCGAAGTCTATTTGGCCATCCGTATTAAATGGAGTAACCATGGCTGTTATGATGCGACCGAAGTCCATGGGAAACGCCTACCTTTCAAGTTAATAAGAACGCATCGTGTAATGCCTTTGTTGCCTCTTTGAGATCTTCTTCTTTTACAAGACAAGAAATACTAGTATGCGAGTCTACAGTTCTTATAATCTCAATGTTGTTTTTGGCCAATGCTCCTACAACTTGTGCCATTACACCAGGCACTCCACGCATTCCAGCTCCAACAACAGAAACCTTAGCATACCCTTCAGTTATGATTGCATCTGGCAATACACTTTGTACTTTTTCTTCTGTATGAGAATCTATCGTAAATGAAATAGATTCAGGCGAAACATTGATTAGATCAACACTAACTTGTTCTTCAGCTACGATTTTAAAAACCGTTGCGGCCTGATTATTCTTTAGTAAAACTAGTGAGCGAGGAGATGCTACAGCTACACTGGTTACCACCTTTTTCTTTCTAAAAGGACTCCCTTCAAGATTTGCAGCAACAAGCGTCCCTGGTCCTTCTTTTAAAGTGCTTAAGATGCGAATGGGAATTCTAGCGTTCTCTAAAAGCTCTACCGCACTTGGATGAATAACCTTTGCTCCTAGCTGTGCCATCTCCAAAACCTCTTTGTAAGTGGCAAAAGGTAAGATTTGAGCTTCTTTAATAAGCGCAGGATCGCTTGTAAGGATTCCTTCTACATCGGTAAAGATCTGCACCTCATCAGCTTCTAACGCTCTGCCCAAAACAGCTGCAGTAGTATCGCTACCTCCTCGACCAAGGGTTGTAAAATCGCCGGCAAAATCACCTTGAAAACCTGTTACAACAGGAATAATTCCGTTTTCAAGTAATTTTTTCAGAGTTCTAACATCAACACCAGTTACAGTTGCACTCCCATATCTGCCATCTGTAGCTATACCAGCTTGAGCTCCAGTTAAGGCTTTAGCTTTCCTGCCTCTGGCTTTTAGTGCTTGAGCCATTATTACCGCAGAGATTATCTCTCCACACGACATGATTAGATCCATATCGCGATTTGAGATCTCTCCACCTTCACCTATCAGAAGCTCACGAAGAGAATCTGTAGAATATGGCGCCCCATTTCTACCCATTGCTGATACTACAACAACAGGTGTTGTAGGTGCATTTACAATATGGCCTACCGCAGCATCGCGCATCTTTCTATCTGCTACCGATGTCCCTCCAAATTTCATTACATAGAGTCTTTGCATGCACTCACCTCAATCAGCAAGCATACTTTCTCCAATCTGCACTGCGTTTAGTGCAGCGCCTTTTCTAATCTGATCTCCAACTACCCAAAAGTTTAGACCTCTAGGATTGTATAGGTCCTTTCTAATACGTCCAACATAAATGTCATTTTCTTTTTCTAGCATAAGAGGCATAGGGTAGATCTGATTTTCAATATCATCCTGAACAATAAGCCCCTTTGCCCCAGCTAAGACCTCTCTTACTTCATCTAAGGTAAAGTCTTTCTTTAGTTCCACATACACCGATTCTGAATGGCAGCGCATTACAGGTACCCTTACAGTAGTTGCTGTAATACCTAAATCATCGCGATGGAACATTTTGCGAGTCTCGTTGATCATCTTCCATTCCTCTTTAGTATAGCCTTCCTTATCGAAGACATCTATCTGAGGAATGAGATTATAGGCGATCTGATAATGTTTTGGCAAGGAAGCCACAGGCAAAACCTGCGGCGTATAATCTGGATCTAGAACCTCAGACTGTAACTCTTCCATGCCTTTTATGCCAGCACCTGAAACAGCTTGGTAAGTTGAAACAATTACTCTGTCAAGACCAAAGTGTTTTTCAAGTGGTGCTAGTGCCACCGCCATAATAATAGTTGAACAATTAGGATTTGCTATAACTCCTTTATGCCACTTGAGATCCTCTGGATTTACTTCTGGAACTACAAGAGGAACGTCTTTATTCATTCTGAAAGCTGAAGTGTTATCGATAACTACTGCTCCTCTTTTTACAGCTTCGTCTGCAAGATTTAGTGAGACATTACCACCTGCACAGAAAAATGCAATGTCTATGTCATTAAAGGCCTCTGGAGATGCTTCCTCTACTATAAATTTCTGACCTTTGACCTCTAGAGTTTTCCCTGCTGATTTTTTTGACGCTAAAGCTTTAATCTCACTATATGGAAACTTTCTTTCAATTAATAGTTCTAAGATCTCCTCTCCAACTGCTCCTGTAGCTCCTAAAACTGCCACTTTGATCTTCTTCACTGTCTACTCCTCCTTAGTGCATAACTAATATAGGTTGTACTTGCTTGGCGTTAAGTGCTGCATCTATTGCTTCAGGTATTTTACTTGAAATCGCAATTAGACTGCGTTCCTTTTTAATTGGGTCATCTTGCCCAAAGGGGACAAAAAAGATATTTTTTGTCCTAAGCAACTTACCGATATTCTCAGCGTTTGTTCCTAAACCATCGTTTGTCGCAATAGCGAGCAAAATAGGCTTACCATTTCGAATAGTTGCCTTTGCTGCTAAAAGAACTGGTGTATCACTGATACCAAGAGCAAGCTTTGCAAGTGATGTTCCTGTAAGCGGAGCGATGATCATTAAGTCCAAAGGAATCTTAGGACCATACGGCTCTGCTTCAACTATATCTGTAATGAGATCCTTCTCTGAGATCTCTAGTAACTTACTGCGCCATTTATCGCCTTTACCAAAGCGAGTATCTGTTTTAAAAAGCGTGGGGCTTGCAAAAATATGAATATTAGCACCTTCAGCTTTAACCTTTTTAGCTGAGTCAATAAAGCTGTCAAGGCAGCAATATGAGCCAGTAAAACCCCAGCCAATTTTTAGACCAGCATATCTCAAGTTCAGTTCTCTCCTTGGCACCGATCTTTATTTTAACAGTTTCGCTATCAGCGGAGGGATTGAACTTGCTAAATAAGTGCCCGCCTTTTTAGGGGCATATTTACCAGGTAAGCCTGGCAGAGCAAGATGGCTAATTTTAGTTGGTAAAGGATCTAACAAACCTGAATCTGATGCTAGTTCTACGTATAAAGTTGTTCTGTTTTGCCTAAAAAACTCCTTCGTTAAAATAGGTGCTGGAACAGTATTCACAACAGCTTCAAACGTACCTTTTACAGATTCTATTTGGGTTGCATAAATCCCTAAAGCTATGCTTCTTGCAATCTGATCCTGTTTTCTGGCTGCAATTGTAACTTCGCCACCTAAAGCTTTTAGCCTTTGTCCAAGGGTCAAGGCTACCCTTCCTGCTCCAATGATTAAGAAAGCAGAACCATCGATTGTGGTATCTGTATTAGACATTATTTGTTGAATTGTTCCTTCAGCTGTAGGTATTGCATTTAGCCACGCTAGAGCATCATAGTTGCCAAGCTCTATAATCTCTACTTCAGCTCTTTTTGCCTTCTCCTTGATATTATCTTTGGCTACACCGATTAAAAGGTATGTGCCACTTTTGATCACATCTAACACATCGAGTAAAGAAAGATCCTTGCTTTCTTTGATAAGCCCGTTTTGGTCTGTATTGCTAATTGGAGCAATTAGAATTTCGCACTCTACGATGTCTTCTAGATGCTTAGAAAATTCTTCTTTAGATTCGATTTTTAAAACACTTTCAAATCGCTCTGAAACTGCCTCTTTTAATATTTCTTCTCTTTTACCGCCACCTAAAAAGACAATTTTAGCCATATTCTTTTCCTCCTTTACCGGAGCCAACACATTATATGCCAGGTAAAGGGTTGGAGTTACAGTCCTAAAACATGCTCAAGTCCGTAGACTGGACCGTTCAATTTACTGACCTCTTTTAGTGCTAACAATACTCCAGGCATAAACGAAGATCTATCCATAGAATCATGTCTTAAAGTCAATATTTGACCTAGCCCTCCAAAGATCACCTCTTGGTGAGCGATAAGGCCTGGAAGTCTAACACTATGAATATGAATGCCATCAAGATTTAAGCCTCTAGGGCCTTCCTCTATGCCATCATCTTTTGCTCCTAGAATCTCTGCAGTCTTTACTGCAGTACCAGATGGGGAATCGACTTTTTTATCGTGATGAAGTTCGATGATCTCTACATTCGGAAAGAATTTATGTGCAGTTTTCGCAAACTGCATCATAAGTACTGCACCAATAGCAAAATTCGGTACAACCAAAACTCCAACATTATTAGTCATTAAGGATGTGACATAGCTTTCGCTTAAACCACTTGTCCCTACGACTATAGGTTTGCCTGCTTCTACTGCAAGTGTAATATTTCCCTTGACTATATCAGGCCTCGTAAAGTCTACCCAAACATCAGCCTTTAGAACAGCATCCTTTAAAGAAGCATCTATTAAAACACCGTTTGGCTCTAAGCCACAGAGCTTTCCTGCATCTTCCATAGCAAAAGCAGGATCGCAGGCTGCAGTTAGAGTCAGGTCTTGATCTAAAGAAACTGCTTTGAGAACCTCTCTGCCCATTCGTCCTCCAGCGCCGCTTACACCAACTCTTAACTTAGACACAAAAGCCACCTCCTGGAATTAAAAAAAGTCGGCAGCTAACCTGCCGACCAATTTGGTCAAACAAGCTAGCGCATCACAAATATTGTGACAGTCAAACAGTTTTTAACTGCTTAACCAGCAAAAATAGTGCCCTATTTAAACTTCGGCGGTATTCCCCTTTCCCTAGTTTCTTTGGCTGCCGCCTCCACTAAGTACTAATGCTTACCGCTCCTCTAGCCCATATTATTTCGTTTCATTGTCCCACAGTACTGACTTTATGTCAAGTAAGTAAGCGGAGTAAAGTTTATTTCCGATTTTTTCTTATAATAAATAGGGGGTACACCTTGCTACTTATTTCTACAAAAGCCAGCATGCTCCTACGTAAATCTACCGAATTCCTTCACACTCTCATATGGATAGAAAATTGCTTTCTTGAAAGTAAATACTTTACTATAGTGGTTCTTGGCATTCTTAAAATTATCAGATTTTGGTTTTTTATATCCGCTTTTAGATAAGAAAGGCAAAGCTAGACCATTATTTTAGGTATTAGCTTTGCCTTTTCTTTTCCGAAGCTTTAAACTGTAACCTTAAAAGGAATAAATGTTGGTTTCAGGCCTTATCACTATAACGTTTCACTTTTTTATTTCCATCATTTAATTAATGATTTGGAACCTATATCTCTACGATAGAAAAGGTTCGCACAATCGATCTTTTCACAATCTTTAAGGGCTTTCTGTTGCGCTTCAAAGAGTGTGTCTG
This sequence comes from Bacillota bacterium, assembly GCA_028708605.1. GTDB lineage: Bacteria > Bacillota > DTU065 > DTU065 > DTU065 > DTU065. The sequence goes on from JAQVYS010000042.1 coordinate 10,842, forward strand.
CTTTTTGTACCACGATTAAAACTCTGCCACCGTTTGTTACATAGTCTTGGCCATCAAATTTTGTGCCCATGTGGTAAACATGACCTTCAACATGTTCTAGACACCGAATGGGGTAACCCTTCTTATAGTCTTGGGGGTAACCCTTACTTGCAAGAACTATACCAACTGTGTAATCTTTACTCCATTGAAGTCTTACTTTGCTACCTTCAATTACACTGAAAAATACAGCTAATAGGTCACTTTCTAACCTAGGAAGCACAACCTCTGCCTCGGGATCGCCAAAGCGTGCATTAAATTCGATAACCTTAATGCCATCTTTGGTTTTTATTAGTCCACCATATAAGACACCTTTAAAAGGCACGCCCTCTAAAACTAAAGCTTTTGCTACTGGTCTCATGATCCTTTCCAAAGCTTCGGCTTCATCTTCTAGAGTTACTAGAGGAACTCCTGAATAAGCTCCCATTCCACCTGTATTAGGACCAAGGTCTCCATCAAAAACTCTTTTGTGATCCTGTGCCAAAACCATAGGATAGACGTTTTCCCGATCTACAAAACACATAAAAGAAAACTCTGGTCCTTCTAAGTAGTCTTCAATAACTACAGCTGAGTCTCCAAATTTATCCTCCACTAGCATCTCACGTAAAGTTTCTTTTGCTCTAGAAAGTGTTTCAGCAATTACAACGCCTTTGCCTGCAGCAAGTCCATCGTATTTGATTACAATCGGAAAAGAGTCTGCTTTGGCTAAAGCTTCTGCATAGGCTGTGGCTTCATCATACTCAGCAAAGGTTTTAAAGCCTGCAGTTGGAATCTGATATTTTTCCATCAATTCCTTAGCAAAGCTTTTACTGGTTTCAATTCTTGCAGCTTCCTTTGTAGGTCCAAAGATTTTCAGTCCTTCTCTTTCAAACAGGTTAACAATTCCCTTTTCAAGAGAAGCTTCAGGACCAACTACAGTAAGATCAATTTTGTTTTCCTTGGCAAACTTTAGTAGTTTGTCAATTTCAGTTTCATTAATTGGTACAATCTCAGCTGAATCCCTCATGCCGTCATTTCCTGGTGCAACAAAGACTTTTGTTGTCGGTTTGGATCTTTTTATGGCATCAATTATAGCGTGGCATCTTCCACCACTTCCAACGACTAGAACTTTCATCAGTGCTTAAAATGACGCATACCAGTAAAGAGCATGCTTACTTTCTTTTCATCTGCTATATCAATTGATTCTTTGTCACGAATTGATCCACCAGGTTGTACAATTGCGACCACGCCATTTTCAGCAGCATACAAAACTGTATCACCAAACGGGAAAAAACCATCAGAACCAAGGACTAAGCCTTCTTTATACCCGTTTTGATGTGCATTTTCTATGGCAATCTTAGCAGAACCGATGCGATTCATCTGTCCAGCACCAACTCCAAGAGTCGCACCATCTTTAACAACAACGATTGCATTTGATTTAACATGCTTAACAATCTTCCATGCAAAAGACAGATCCGAGAGTTGCTCTTTTGTAGGCTTCACTTTTGTAACAGTCAGCTCTGGAACGATCTCCTTAGTTGCTGAATCTTGATCCTGAACCAGCAGACCTCCATTTACTGAAACATATTGGCTAGCTTTTGAGCTGTCTTCCATTGTGTATTCGATTAAGCGTACATTCTTACGCTCAGCAAATTCGGTCTTGGCTTCCTCTGTAAATTTCGGAGCCAATATTACCTCCAAAAATAGAGACGCTTTTTCCTCCCCCTCTTTAGGGATTGTGTATTTCATAAGTTTGGCTTCTTCTTGGCCAATTACTTGGTTTGTAGCTACGATACCTCCAAAAATCGATACTGGATCGCCTTTATAAGCCTTAGTCCAAGCCTCTTTCAAATCATTTCCAATGGCAGCTCCACATGGGTTCATGTGCTTTAACCCTACTGCAAAGGGTATATCTGTCCCAAATTCACGAACAATGTTCAAGGCTGCGTTCGCATCTTGAATATTGTTGTAAGAGAGCTCTTTGCCTTGAATCTGGGTAGCATTGGCAAGACTATAGCTAGAGTCTTTTGCATCTCTATAAAACTTGGCTTTTTGATGAGGGTTTTCGCCGTAGCGCAAAGCCTGCTTTTGCTCAAAGCGAAGTCTTAAAATCTCAGAAAGACCTGCAGCTTCTCTCATATATGTTGAAATAGCGGCATCATAGTCAGCAGTATGGGTGTAAGCCTTAGCACTTAACTTAAAACGAGTCTCTAGTGTTGTATCTCCTTTGGCTTTAATTTCATCAATAACCATTTTGTAGTCACTAGGATCGCAGACAACTGTTACAGACTGATAGTTTTTTGCTGCAGAACGTAGCATAGAAGGTCCACCGATGTCAATATTTTCGATAGCTTCCTCTATTTTAACATCTTCTTTTTCGATGGTCTTTACAAACGGATAGAGGTTTACACAGACTAAGTCGATAAAACCAACTTGATTTTTCTTTAGCTCAGCTAGATGCTCTGGGTCATCTCTTTTTGCAAGCAAGCCACCGTGCACCATAGGATGGAGAGTCTTGACTCTACCTCCTAAGATCTCTGGAAATCCAGTTACATCAGAGATATTTGTGACCGAAACACCAGCACTTTGCAAAGCCCTCATTGTGCCGCTTGTAGATATGATCTCATAGCCGAGAAGGGCTAGCTCTTTAGCAAATTCGACTACACCAGTTTTGTCACTAACACTTATTATGGCTCTCATTTTAATTCCCCTTTATCAGTTTTTTAATAGTCTCTGGATATAGTTCGTGTTCGATCTCATGAATGTATGTTTCTAATTCCTGTAGACTGTTGCCGTAGTATTCAATTGCTCTTTGAGCAATGATTTTCCCGCCATCTACTTCCTTAGATACATAATGAATCGTAACCCCGAAGACTTTGACTCCGTAATCAAAAGCATCTTCGATGCCATTTTTACCCTTAAAAGACGGCAGAAGCGCAGGGTGGATATTGATAATTCTGCCTTGATATGCTTCTAGCAGTGTGTCACCAATGATTCTCATGTAGCCAGCAAGGCAGATTAAGTCAATGTCATGCTTTATGAGCCTGTCTAAAATGTCTTTTTCATACTTCTCTTTGTTCTCGTAATTTTTAGGATTAAAGACAAAGGTCTCTCTATTAAACTTTTTGGCACGCTCTAACACAAAAGCATTCGGAGAGTCGGAAACCAGCAATGAAACACAACAGCCTTCTTTGTTCGAGTCTAAAAAGGCATTTTCAATAGCCTCATAGTTTGATCCGCTACCGGAGGCAAATACGGCTAAATGCTTCATGGTTCAATTGTAACTCCTTCTTCAGCTGTAACTGTGCCGATCAAGTAGCTCTTGCTGTTGTACTCTTTTAAAATTTCTTGGGCTCTTAGGACATCTTTTCTAGGTACTGCAACCACCATACCTATTCCCATGTTAAAGATGTTAAACATCTCTCTGTGAGGCACCTTACCGTACTTTTCAAGGAATTTGAACACAGGTAGAATCGGAAAGCTGTCTTCCTTTATTAATAACCCCTGTCCTTTTTGCAAGATGCGAGGAATGTTTTCATCAAAACCACCACCTGTAATATGGGCAATACCGTGAACATCAATTTTCTTAATAAGATCAAGTACCTCGCAAACATAGATATTAGTTGGAGTTAGAAGTACCTCACCTAGAGTTTTATTAGCATCCAATTCAAAGTAGCATTGATTAAGATCCAATTCTGCGTCTTTGATAATTCTGCGAACTAAGCTAAAGCCATTAGAATGCACGCCAGATGACTCTATCCCGATTAATACATCGCCTGCAGACACTTTAGAGCCGTCGATTATTTTAGAGCGTGAAACTACACCTGTTGCAAAACCAGCAATGTCATACTCTCCAGCGCTATACATGCCAGGCATCTCTGCTGTCTCGCCCCCAATTAGAGCGCAGTTTGCAGTGCGACAACCTTCTGCAACACCTTTGACAATGGCTTCGATTTTTTCTGGATCGTTATGACCAATAGCAATATAATCTAAAAAGAAAATCGGCTCTGCACCTTGAGCTAAAACATCATTTACGCACATTGCTACAACGTCGATGCCGATGGTGTCATGCTGATCCATCTCAAAGGCCAATTTCAACTTAGTGCCCACTCCATCTGTGCCGGAAACGAGAATGGGATCAATCACGTTTAATGATGCTAAATCGAACATTCCACCAAATGAACCTATATCACCCATTACACCTAGGCGATTGGTGGAAGCTACATGCTTTTTAATCCTCTTTACAACTTCGTAGCCAGCTTCTAGACTCACACCGGCCTTTTCATAGTTGTTTGCCACAGCTACACCTCCTGACCATTTTTTAAATATCTATCGAACTGTATAACTGGGTCGGATAGTCTCCGCTAAAACACGCTGTGCAAAGCTCACTGCGACGTGCTGCCTTGTAAAGAGCCTCTAAAGGCAAAAAGGCTAAACTGTCTGCTCCAATTATTCTACAAACCTCATCTTCTCTGTGGTGCCTCGAAATCAATTCTTCAGCGCTCGATGTATCTACACCGTAGAAGCAAGGATGAGTCATTTCAGGACAAGCAATTCGCACGTGGATTTCTGTGGCACCCGCTTCACGAAGCAGCTCCACGATGCGTTTTGAAGTAGTCCCACGGATTATAGAATCGTCGATTAGAACAACTTTTTTTCCCTTAACAATACTTGATACGGCAGAGAGTTTCATCCGAACTCCCTTTTCCCTTAACTCTTGAGATGGTTGAATAAATGTTCTGCCGATATATCTGCTTTTAATCAGCCCCATCTCATAGGGAATACCAGATGCCTCCGCGTAACCCATAGCCGCACTTAAGCTTGAGTCTGGTACACCGATTACGATATCAGCCTCTCTTACCGGGACCTTTTTGTAGAGTAATTTACCTGTTTCCTTGCGAAACGTATGGACATTACAGCCTTCTATGTCACTGTCTGGTCGTGAGAAGTAAATATATTCCATTGCACACATATAATGGTGTTTAAACATTGAGTAATCAAAGCTTTTTAGCCCAGAATCATCAATAACAACAACCTCTCCTGGCTTTATGTCACGCAGAAACTTTGCACCAGTTACTTCAAAGACGCACGTTTCACTAGAGACAACGTAGCCCCCATCAATGGTGCCGATCGACAGTGGACGCAGTCCATACTTGTCTCTGCAACAATAAAGCTTATCCCGAGTCATAATCAAGAAGGCAAAAGCACCTTCAAGCTTATTTAGTGCTTGCAAAATCACAGTGACATCAATTTTAGTTGGATCTTCCTTCTTGATTAGGTGAGCTAAAACTTCACCATCTGAAGTCGATTGAAAGATACTGCCTTGATCTTCCAAATATCTCTTCAACTCATTAGAATTGACTAAACTTCCATTATGACAAATGGCAAAGTCTCCTGAATGATGATGGAACAAAAACGGCTGTACATTCTCTATGCCGCTTTCTTCTCCTACACTATAGTGGACATGACCAACTGCCATATCTCCTAAAAGAGACTTCATGTTTTCACTGTTTAATACTTCCGTAACAAGCCCCATTCCCTTTACTCGATTCATGGAGCGATCCTGGCTACCGGTAACCATTCCTGATCCCTCTTGTCCGCGATGCTGCAGAGCATGCAGACCGTAATACATCAGGTCCCTTGCATTTTCAACTCCAAAAACACCTAAAACTCCGCATTCCTCATTTAAGCCTCCAGAAATATATTGGTTCATAGCTTTCTCCTTCTGTCACATAGTCAAACGAGTCAAAATCTCCTCATATGCCTCTGCTACTTTCCCGAGGTCGCGGCGAAAGCGATCTTTGTCGAGCTTATCTTGTGTTTCCTTATCCCAAAGCCGGCAAGTATCAGGTGAAATTTCATCCGCCAGAACAATTTGACCGTCAGCAGTTTTGCCAAACTCAATTTTAAAGTCCACCAATGTGACACAAATAGAATCAAATAGTTCAATTAACAGTTCGTTGATCTTTTTAGTAAGCTCATAAATAGCTTTTAGATCATCATATGAAGCAGCACCAAGTGCTACTGCATGATGGTCATTAATCAGTGGATCGCCTAAGTCATCACTTTTATAACACAGTTCGTAGATAACATTTGGTGGTTCTGTTCCCTCACTAATATTTAAGCGTTTTGCCATTGAACCGGCAACAATGTTTCTCACACTAACCACTAAAGGTAAAATCGTCACTTTTTTACAGAGCTGATCACGTTCATTTAATCTCTTAATGAAATGTGTAGGCACGCCTTTTTCTTGGAGTCTACCGAAAATTATCGTTGAAATTTCATTGTTTATGATACCTTTGTTTAGAATTTGGGCTTTTTTAA
>JAQVYS010000043.1 GCA_028708605.1 Bacillota bacterium
TTAACAGGGACTTTTGGACTTAGCATCTTCGACAGTTTTACAGCTATAGGGTATAAAATCACAACAGCAACAGTATTAATAACTGCTGCAGGAAGCACTATTGTCGTAAAAAGTGCTTTAAACGGAGCAGGTAGGCCTACAAGCAGTAATGCTGAGCCCAAAAACACTCCTCCACTAAAAAGTGTCCCTACAATAGTTGTAATGATTGTGCTTACATACCCCTCTGGTAACATTGTTAGCCCCATCAGAACAAAAGTGGTAAGAATCTTATCAATTATGTTAGGAATCTGCCCACCAGGAAAACCAGTTGTTAGAGCCGTAACTATACCTGTTGCAAGCCCTGCAACAATAGTGATTTTTTTGTCTCTACGCAAAAGGGCAAACAGAACTAACATAATCAACGCAAAGTCTGGTTTCATTCCGCCAAGAAGCGGTGGGAACGAATGCAATACAACACCAGCTGCAATCATCAAACCTGCAAGCGCCAAATCACGAGTCGTAGATTTTTCTCTACTCATCTAAACTCATCTCCTCTAATCTCTTCTAAACTAAGCTAAACTTGTTCTTAGAATAACACAGCTTCATCTTTATAGTCAATAGTAATTTCTGTTTCATTAGATTACTCTGTTATCATAATAGTCGGAACTCGAGCCTTCTATTTTCAGTAATTTCCGTTTTAAATCTAATCCTAAACTAAAACCACCAAGACTGTTTTTTGCTATAACTCTGTGACAAGGAACGATAATTGGTAGAGGGTTACTTCCTACAGCCTGCCCAACTGCTCGTTGTCCCTTAGGATTATCAATCAGACAAGCGATATCTTTATAAGTGCACACTCTACCGTAAGGGATCTTACAAATTTCACCGTAAACACGCTTTCTAAACGAGGTCGTTCTTAGATCTAAATCGTAGTCAAATTCGGTTTTTTCTCCTTGGAAATAACTAAGTAAATCCAGGCGCAACCTCGGATAGGCAAGTTGAATTAATTCGTTTTTATAGGGGACAAAATCCGGCGGACGATATTCATCGATTCCTAAATAAACTAAGCCTTTTTCTGAGTAAATCAGATTAAAATTTAAGCCTTCATCAAAGTTGAAATGATCGAAGTAATACATTTTTGTCCTCCCCTCGAAACTTTTTCCTGTTATTGCCGTAGAAATTAATGAAAGGAGCTGGCTTTTCGTGAAACATATCTATATCTTTCTTCTTATAGCAATTTTTTCTTTAGGATGTTTTGGCGAAGAATATCTGATCTACTCCGGTGATGCCCTACTTGGTAGCGAAAAAGTAACCATTATCGAGAACAAAGTCATTACCAAAACCACTATGAATATATCTGGGTTAAAACTTACCTATAATCAAACCCTAACTCTTATAGATGGTAAACCTAGTAAGTATCAGTCCAACATCAATGGACAGGTGAATATCTTTGGTACGATTTTACAAGACTCTGCTACATTTACTGTAGCCAATCAAAGTAGAACCTTTAGGGGTAAGGGGTTATATCCTTTAGAAAACAACACCTTTTATCTCTGGTCTTATGTATTTTCAGATGCCCCCGAACAGCTTGTAATTCCGTCTCAGCTTACGGAAGTAAGAGCTATCTACAGCCCTTGGCAAAACGGACCTTTCCAAACCCAGATTCGGCAGGTAAACATCTCACAACTAGCTTTAATTGGCTATTTTTCAGAAGAAAAAATGATCCGGTTTACTATCCCGATGCAAAACATTGATGTTATTCATGAAGACTGGGTTAAGGTCTTTAGAGAAGAAGAAAAAGTAGAAATGACCTCTGAAACAGCAGTTCTAAAACGTGGAGACGATCTCCTACATGGTGAGCTGAATATACCTGCAAATAGGGCGAACTTCCCGGTTTTACTCCTTCTATCTGGCTCAGGTCCCCAAGACAGAGACAATAACACGCCTCCTGAGATGACTAACAGTCTGTTCAAAAACTTAAGTATTACCCTAACTAGTCTAGGAATTGGCACTCTTCGCTTTGATGATCGCGGCATAGGAAAAAGTACAGGCGACCACATGGCCCAGGACTTCGAAACTCTAGTTCAAGATGCCAGAGAAGCTCTTGAGTTTTTGAAAAAGCGTGCTGATATATCAAAAATTGGTATTTTAGGTCATAGCGAAGGTGGCATAATCTCTCTCATCCTAGCAGCTGAGGAAGATGACCTTGCATACTGCATTCTAATGGCTGCACCGAGCACCCCATTAGATGAGATTATGGTAGAACAGCTAAATGCGCAAAAGAATCTGCCTGGACTAACCGCCAACGATATCAACTCTCTCGATGAGGTTTTAAAGATAGTTAATAATAGCTTAGAGCTCGCCAAAAATGGGGCAGAGACAACTCCACTTGGTTTTACTGGAAAATACCTCAGAGATCACTTAAAGGTTAAGCCTCTAGAGTACGCAAGTAAAGTTGCCTGTCCAGTCTTAATCCTTCAAGGCGATTCAGACGTCAAGGTCCTTCCCCATCACGCTAAAGACCTAGAAAACGCACTTGTAAACGCTAAGGTAAAGGTCGTAAATTACCAGTATCTTAACCATTACTTTACATCGTCTCCTTTAAATAACCCTGAGTTTAACTTAGAATCAGCATTTACAACACCTGACAAGGTCTACAAAGATATTGCAACTTTCCTCCTCCACCACGCTTTTTAATCAAATTTACTCCCCAAAAAACTAAAGCCTATAAATATAAGCTACCCTTTCATGGAGTAGCCAGCCTCCCAAACTACCTTGTGTACCTTTCGGCACACAACGATTCCCTTGTTAACACTTGCCTATAATAGTCTTTGAAGTATACTAACTATAGTTTCCGAATGACATCGTCGGTAAGGGTTGTCTGAACAGAGCTACTGGAGAATCTCCAGTAGCTCTTTCTTGTATTTGCATTTCCCCGAGGATCTTCTAAAGATATCCCGTAATGTTTAGCATTTGTAATTTAGTACTTATCCTTTTTCACTATTTCCTGTAGACCATGGGAATACATCTCCTCATCCATTTGTCGATTTTCGTAAGCAATAATTTCTCGTCAGCATTTTTAAGTAGTTTATCCACCCAATAATGTAGCGCTTTAGCTGGTTCTATAATATTTGGGTGGGCTATTGAAAAGCAAAAAAGTGGAGTCACATCCGATCTTGATTTACAATGGTAGTCCCAAAACAACCAATATTCAATGAAGGATGGACTCCAGGAAAAGTGTAACACAGTAAATACAGAGTGTTCTAAAACGAGAAGGAGTAACCAGCAGCTCATTACAATATTGATGCTCAGTTAGTCTGCTGCATCCTATGGCACCACAAGGTCGTAAAGCTTGTCTAGGCATATTAATCTCCTCACATCTTTCCCGATAGCATAATAACACAGAAAGTGCCTCGAAAACTGCCAAGTTTCGGTCACTGAGTTGGTACATTAACATTAAAAAAGGAGCGTCACTCCCACTGTAACTAACAGTTAGCGACATTCCATTATTATTTAGCTACAATATTAAATACATTTCTTTGAATTAACACTAGGTTGTGTCAAGAATCTTATGTAAATCCATCCCCGTACTTTTTTAAGGACATTTCTTGAAGTTCATCATGAGCTCGGACGAAGCACTTCATTTTTCGGGTTGACCATTTAGAGTTGCTTTGAGTTTATCTTGGAGCTTTCTTATCTCCTTTACATCGAAAATATCTCCTGGAAGAATATTAACAATCTTTTGTAGTTTAGTCTGATCTGAAGCATAAGCTCCATAGACTTTAACTTCATCTATCCTCTTACCTTGATAGATTGCAAGCTGATAATCTGCAGTTTTTAGCAGTTTTGAGGTAAGATGTGTAAAAAGATTACCTTGGGAGACTATTTTAGTTTTGGTGATCTCTGCTTTTTCATCAATCAAATCCAAAACTGCTCTTAATTGAAGATCAGAGCCAATATCTCCCCCTACTAAGGACCTCGGGATATTCTCTACAAAAAGGTCCGGTACAGCTTGAAACTCCTCATTACAAGAGCCATCAGGATTTAAGCCCTTACTCCCAGACATTCTTATAACGAGATTACTATTTGGTAGCGTAAAGAAGATGGGGTCAAATCCTAGTCCATCTCCCCCTGTTCTAGTTCCAACTAAATAAGCAAAACCCGATGTTTTTGCAACCATGGCAAAAGTTTCAGCAGCAGAATAAACCCTACTATCTACCAAGAGAAAAACTTCTCCTCTAAACCCAATCGGAGTCTGGGGTTTTACTGTATAGTCAAACAATACAGGGTCAGCAAAGGCATTAGACAGCACCTCAGGTGGGGTATTAGGGAGCTTTTCAAGATCGAGCTTACTTCTGCGAAAGTAATTGTTGCCAAGGCCTAGCCGCGCATCAAAAAACGTTTTACTAAAAACATCATTACGATGGAGGACGTAGGCATCTACTGAAATAGGCTCTACCAGTAAAGGTTCAAGAATGTTTTCCCGCCAATATCTGTCTGAGCCACCGCCATTACCTCTAATATCTATAATAAAATAAGGATAGTCTTTTATATCTTCATAAAAGGTCTTTAATAGGTCTGAGTCTTTATCTACTAAAGAACCGCTAAAGGAAGGTATCTTGACATAAGCAACTTTTCCATCTTCTAGAATCACAGCTTGAGTAGTCTTTGACTGTGTGCTTTGGCTAGGTTTTGAAGTAGTATAAGGCTCAACTGTAACCTCAAGGACACTATCTCCTGTTTCTATAGTGAGCTTAGAAGGTTTAGAGATGACTAACCGTTTAACATAGATAAGCTCCCGAAAAAAATCTACTAACTTTTGAGAAGTTTGAATATCCTCAGCGACAAATTGATGGACATCCTTCCCTTTTACTTCAAGAACCTAGCTTAAAACAGGTAAGTTTATTGGATCATTAGATTGCACTACATAATAGTCACCTGCTAAATACCGAATCTCAAAGTTGTAATAAAGTGTCTTTTCTCCTACTAGATTTACCCAGTAGCTGTAGGCCTCTTACGCATCAACGTTAAAGACACTCTTCCAACCCTTCATTGAAGAATAAATACTACAATAATTTCTAAAGGTTGCAGGACTAACTAGATAAGTGTGACCATTTTGTAGCGTATTTGCAGCATAGTTTATCGTCAAATAAAACTCTAGATCATCAGTGCTTTCTAAAACCATTGTTTCAAGTTCAGGAATTTTATCAAACCAACTAGCTCCGTTTATCCTTTGTAATACACCAAAGTAAGGGTAGTTTCTGGAAACTATACTTTTAAAATACTCCCAGTCCTCATGCTTTTAGGGTCCAGTTAAAGATGCTGTCACAGTAGAAGCTAAAAGAATTATCACAAAGAACAGCCAAAAGAGTCTCCTTAGATCCATAAGGTGTCTCCCTTCTAACACAAACTGCTCTTAATGAAAAAATAGATGATAACCCTAAAAAGGTTGGTTTTTTAACAAAACAACCTTTTTTTCTTCATTATGCTAAATCGACTACTGTGGCACCAATTCCGCCTTCGCCTTGAACGCCATCTCTAAAACCTTTAACCTGAGGATGCTCTTTTAGGTACTCTTGTACACCTTTTCTAAGCGCACCAGTGCCTTTGCCATGGACTATGCGGACAGAGTTTAGTCCAACTAAAAATGCCGAATCAAGATATTGGTCTATCTCTTCCAAAGCGTCTTCTACAGTTTTGCCAATAACATTAATCTCGGTCTTAATCGTCTCCTTTTGCAATTTATAACGAGCTATCTGCGACTTTGTTTTACTGACAGCTTCTTCCTCATGAGGCTCGAGATCGATTAAAGGTATACTTACTTTCATAATGCCTGCCTGCACTAAGGCTTTAGTACCCTCTATGCTTAGAACAGTTGCAGGTAGATTAGACTGTTTTAATATGACCTGACTTCCAACCTTTATCTCTTGAGTAGGCTTTAGGCTCTGCCGTTTCTTTTCAGATTTCTTGATTTCTGCTTTAAGTAGGTTTTCCTCTTCCTCCACAATTCTACGCAGTTCTTTAGCATCTTCAAGTGAATTTTTTTCCCGTATACTGCCAATTAACTCTTCAATGAGCTTTTTGTTCTTTTCTAACTGATCTATAGCTGCAAGGTTATGCTTTTGCAAAAGCTCTTCTCTTTCTTTTTCAAGACTGAGTTTTTCTCTGTCTAGTTTTTCCTTCAGCTTTTTGGCATCTTCTTTTAGCTCCCTTGCTTCTGCCTTATACTCTTCACTTAACCGACGATTTTCCTCTAGCCTTTCGATTAAAGTTCCAGCTTCAAGGCTCTCTGTAGAGATCTTAGTTTTCGCAAAATCTATTATGGATTGAGAAAGACCAAGCCGTTTTGCAATACTTAGTGCGTTACTTCTTCCTGGAATACCAATAAGAAGCCGAAAAGTAGGGCTTAGAGTCTCTGGATTAAACTCAACAGAGGCATTTTCGACGCCTTCTGTAAGGTAAGCATAAGATTTTAAATCCGAGTAGTGTGTTGTAGATACTGTCATCACGTTTTTTGAATGCAAATGATTTAAAATAGCAATAGCTAAAGCTGCTCCTTCTTGAGGATCAGTCCCTGCTCCCAATTCGTCTAACAAAACCAGTGAAGATTGATCAGCCTTCTTCAATATCTGAATGATATTTGTAAGATGAGATGAAAACGTACTTAGACTTTGTTCGATACTTTGTTCATCGCCTATATCAGCATAGACAGCCTCCCTAAATAACAGCTTGGCCCCCTCTTCAGCTGGAATAAAAAGACCAGCCTGAGCCATAACAACCATTAACCCAATAGTTTTTAGCGTAACTGTTTTTCCACCTGTATTAGGTCCTGTAATAATTAGCGTTTGGAAATCTTTACCAAGACTAAAATCAATAGGGACAACATCACCTTTAAGCAGAGGATGTCTGGCCTTATCCACCTCAAAAAACCCATCAGCAGTTAACTCTGGTTCTGTTGCTTTGAGCGTGTACGCGTACCTTGCTTTGGCAAAAGCAAAGTCTAGGCGCCCTAAAGTCTCGACATTTAAAACCAACTTTTCTTCTTCTTGCCCAACTTGAAAAGAAAGCTCCTTTAATATCCTTCTAACTTCCTCTATTTCTTGCTCTTTTAAAATTCGGATATTGTTATTTAGTTCAACTACAGCAGTAGGTTCAACAAAGAGTGTCGCACCACTTGCTGATTGGTCGTGGATAATCCCTGGAACCTGCCCCCTGTACTCCTGCTTTACAGGAATAACTAGCCGGTCTCCCCGTCTTGTAATAAGACTTTCTTGAAGGTATTTTTTAACATCCGCTGAGCGAATCATGCTATTTAACTTGTCGTCAAGCCTCTGAGAAGAAACCTGTAAATCTCTGCGTATTCTAGATAGCTCCACTGACGCAGAGTCAATTACCTTGCCTTCATCATCAAAGGTTTCTTCAATGGCGCGATAGAGATTGGGAAGGTGGTCTAAGCGATAGCCTAACTGCAAAAGCCAAGGATAATTACAACTTTCAAGATATTGGCTCATACGCAAGGTTGTCCTTAGGACCGCTGATATTGTTAAAAGCTCACTACCATCAAGTGTTAACCCCTTTGAGGCTCTCAAGACCTCATTTCTTACATCACTCAAACCACCAAAGGGAGGTTCTTTGCCAAGATTTAGCATGGCATGCGCTTCTTTGGTTTCCCTTAATTCATGTTTTACTCGCATAAGACTATCAAAAGGCATAAGACCATTGATTAGGTCTTTTCCTAAGGAGCTAGTCGCGTGTTTTGCTAGATTCTCTTTGACTTTATAAAACTCCAAAAGCTTCAATGTTTTTTCTTCCAAAGCACACCCTCCTAACCTGTTATTCTACACCTCTAAAATAGTGACCATAAGTGAAAGAGCGCGGAGACCTTTTTTCGATCTCCTTTTTGATATTCTGAATGTCTTCTAACTCTACAGCATTTTTATACGCTTCAATTGCCTCTCCGACTGGCTCATCGTTTAAAAAGAACATTAACCTTGTTGAAGCAAACTTTTTAATATTAAAGGTAGCGTCAATTAAGCAAAGATTTCTAGAATTAAAGATATGGCTTCTACCTGATGTATCACTAACTATGGGAAATTCATAGCCTAACCTATCTTTTAAAAAGTATTGTTTTGCTCCTTTTTCAACGCGACAAAAACCGCTGCAAGCAGAGCACACACCCTCTTTGAGGGTTGTGCCGATAATACAGTTTTCACTTACCATAACTGGAATGTTCCCGTGCACAACCACCTCTGCAGGAACCATTTCTGCTAGTTCTTTTAGTTCGGTATTTTTTAACTCAAGAGACAGGGTGCATCTTTCTATTTCAAGATTACTTACATAGCGCTTATAAAAATCAAAAGCTAGGTAATTGGTAACGTTTAGTCCCCAATCTAAAACTACTTTACTTCCGGTTTCTAAGATTGAAAAAACACCCATATTCCCCACTACATAGCCGTCAAAATCTACTGTTTCAATTAGTTTTTTCTCTCTAGAGAGTTCTCTATCATGAAGTATCCTCGGAAAAACGTAATAACATGGAATATTGTTCTCTCTGCAAAGCTCACGCGCTTTTAAATAAGAGTCCTTATTAAAACCGTAGCCTTGGAAACTTTCTCCAGAGAGGTAGATCATGTCAGGTTTTTGTGATAAGGCCTTTTCTAAAAGCTTAACAGATGCCACTTCGACTATTAACTTATTTACAGATTTTTTCGGCACAATTTCTGGTTTAGGGAGAGTGATTTTAGTCTTTTTACGCCTTATTTCCGAGGCAATTTTCTCCTCTAAATCCTCTAGGGCTTTTCTTCTAGTTTCATTAATTATGCTAAAAGGAACCATAACCTCTTGGTCTAGGTCTGCCTCAAGTTTGTCAAGACTGTAAGGTGTATTTCCTAAGCGGTCAAGTTGCTGAGATAAAGTTTCTAGATCCAAGGCTCTTTTTTTAGCCTTCTCTAGAATATACCCACTCAAACCTACACCTTCATTGCCTGTTAAGTCCTGCACTTTAAGAATAAATTCTGATCCTATTTTGGCTTTAACAAAAAAAGTTACTGGTTGCTTTTTAAATACTCGGTCTGATTTATAAAGAGTCTTAGCTAAAGCCTCTGTCTCTTTGTCTTTAGTCTTGTAGACACTGCTACCCACTTGGACTTTACCTCTAAGAGGAACAGTTACATAATCTCCAAGACCAGCCGAGTCTACTTTTTTGCCATTTAACTCTATCTCACCAACAACTGTGCCCGTATGGTTTGACTCTGATCCTTTCTGCCAGATCTCTATACCGTCGCCTTTACTTAATGGCTGAGTAAGCTTTACGGATATCGAAGCTCCTTCCTGCTTTAAAACTTGTCCAACCAGAAGACCTCTAGATCCAGGCCGTCTGTGACCCATCAATTTCTTTCCCCTATCGCCTAAGAGATAGCCTTTAGTAAAATCACGATTAAACACTTCCCTTAGTGTTGTTTCAGCCTCGTTTTTGTCGATGGCATTGTCTAATAGTTTACGATAGGTGCTGGTAATAGTAGCAACATACTCTGGCTTTTTTAATCTTCCTTCTAGCTTAAGGAAGTCAGCTATACCTGCTAACTCATCTAAATCAAGCCCTGTGCGAAGATCCTTGGTACTTAGAAGATAATCTCCATCTGTATTGTAGCTTTTTCCAATATTATCGATTAGCTCATATGTTAAACGACATGGTTGTGCGCACCTGCCGCGGTTGCCACTTCTTGCCCCAATCATGCTACTCATTAAACATTGACCGCTATAACAAAAACAAAGTGCCCCATGGCCAAAGATCTCAAGCTTGGCATCAGTATTTTGCTTTATTTTAGAGACCTCTTCTAGACTGAGCTCTCGAGAAAGAACAATTCGCTCAGCTCCAGAGTGCACTAAAAGCTCGACACTAGGGCTATTATGAAGAGTCATTTGGGTTGATACATGTCTCTCTAGGCCTTCGAGCTTCTCTACAAGAAGCCAAAGCCCTAGATCCTGGATAATAACACCGTCTACGCCTACTTCGTGAAGAAAAGACAGAAAGTCTGCTGCTTCTTTAAGTTCACTATTCTTAATAAGAATGTTTACAGTCACATACAGCTTAACGTTGTGTTTTTTGCAGTATAAAACAGCTTCTTCAATCTCACTGTTATTGAAGTTTGCAGCAGAGGCTCTTGCACTAAAAAACTTGCCTCCAATATATATCGCATCGGCACCACTTTGCACTGCTGCAGTTAGACTATCAAAGCTACCTGCTGGTGCAAGTAGCTCTATTTTATGATCTTGCATTGTTGGTTTGATAACTCCTCTTTTTGAGCGTTTTGCATATTCATTTTCATTATACCAAATATTACTGAAGCAATTTGTGGAAAATACTATTCCGAGCTAACTTCCTGTCTAAAAACCAATACCTAAAAAGCTTCTTTTTTGACCAACCTTTGTTAAAGCGTACACTGGCTGCCTTCTAACACTAGCAAAATCTGCTACTGGTCCTACTTCCAAAAATCCTAGCAGTTGATCTTTAGCGATGGGTGCAACTAATTGATATGGAGCAAAATGCATATAGGGTTTTACTCCTTTGGGCACACTGACATAGACGTCACCTTTTACATATCCCACTACGTATCTTTGACTTTTTTGGGCGTAGATATCTGGAATGGTTTCATTCTTCTCTATAACCTTGAGGCATTCTGTGTTTGTAAATCCCCATTCTAAAAGACGTGCTGATTCAACCCAGCGGTTAGAGCTGTTTAAAACAACAGCAATTACCTGGCGAGAGTCTCTAGTTGCTGATGACACAAGGCATGCACCTGCAAGATTTGTAGTTCCTGTCTTCACACCGTCCGCTCCTTGCATTATCCAAAGAAGCTTATTAGTGTTTTTAAGATATTTATCAAAAGACTTCTGCCAAGGTATTTCTTTTTCTTTGCTACTAACGATTTCTTGAAACAATGGATATCTTAAAGCGTGGCTTGCCATTAGAGCTAGATCATGCACTGTACTGTAGTGATTAGGGTCTGAAAGACCATGAGGATTAACAAAATTAGTGTGTTTGCAACCTAGTTCTCTAGCTCTAGCGTTCATGTATTTGGCAAAATCTTCAACTGAGCCTGCAATGTGCTCTGCAAGACTTATTGCAGCATCATTTCCCGACTGTAAAAGTAAACTCCACAGCAGTTTCTCTACTGTATAGACCTCTCCTTCTCTGAGCCCTACCTGTGAGCCATTTATAGTAGCAGCTCTGTGGCTAATTGTTACAACTTCATCTAAAGAACACCTTTCAATCGCTAAAATTGCAGTCATAATCTTAGTAGTTGAAGCTGGTGCTCTTTGAATATCAGCTTTTTTTGAGTAAAGAATAGTCTGGCTTGCCGGATCAAAAAGTATAGCAGCAGAGGCCCCTATACTTGGCTGGTTTCGAAAAAGACTGCTAATATCGCTAATCTGGTTTAACTGAGATACAGTCATTAAGATTTCCTGCTTTAGGGGAGGCTCTATTACCAAAATCATAAGTACCAAAATAACTATAATAACAACAAAGCGTATTTGCTTCATATCTTCTTCCTCCTGCATGAAACAATCTCTCTAAAATAGATATGAGAAAGAACCATTATTTATCTTACCTTTTAGAAATAAATAACCAACCCTATCTCCACTAACAAGGAGATAAAGGTGTTACTCTTGATTTAAAATTTATATTTAGATCAAAAGACGCATGAATAAAGCCGATAAATAATCACCAAAAAAGGAGAGCTTTGTAGCTCTCCTATAGTTAATACTTAATTTATTTAGGATCTGTAAAAACAGCGTAAGGCAGTGTTTTTAATGTATCTCCCTCGCGGCTATCTACTATCACGAATTCGTCTCCTGACTCAAAAAGGACTTCTCTTCTAAGAAGTAGCCTTTTAAACCCTATTAGTGAACGGATAATACCTGCTTCATCAGTTTTTTCTCTAATAAAGCTTTTACCATCTAAATACCTAGTTGAACTTTCATAAGAAAAGCCTGTTGGCAGAGGTGTATTGAGTGTTATGTCTCTAGTTCCACTTAAGACAGTGCCTTTTGCAAGTATCATCGAACCCTCTAAAGTAAGGATAGTTTGGCCTTCTTTTTTTGTCACAGCCTTTACTGTGTAGGCACTGTTTCTACTGTAGGCGCTATTTTCAATTGTGACCATCTCACCAATCTTAATGTCTATTTCTCCACTAAGGCTAACTTGAGAGCTTTGCCAGTTTACTTGAACTATGTCTGCTTCAATTTGATCTGCCTTAATCTCTCGATCTAGAAAATACGCAGAGCCTGGCCCAACAACAACTAGCTCCATAAACTCTTCTCCCTTAAACTTAGCAAGTGTAAATTCAGCTTTGGAAACAAGACTCCCTTGAGGAGTAACTACAGACCCACCATTTAAGACTATATAATGCTTTTGTCCGTCTCTTAGACTGAGCACAAAAGCGTTTGTGTCTACCCTTTCTACATTAATCAAAGAGGATATCCCTAAAGATGCATCCATAATAGAGGTGACTCTGCTTTCATGTTTGTCGGGGCTTTCACTTCTAAGAATTATATATGGGTATTTTTCTGTGCCCGCTAAATTAGGACCAAATCCTGTATAAAGGCTGCTTTCTTGGTCCACAAAAAGCCGGTTGGTTAATGTGGTGTCTGTACCATCATAGAACTTAAAACGCCCAGTAAAACTATTGTTTTCAAGCCTTCCTTCCCTAAGATCGTAGATAAAGCCATAGCCATTCCCAGGGGCAGGAGTCCAGTACATCGATTTTACACCTTCAGATACTACACCTAGATCACGAATCATATCACCAGGTATAATCCTCTCCCCCCAGCTCTTACCTTCCTCATCATAGGTGGCATTAGGTATATCTAAGCCTGCTAAAGTCCAAACATTGTCGATCCTTTGAAACTGGATATCGGACTCCATCACAAAAGCTCCAGTGTGAAAAACATAGTCATGCCTAGATCCGCCTCTAACTGTAAAGACATCAACTACGTAGCTGTCTTGATCATTGATATCTATTAGCGCTGTGCGACGGCTATATTCATTGATATAAGCAGTAGCTGAAAACTGGTGAGGATTATCTAGATGAATGTATCTAAAACCATCTAAATCCAAAAATCCATACAGGTCTGCGCCAGGGGTGTTTTTATACCAACCAAGGCGGTATCTGTCATTGTCCAAAACCACTAAATTGTGACTCACAGCTCTTGAACCCCAACCTGAATGTAGAGGTGAGCCAAAGATATTGTAGCCATTATCCTGGGTTAATAGATAGCCTTTATCATAATAAAGGAGGCCTAAGACATCATCATGGGAATGTGGTAGATTTGGTCCACCACGTAAAATCAGACCTCTGCGAAACCTCCCTTCACCAGATCCTAAGATCGCAAGTGACGGTCCAGAGTAGTAAGCAGTAGTTTGTTTCTCTCCTTCACTATACCTCGTTGTTACTGGCTCAAAGCTTGGTTCTACGTGAAATAAAGCCCATGTGCTAGACCGCAGACTATCAGGATCTCCCTGACTCATCTCAAGTAGAGCTTCCTTATAGACCTCCTTTAACTCAGGCACCTCTGTCCTATGATATAACCTGTCAACATAGGGAAACTCTCGACGATAATCTCTGGCATATTCCTCAACTCTAGCTCGATCTGTAGGAGAATTGCCGAAGCTAGCAAAGTGTCCAGCTACATCAAGTTTATCTCTTAGACTAAAGAAAAGCTCCCTAAGCTTAGGATGATCGTAAAAATTGATTCTTCCAGGAAGCCCCTCAAGGTCATAATTTTCTGGATCGTAATGATAAATTAGTTCCGCAATATCTGCAAAAACAGACTGGGTGAAGTTTGAATAAGAGGGAGAGCCTTCATAGTAGAGTCCGTCTTTATCGATAGTGTTTTCAAAGAAATAACCTGCCCCTTGAATTCCCCAACTTATATAGTCAGGAATCCCTAAAACCAATCCTGTTGCAAGCATGCCCCTAAGCTCATCTGATTCGTGGTTATGAAGAGTTGCAAGATTCCCGTCTCTTAAGTCAAACTCTTCAAACATATAGTCAAGCAAAAGACCTTTTGCTACATTTTCTGCGATTGTCATGTCACTATAGAACGACTTTTCATGCATTGCGGGATTATTATAGAGGAGATCAAAGCTCTTTACGAAGTGAACTTTAGAGCGATGGACAATAGAGGTCAGAAAATGCATTCTTCCTGAAACCACACTATCGTCTGAATGAAAGTCTCTTGGCCCTTTAGTTGTGGGAGATAGATGAGAGAGAGCATCAAAGATAACTGCAGCTTTTTTCGCGTAGCGGTCATATCCTGTAAGAGCATAGGCATAGGCTAGCTGATGCAATGCTCCATCATCACTTCCCCAGCCTGTAAAAGTATTGACGATTGCGGCATTATAAACTCCTTGAAAGAAATAACGGACACTTCCTAGCCAAACACCATTACCTGCATCGTAGAACTTACTTTTTGGATCATTAAAGTCGATTGTATGCCCTGCTGGGCAGTATAGAACGTTAGGTGTGTTAAGATCGACAATACCGTTTCCACCAAAACTAGTCCATCTAGCATTATGCTCTGGGCAGCCTGCAATACCATAGGCAAAAATTGCCCCTGGCTTTGGCATGATTTCCCTAATATAATCATCAGAGACGTCAACCCACATATTGGCTTTTGCCAAAATGCCATTTTTTACGTCTGTTGCCCACAGCTTAGTTTCAGCAAGCTCTCGGGCCCTCAAAATGTCCTCTTTGCCTATATAGACTCCAACCTTTGGCAAAACCTCTTCCCTAGCTATGCTTGCTCCTGCTATAGACGAAAGAAAAAACAACATTATGAAAACGTAAATAAGATTTTGCATCGATATCCCCCCTTCTTTTTAACCTAAAACACCTTTCCCTTAACACCCAAAATTGTGACAATCTACCTTTCACCGCTTTATATTTCCTATTTTGCCTAAAGCTAAAAGTACCTGCCGCTCTTTTTACTTTTTAGAAAAGGAAGCCCGAAAAGGCTTCCTTTTCGGGCATTTATACAGTCTATAATTTGTCTAAAAATCTCTTAAACTCCACGTTTTTCTTTTGAAGTTCAGTTGTCATCTGTTTTGCAGCATCTTTTATGGCATCAAGAGGATCCTTACCTAATTGAATAACCTCGTGCGCTGCAAAGTCCAAAAGCCTATAAGATACTTCCCTAGGTGCTAGAGAAAATGGCGGTGTTTTCGCATGCCTTGCCTGTTCTTCTAAGACTAGACGATCTTTTTCTGGAATAGGTAACTGTCTGAAAGCATCTAAATCACTTGGAATAAAGGTAATACCCTTGATTTCATTCATAACCCTTTCAGCATATCTAGCTTGAATTTCAGGCTGAGCCAAGAATTTGATTAACTCCCAGGCTTGAGCTTTCTTCTTCGAACTTACCATAATTGAAAGTGTAGACGGCCCAGCATACACATCGCGGCGCATTTGGCCCTTTGTCATGGTACCTGGAGCCACCACTATCTGCCACTTACCTTGAATCTCAGGAGCAGTTAAATTGAAAATACCGTAGTCAGAATAAGCATTACCAAAAGTTATAGGTACATTACCGTTACGGAAGTTGCTTGTTCTTAAACTTCCTGAGACATCCTTTTCTAAACCATATTTAGTATAAAGCTCCATATATTCCACAAAGCCCGCTACGCCTTCTGGCGAATCCCAATCTGATTTAGTAAGATCATCATTATACCAATCGGCACCCTTTTGCCACATAAACATTGAGGAATCGCAGTAAATATTACCACTAAGTCCCCAAGCAAGAGAAACATTCATACCGTTGGCTTGGATCTTTGGAATAGCAACACGAAACTCATCCCAGTTGTCAGGAATGTCTATGCCCAATTCTGCTAAGATATCTGTTCTGACAAACATCGGATACAGATAGGTGCCAAAAGGGACACCATAGGCAACTGATTTATATCTCCAACCCTTTACTAGACCTGGGAAGGTCTTGGCTTCTAACTCATGATACTCATCATATTTTGCTAGGTCTTCTAACGCACCACGGACTCCTAATTGAGGAGCTACAATAGCGCCCATGTGAGCAACATCTGGCCCATCGCCAGACACAGAAGCTAAAATAAACTTCTTCTCGTAATCACCCCAAGATATTGTTTCGATATGAACTTCTATACCCGTAACTGATGTGAATTTCTCATAGATAACTTCATCAAGGATCCTTTTTTCTTCGTTACTATATCCTGTAACCCACATCTCTAGAGTTTGTGCCATGCTAAGTGATGCAATAAATAACACAGCTAAAAATACCAATCCTAGTCTTTTCATTAACTAACCCCCCTGTTTTAAAATGAGTATTTAGACATCTTATTAAATCTTCCTTCTATTCAATCTTTTCCCTTCTTTGTAGGAGTTCAAACTTATATACAGGGAAAGGATCATGTCGCTAATTATTAAAGACCGCAACAGGTAGAGTCTTCACAGTATCTCCTACTGCTACATCGACGATTACAAAATGATCGCCTTCTTCAAATGGTACATTCTCTCTTACAAACACCCTCTTAAAGCCTCCAACACCACGGATCGGTGCAGTTTCTCCAGTTTTAACTCTCATAAAGCTTTTGCCTTCTAAAAGCTTTGTAGAGTCTTGATAAGAAAAGCCAATTGGCAAAGGCACATTAGTGTCAAAGTTTCTGTTTCTGCTTACAGTTACAAAGCCTTTTGCAAGGATCATTGAACCCTCGAGCGAAACCACATGTTTGTCATCTACTTTACTTATCCCTTTTACCGTATAAGCGGTATTGCGATGGTAAAGATCACTGTCTATAGTTACTAAATCTCCAGGTTTAATCTCTAGATCCCCTGAAATGGTAACTACGGATCTCTCCCAATCTACATCCGTAATTTGAGCGGTTTTTACCTCAGCTAAGATCGTCACATCTGCCAAAGTTGCATGTCCCGGGCCTACAACTATCGCTTCAAGAAGCTCTTGACCGCTAAACTTAGCGATTGCAAACTCTGCACTAGACTTGAATTGACCTTGAGGAGTTTCTAGACTACCTCCATTTAATA
>JAQVYS010000044.1 GCA_028708605.1 Bacillota bacterium
CATTTTCCACCCCACCAATATGGCTCCACCTCCCTGTTAACAATCTATCAGTTAACGAGAGGGTTGGGTTAGAAATTGTCCATTTTTATCTGCCGAAATCTCTCCCTTTTATTATGCCACTTACATATGCACTTCAGAACATCAAAGTTGATGGAACCCAGCTACCAAAAGGTATGCTTCAAACGAATCTTCAGCTCGAAGTAGGTAATGAAGGTTACGATGAAGGAGCAAGGATCTTAGCTGCCTTCTTCAAGAAAGAACTCGAGAAATTCTTAACTCCTGATTTAAATCCACTTGGCAGAAGAATCATTGAATGCTGCATGAATGATGGCACAGTAGAAGACTACTTTAACTTAATTCCAAGGCTATAAACACTATTTTGGCCTTTAATCAGTATTAAGGGCCTTTTTTAATAGAATTGTGGAGGAAGAGATATGCCTCTAATAAGACCAACTATTCTTGCAATTACAGTAACAATGGAATTAGTGGTAAATCTTGCTTCAAAAAACATCGCGTAAGTAAGTGCTGCAAGTAAGAGTATTCCATAGACAATCTTCTCGTTTAAGTTTGCTTGTTGTAGCTCTTTAAAATCCATAAGAAAGAGGAGGGTAAATACAACCAGCACAAAAAGGTAGTTCACTTAGCTGCACTCCTTTTTTTAAAGAGCAAAACAAGATAGGTTAGTAGAACTAGGATTACTTGGGGGATAATTGCATAGTAACGGTAGAACTCTACATTAAAATAGATGTTTTGAATAATTGTGGGAAAAGAGAGATGAGCATTAAGAGCAACTAAAGCCCCTATAGGTAACACTAGGTGTTTGTAGGATTTTAAACGAAAAGTTTCTTTAAGACCTCTGCAGAGGCTATAAAAGGTTATAGATGCCTTAATAAAACCATTAAAGATAAAGTTTAGAGCTATAAACACCTCAGCTCTAGTTATGACCTGTGCTATATTGATTAACCTCGCTGTTTCAAAGGATGGGTATGTAGTCATTGGTAAAAAATCACCTAGAACTAAAGTATTTCGAAAGACGACAAGAAGCATCATTATGAGTGCTAGAAAACTTCCTTTTGAAACGTTCTTAAATACCTTATCTGGTTTGCCAAGCACACCTAAAAACCCTAAGAATATGATCAGCTCTCCAAAAGGAAAGGCAAAGACAGTGAAGGTATTGTCTAAGATGGCATTCCAATCACTTGGGATAAGAGGTAGAAAGTGAGCTAGATTGAATATTTCTGTAATCATTAAAGTAACACTAACTACAGTAACGGCAGTGAGGATAAGAACTAGTACACTGAGTTCGGCGAGAGGCTTAAGGCCTGCTCTAACACTATAAGCAACTACTGCAACTAGTAGGGAGGAAGTAACCATATCTGGAGTCCTGATTAAAATTGTCGTATTGATGAAGTTAACAAAGTTAGCAACTACTAAAACAGTAAGAACAAAGAAATAGATAAGATAAAAGATATTAATTAAGGTGCCAAGTATCTTGCCAAAGGCCATTTCATTTAGAGCAAAGATACTTTTTTTAGGCTCTAGGTTGGCAAGGAGGTAGTAAAAACCTAACATCAACAAGAAGAGTCCGAAGGCTAACAGGATACTAAGATATGCGTATTTACCTAAGTTTTGTCCAGGAGAAATTAAAATGGTTGTGCCTAACAGGAAAACCGCAACCATGGAGATGATTTGGCCATTTGTAAACTGTGCTTTTGCCACCACTAAAAAACTCCCTTACATAAACCGATTTATCTTGCCTACACCATGGATAGCAATATGAATATCAAAAGTAAAGGAAGCAGTAGGCCATATCTTTTCCCAAGCCTCTTCATTGTCTCTCCAATAGTTTGGAAACTTACGCTTGACAAGATCACCTAGCCCAAGAAAATCGCCTGTTGTATGAGCCTTATCGATAGCAGCTTTCATATCGCTTTTAATGCCTTCTTCAATCACTTGAAGATATCCAGGCCATGCGTTGGGATCTAGAAGAGACTTTGAAGATTTCATTTTGATTATGCGTCCAGAAACCTCTGTTTTAACCTCAAAAGTAAGCTTCCCATCTTTTAGTACCGGAGAGACTTTAGAGTTGTTTCGTACGATCTCAAAAGTGAATTGGTCTTCGGTATTTTTTGTCCTGGTAACAACAAGTCCAGTTTTATATTGACCGGTCAGCCAGTTAAATCCCTTTGTCTCTGTTTCAGTTAGATAGTCCAAAAAATGATGCTTTTCAATCAGTGCTCCACCGCTATAGGTGATCATCTCTCCGTTTGTTTCAGTAGTTTTTTCGATTCTACCAAAGACAGTAATAGGAATGTTAGAGGCTAGATTTTTGGCATAGTTAAAGGCTGTAGTGACTGTAGATACAGAGTTTACATAACTCGTTAAAACTATTTGTGTGATCTCAAAAGAAGGAATTGGACCAGTCGGAAACCGAGTGCCTAGTACATCGCTAGCCTCACCACTTGTAATTAATATAAAGAGATCCTCTCTTGGTTCTTCAGTGCGCATAACCCAGTCAATTACATGGTGAGTGCCGTGAGTTTTTGCAAACTCTTCGCTAAATATAATCAGCCGATTGTGCGGATAATAGAGTCTATTTGGTGAATAGAGATTGGCGTAGCGAACCGCTTCTGTAAAGGACTCAGCAACAGACTCAATCTGGGCAAATGGCTCAGAATCTGAGTTGCCGTTAGTTAGAGATGATGGATTTAGAACCTGCACGGTTGCTTTAATCTTGCCATCTTCTGTTACATCCAAACCGATACCTACAACAATCTCAAGCTCATTAAGATCCACGCGATCATAACAGCCAGTGAGTATTAGAATCAAAAGTAGTAATAATCTGATAGTTCTGCTCATATTTCCTCGCTCTCTTCTGGTGGGCTAGGTTTATCTCCCATACGAACACTGCCTCCTAAGGCTTTAGGTCTGCGCTTTTGAAACCACAAGGGGGCGCGAACAAAGGTGTCTTTCAGATCTTCGCCCTCTAAAGGCATAATAGGGGACATAAAGGGTATGCCAAAAGGCTGGAGAGTAGCTAAATGAATTAGGACTAGGATAGTGCTACTAACTAAACCAATTATGCCAAAAAAGGCTGAAAATAGAAAAAGGAGCATTCTAAGAAGTGCGCTTTCATCATAGAGAGTAGGTATAATGTATGAGGTGATTGCAGTAAGCGCTATAACAATGACTAAAGGTTGTCCAATTAAGCCCGAACTAACAGCTGATTCTCCCATAACAAGAGAGCCAACAATACCTACAGCAGGCCCAATTGGTCTTGGCATTCTAACTCCAGCTTCGCGTAGAATCTCTATAAAGAGCATCATAATACTAACCTCAACTACGGCAGGGAAAGGCGTTCCTTCAACAGCATTTGCAAATGTTACTAAAAGCTGTGTTGGTAGAAGCTCCGACTGAAAGCTTACTAGAATAACATAAATGGCTGGACTTGCTATGCTTATAAGGAAAGAAATAAATCTAATAATCCTAATAAAAGAGCTAAATAGAGGTCTTGAATAATAGTCCTCCGATGTCTGGAACTTTTCAACAAAAAGCAAAGGGATACTCAGAGCGTTTGGACTGCCATCTACTAAAACTCCAACTCGGCCTTCAAGAATTTTAGCAGCAAGTACGTCGGGTTTTTCAGTATAGCCTGTAGTTGCAAAAGGGCTATAAGGGTGTTCCTCAATCAGTTGTTCGATGTAGCCAGTATCAAATATGCCATCGACGTCTATCTCTTTGATACGCCTTCTTACCTCTTGGACTAGGTTTTCTTTGGCAAGACCTTTGATATATACAATATTAACGGCTGTCTTTGTTACTTTACCAAGTGTTACAGATTCAAAGACTAGATTAGGGTTGATGATCTTTCTTCTAATCAGTGAAGTGTTGATTCTCAGCGCTTCAGTGAAAGACTCTCTTGGACCTCTAACTACAGCTTCGCTTGACGGTTCTGAGATAGCGCGGGTTGAAAAACCTCTTGAGGAAATGATTAAAGCAGTGTCTTCTTTGTCAATTAGGAGGGCAGTATCTCCAGCTAAGACTTTATCTATAATGCTAGAGATCACTCTGTTTTCCTTGATATCTTCTGCTGTTAATAGGTTTTTTTCTAGATACTCTTTAATGCGATAGCGAGGTACCCAATAGCCGTCATTTGAATAGACAAGCAAAGGCGTTAAAACGCTATACTGAACTACTTCTTTGTTTACAAGTCCATCAACGCAGAGTATAGCAGCCTTAGTTTGGTTTGCGATTAGAAATTCGCGAATAATTATATCTCCACTTTCGTTAAGGATTGTCTTGATGATCTCTAAGTTACTCTTAAGGTCTGAAGTTAAGTGTCTTTGATTAATAGAGACACCTTTAGTTCTGGGACGCATTTTATCACTACCTTTAAAATCTCTATACTATATAAACTATTTGCCATTAGTTGTGTTTCTATACATTTAAAGCTAGTTTCAAACAAAGGGACTACTGCAAAAAAGCCTGTAGTATTATTCATAATAAAAAAGCGTGCTCACAACTTTTATGGAAAAAGCAATTCTATAAAACACTTAAAAAGTTGCTTCTACCTTTAATACATCTGAGAGCTATTAATGACATTAGACTAAAAGATTTTCTAAGATAGTGTTGAGCGATCAAGCTTTTGGATTAAGTAGACAATTAGAACATTCAAAATGAGAGTGTGAGCGAATAGTGATTATTGTTATTTAATAGTGTCTAGAAAAGTGAAACTTCAGAAAAATAAAAAGGAAATCATTTACAGAAGCCTAAAGATAGACATGAATAGCGAAACAAATTATAGATTATCGGTGATAACAGGAACTTTTTACAAAAGGAGTGACACAGGTGAAAAGGCTTCAAAAAGTATTTTTACTGGTGTTGGTTTTTGTGGTATTAGGTTGTTTGGTCATTGCTGAATCAATCGAAGTATGGCTTACAGGCCATAATAACGAAGAATTAAGAATTATTAGAGACATTACTGAAGCTGGTTTTACTGCCAGAACAGGGATCGAAGTGGATTACACTTTACTTTCATGGGGAGACAATGAAAATCGTTATTTGATGGCTGCAGCTTCCGGAGAAGCACCGGATGTTGGAGGAGCTGGAGCGCTCTTTTTACCAGAGCTTGGTCTTAGAGGAGCATTAGTTGATCTTTCTACTATGCCTGGCTTTGAGGAAGTAAAAAACAGAGCGACTCCGAGCTTTTACCGCGCATTGCAGTATAAATCTTTGACTTTTGGTATTCCTTATTTTTCCACTGTAACTGTTGGCTATCAAAGAGACGATATTCTTCAAAGTCTAGGTTTTAGTGAATTAACCACTTGGGATGAGCTAAGACAGGCACTGCCTAAAATTCAGGCAAACGGCTCCAACTTTGCCCTACAGTGGTTTTTAACTGAAACGTTATATGCAGATGTCAATATGTTTATGTGGCAAAGAGGGGTAGATGATTATAATCGTGATCTAACAAGATCTGGTTATGACGATCCAGAATGTGTCATTGCATTTACTGACTACGTAGAATTATATACAAAGTACAAAATACCCCAGGAACTTCCACTTCAACAAGCCTTTGTAAGCGGTGAACTTGCACTTGCTTTAAGCTATCCATACTTTTTTATGAACTTAACTTACGGTGCGCCACAAGTTGCTGGAAAATGGAGCATTGTACAGGCACCTGGCTATATTATGAACGGTAAACTAAACCGTACCACAACAGGTACAGGCTCTGCACTTGGTATCTTTGATAGCTCAAAAAAGAAACAGCAAGCATGGGAATACATCAAATGGCTAACAGAAGAACAGACTCAATTAGAGCTCGCAAGTCGCATTATGAGTCAGATCCAAGGTGCAATCTTTGTTCCCGCCAATGTAGGTTCAGCTACCAAAATTGGTATAGATCAAGCATCTGGTGAGATCTTTAACAAAGCTTTAGCTGAATCAACCACCTCAGTTTACGGTCTTGTTGCACCAAGACACCGTCGCAGGTATCTGCAGATGGCTGCTCAAAGAGCAATTCTCCAAGGCGATGATCCAAAAGAAGCCATCTTATTAGCTGCTGAAGAGCACAACTCTGAGATCAGCAGAAAACAGATTGAGTATGATAGGTTTATTAAAAAATTGCTTGGAAAAAAATAGCATCGAGAAATAAGTTAAGAGTAAAAAAAGCGCCAGGCACATAGGTGTTTGGCGCTTGATCATTAGTGGTTTCTAAATACTCTTTTTATCTTATATTTGCCCTAGAAGAAGTTGTACCCCAAAAGAAACTATCACAACTAAAGCTGAGATGATAAACCCGTGAAGCATAGGGATAAAACCAGACTTTGCAAGTTTTTTGGCATTAGTTCTAAAACCTATTGCGCCTAGAGACATTACCATGAGAAATTTACTGATCGAACCAAGATTACTGCTTAAAGAATTAGAAATTAAGCCAACGCTTCTAATAATAACTAAGGCAAGAAATCCAAGGATAAACCAGGGGAAAATCTTGGATAACTCTATCTTTACTTTAGAATAGTCTTCTTCGGTCACAGACACCTCTGAGGAGAGGTTATCTTTGGCTTTAAGGTGCTGGTTTATTAAAGAGAACATTAGTACAACTGGGATGATAGATAGGGTGCGTGTGAGCTTGACAATTACTGCGTAGTGGCCTGCAGCATCCGAAAAAGCATAGCCAGCTGCCATTACACTTGAAGTGTCATTAACTGCAGTTCCTGTCCATAAACCAAAACCGAGATCGCTCATACCAAAGTATCTTCCCATAATAGGAAACAGAACAACCATGATGATATCAAAGATAAAGGTGGCAGAGATTGCATACGCGATATCTGTATCCTCTGCCTCAATAACCGGTGCAATTGCTGCAACTGCAGAACCGCCACAGATTCCGGTTCCAGCTGAAATAAGGCTGGAGAGTCTCCAGTTCATTTTAAGGACCCTCCCTAAAAGGTGGCCTCCACCAAAAGCAGTAATAAGGGTAAAGGTCATGACAAATAAGGAAAATTTACCTACTTCTAAAACTTGCTTGAAGCTAAGTGAGGCACCCATTAAGATTATCGCAACACGTAAAAGTTTTTTAGCGGTAAACTCAAAACCGTAATTTAGGTTGGTGAATTTTGCAGCTAAAGGATTAAGCAGCATCCCGAGAAGCATGGCAATAACGCTAGCACTAATAAGATTGTAGGGAATAAGGCAGCTGAGCAGATTTGCTAGTAAGGCAAGTAAAATAGTAACTAAAATACCAGAAAGATATTTTTTAAAATGTGACAAAGAAACAGCCCCTTGTGTTCAAGTTTTACTTGATTCTAGCACCTTTTGAGCATAAAATGAAATTATAAGTTCTTATTAAACTATAAAAAAAACTTATAGTTAGGTTGGAGCTGAGGTTGATGATTGATAGAAGACTTGAAACCTTTCTCAATGTATGTGAATATAAAAATTATACTAAGGCAGCCGAAAAGCTTAATTTTACACAGCCAGCAGTAACGCAGCATATCCAGTATCTTGAGAACATATATGGAGCAAAGTTGTTTGTCTATAAGAACAAGAAGCTTCTCCTTACTAAAGCAGGAGAGCTACTTTTTCAATATGCAAAAAACGCATATGCAAACGAAAAACTCATTAGAGGTAAAATCCAAGCACTGCCAAATAAAAGGATGCCTCTACAGTTTGCAGCCACTCTAACTATTGGAGAATATACAATAGCACCAGTTCTCAAGGAGTTCATAAATCGGTTTAACAGATTCGATGTCACCTTATATGTAGATAATACAGAAGAGATCTTGCATCTCTTAGAGAAAGGCAAAATCTCCTTTGCTTTAGTTGAAGGATTATTTGATAAGGACAGATATTATGCAAAGCTGTTAAAGCTTACAGATTTTATCTTAATTGTTTCAGTAGATCATCCTTTAAGAAAAAAAGACAAGGTAACTGTCTATGACCTGCAACAAGAAACCCTAATTATTCGAGAGAAAGGCTCTGGAAGCAGAGAAGTCCTAGAGAAGGGACTTTATGATATTAACTACACTCTAAATGGCTTTAACTCCATTATTGAAATTGGTAATGTAAGCCTAATCAAAAGGCTAGTAAGAGACGGTTTAGGGATCAGTTTTATCTACAAAGACGCGGTAAAGCTTGATATTGAAAGAGGTAGGTTAGCAACATTAACAGTTTCAGACTTTAATATTCAACGAGAGTTTAATCTTATCGCTAATCAAGATTCCATTGTAAGACAAGAAATCAAGCCATTTGAAGAATTTTTCTTGAGCAAGTTATCTTAAAAACCAACAGTAAACTGATTGCAAATGGGATTTATATGATTATTGAGGGGTTGTGGCTTTAATGACAAATAAAGCAAAGCTCAAAATCGCCGATGATGTAAAGTTAAGAGATGAGATTACAAGAGACGTTAATCTGCTTAGTCAAATTGACCTCACAAAATGGGCAGTTAGTTGTGCGAAACGCACTCTACCTATGCTTGAAGAGGAATTTCCCAAAGAAAACAGTATCGTAGAAGGATTAAAAGTAATTGAGTTGTGGCAAGAGGGTACGGCAAGCGTTACTGAGGTACGAGAGGCAGGTCTGAGAGTCCATGAGTTGGCTAGAAAATGTCATAGTAAAACTGCAAAGACTGCAGCAAGAGCGCTGGGACACGCAATTAGTGTAGGGCATATGAGAGAGCATGCTATGGTCGCTACAGATTATGTAATTTTGGCGCTTGGGCTGGCTTTTAGCGATGATATGGACAAAATTACTTTAGAGAGAAGATGGCAGCTAAAAGAGCTGCGCAACTGCCTTAAGTAATCTTCTGTTAACGCTCATTATTAGCTTAATGATTAGAGTTAAAACTTATTTTGTTTTTGATAAGAAAAGTTATTTCTCAAATTACTATAGCTAGAGTTTCTAGCCTGCTGATCTACTAGAGTCAATAGTTAAATCCCTTAGGTGACAGGCACAAAAATGCCCGCTACTAATTTCAGTTGGCTCAGGCTTTGCTCTAGCGCAAATATCCATTCTAAACTCGCACCTTGGATGGAATGGGCAACCAGTTGGGGGATTTATTGGGCTTGGAGGTTCACCTTCAAGCTTCACAGTTCCAAGCTTTCGCTCTCTCGGATTCCAATTGGGAATTGCAGACATTAAGGCTTGGGTGTAAGGGTGAGTAGGATTATCGAAGATAGCGCGAGATGGAGCAGATTCTACAATGTTGCCTAAATACATCACTAAGATGCGGTCGCTCATATGATAGACTACATCAAGATTGTGAGAGATGAAGATAAAAGCCATATTATGCTCACGTTGGATCTGTTTGAGTAGATTGATGATTTGGCTCTGCACAGATACATCAAGAGCAGAGGTAGGCTCATCGCAGATTAAAAGCCTAGGGTTTACAGAGATTGACCTAGCTATTGCGATTCTTTGTCTTTGACCGCCACTAAATTCGTGAGGGTATCTTTTGCCATAGTCGGGATCTAAGCCCACCTTACTTAAGAGTTCTCTTACATATCTGTCTTGGTCCTTAAGATTTTTAAAAAGCTTATGGGTCTGAATAGGTTCTAGGATAGTATCTCTAATAGTCATCCGAGGATCTAAAGAATCATAAGGATTTTGAAAGATCATCTGGACGTCTTTTCTAAAGGTAGATCTAACCTCTTTTGTAAGACCATTGGTAATGTCGTAGCTTTTCCCATTAGGATCAAAGTAGATGATAGAGCCAGCTGTAGGTTCATGGATCTTCACTAAAGTCTTTCCTAAGGTGCTTTTGCCACATCCAGATTCACCTACAATGCCGATGGTCTCTCTTTCGCTGATTGAAAAGTCCACTTTTTCTAAGGCTTTGACATAACCTGTGACCTGCAAAAATACTCCAGATCTAATAGGAAAATGCTTCTTAAGGTTTTGCGTTTGCAAAATTTTCAACTAGATCATCCCTTTCAAACAGAAAGCAGGCAACTCTGTGACCTTTTTCTGTCTCAATCTCAGGAGGCATAGTGGTTTTGCAGGTCTCTGTAGCATATGTGCACCTAGAATGAAAGCGGCAACCGGTAGAAAACTCACTAGCTTTTGGGACATGCCCTTTAATATAAGGGAGGTCTTTGCCTTCTTTCTTATATTCACGTTTTACTCGTGAGGTTAAAAGCCCTTTAGTATAAGGGTGAAGTGGATTTTCAAAGAGGTCTATAACAGAGGCTTTTTCAACGATCTTTCCTGCATACATAACATGGACTCTATCTGCAATTTCTGCGACTATTCCTAAATCATGGGTAATGAAGATCATTGAACCGTTATAGCTATCTTGAAGTTCCTGCATTAAATTTAGAACCTGGGCCTGGATGGTTACATCAAGGGCTGTTGTAGGTTCATCTGCGATAATTAGCTCAGGGCTTGGAAGAAGCGCCATAGCAATCATAATTCGCTGAAGCATACCGCCACTCATTTCGTGAGGGTATTCACTGTAACGTTTTTCAGGCTCTGGTATATGGACTAAGCGGAGTGAGTCAATAATCCTTTGCTTTGCCTCTTGGTAACTCCATGGCATATGAACTTTGGCAATCTCCATTAGCTGCTGGCCTATGGTGTAAAGTGGATCAAAGGCAGACATCGGCTCTTGGAAGATCATACTGATTTGCATACCTCGAATATCCCTGTATTTATCATCTGAAAGCCCTACGAGCTCTTGACCTTTAAAGACGACACTTCCAGTAAGTTTTGCAGGAGGAACTTTAATAAGACCTAGAATCGACTGCGCTGTAACACTTTTGCCACAGCCTGATTCACCAACTAAGGCAAGTGTTTCGCCTTTATCAAGGTGAAAGCTAATACCATCTACAGCCTTGACAATACCGTTTGGAGTTTTAAAATACGTTTTCAAGTTCTCTACAGTGAGAATGCGTCTAGTGTCTGTCATAGTTTTTCAACCGTCCTGTAGGGATCGACTGCATCTCTTAGTGCATCACCGACAAAGTTAAAAGAGAGCACAGCGACCATAATGAAGATTCCAGGAATCATTAGCCACGGATGAGCCTCTAGCTCGCTTAGAGATTGTGCTTGCTTTAGGAGAAGCCCCCAGCTTGTCATTGGCTCTTTTATACCTAAGCCAAGAAAAGAGATTGAACTCTCACCAAGGATCATGCCAGGAATAGAGAGAGTAGAGACTACAATGAGATAGCTTAGGGTATTCGGGATCAAATGCTTTGTTACTAGCTTCATATCTGAAACACCAATCACTCTTGCTGCAAGAACGAACTCCTTTTCCTTGAGGCTTAGGACAAGACCTCTAATAACCCTTGCAACTCCCATCCAGCCAATTAAAGAGAGCACTGTGACAATGCCAAAATAGACCCAAGTACTTGGCCAACTAGGAGGAACAATTACAGCTAAAGCAAGCCAAAGAGGAATTCGAGGAAATGACCTCAAAAGCTCGATAAATCTTTGGATTAAAATGTCGATTTTCCCGCCGTAAAAGCCAGAGAGGGCTCCGACAATTGCTCCAATAAAGACACTTAAAAAAGTGCCTAGCAACCCAACAGTCATTGACACGCGGCCGCCAACTAAGACCCTAGAAAAAACGTCGCGTCCAAAACGATCTGCCCCAAAAAGCAACAGCATGGCTCTATCAGGCGTTTGTTCTACGCCAAAAAGATGGAGGTCGCTTTTAAAAAGGCCTAAAAATTTATATTCTTCTCCGCGCACAAAAAACTTAATAGGAACTATTTTGCTGGTATCTTGAGTAAAAATAACTTGATAGGTTATAGGATCTCTGCTTTTTTTCATCTCATAGATATGGGGACCTATCCACTTGCCATCTCGGTCTCGATAACTAATTTTAGAGGGCTTACCATAGACAAAGTTAGTATGTGTGGTTGCAAAGTTATAAGGGGCGATAAAGTCCGCAAAGATCACTAGAAGATACATAATGATAAGCACAATAAGACCAAAGACTCCTAGGCGATGCTTAAAAAAACTTTGCATAACTCTTTTTTTAGTGCTTTCCAAGTTTTGGCACCCCCTAACTCATTCTAATTCTAGGATCAAGTATCGCTAAAGCTACATCAGCAAGAAGATTGCCGATTTGTGTTATTAAAGCAATAAACATTAAAAAGGCCATAACTAAATACGAGTCATGGTTAAGGAGAGCTTCATAAAAAAACGGC
This sequence comes from Bacillota bacterium, assembly GCA_028708605.1. GTDB lineage: Bacteria > Bacillota > DTU065 > DTU065 > DTU065 > DTU065. Next base: position 12,156 of record JAQVYS010000044.1, read on the forward strand.
CCCATAGTTGGTAAGTTTAAGACAATTGCGGTTATGATTGTGCCACTAAACACATTAGGAAGCTCACTACCTGCAATTGATACCATAGGATTTAATGCGTTTTTTATAGCGTGTCGTTTAACCTTTTTTTCAGGAATCCCGTAAGCTCTAAGTGAGGTTATAAAAGGTGCACCAACTACATCAAGCAAATTTCCACGCATTACTCTCATAAGGCTTGCAAGGCCGCTAAATCCAACAACTAAAAGGGGCATCCAGATATGTTTTAAGAGGTCTAAAAATTTGGCAAAACTCCAAGGAGCACCGATAAACTGAGTAGAGAAGAGTCCGCCGATTGATGTAGCACCCATTTTTAACATAAAGTACATTAAAATCAAAGCAAAAAAGAAATCGGGAATGGAGATGCCAATAAAGCCTCCGATTGTGAGGGCGTAGTCTCCTTTTGAATAAGGTTTTAAGGCTGAATAGATGCCCATTGGTATAGCCAAAATCCATTGAAAGACAATGGTAAGCAGAGCAATCCCCACTGTCCAACCCATTCTTTCAAAGATCAGATCGCCGACAGGTCTTTCATAGGCAAAGGAATAGCCGAAATCTCCTCTAAGAAGGATCCCTTTTAGCCAATTAAAGTACCTAACATAAGCTGGTCTATCAAGGGCGAGTCTTTCACGTAAAAGCCTAATTTGGTCTGGTGAGATTCTTGGGTTATCTAAGTATTGGCTAACAAAGTCTCCAGGTTGGAGTTCAATAATAATAAAGCAGATCACAGAAGCAAGAAGCATCATTGGGATCATAATAAGGGTTCTTCGAAGGATAAATGCCCACATCAATTATCACCTCTTTAGTCAAATCAACTAAAAGAGGGGAAAGCTTTGCTTTCCCCTCAAAAACAAACTCTATTTCCTGTAGCAGGAGTAGGATGAGAAGAAAACGATACCTTCTGCGTCCTGATAGACGTTGCCAAGAGTCTTCGTTGCTCCAAAGAGATTCATCTCTTTAGATACAAAGAGAACCGGTAAAACATCGTGATAGAGCTCTTGGACTTCATCATAGATAGCTTTTCTCTTTGCGACATCGGTGGTAACAGAACCAAGGTCAAAGAGTTCATAGATTCTAATTTCCCAGTCAAACATTTTATCTGTTAGAGCTATTAGGTTTTCTTTATCAAGTGCAGAATAGTGCCAATAGTAGAGTTGAGTTCCTGGTTGCCAAATAGCTTTACGAAGCTCAAGATCCGGCTGGTTACCAAATGCTCTAATGCCAACTTCAAAGTTACCTGCGCCAAACATGTTGCCAGTTAGAGAGCTCTCTAGGATTTGAAGATTAACTTTTACGCCAGCTTTTTCAAGATCCTCTTTGAAGATCAAAGCGATGTCTTGATAGTCTTGAGGTGAGCTTTGGACTGTGAGTGTAAACTCAACAGGTTTACCGTTTGTGAATTCTCTGATGCCATCGCCATTTTTGTCTAAAAGGCCAAGCTTATCGAGTATTGCCTTGGCTTGATCAGGGCTATAGCCTCTTATAATTGTTTCGATCTTAGGATTGTAAAATGCTTTGTTTGATGGAAGTACTAAACCGGCACCAGGGATTGCTAGACCGTTATAGACTTCATCTATTATTCTATCTCGATTAAGGAGATACTCTAATGCCTGCCTGAACTGTGTATTGGTAAAGACTCCTTTTAAATCAGGATTTTGAACGTCAAAGTTAAATGCAATGTGAACTGGACTAGGAGTAGGTTGGGTAGGTTGTGCTCTAAAGACAGCAAATGGACCACCGTCTAGTTCTCTTTGCTTTAACATCGGGAAGTCTCTAGCAGCAACTGCCATATAGTCGATTTCTCCAGCGATAAATTTGGCAAGTCTTACCTCAGCATCAGCTACGATAATGTACTCGAGCTTGTCAAAATACGGAAGTTTGTTACCAAATCTATCGACCTTCCAGTAATTAGGGTTCTTTTCTAAGACAACCTTTTGATCCATTACATATTCTGCGATTTTGTATGGACCATTAGCAACGATCTCAGTTAAAGGAACGTTGGTTAACCATTGCTCGTTAACAGAGTCTTGACGGGCTTTGTCAATTTTGCTCTCTAGCTTATGTTTTGGATAGATGTAGGCATGTGAAAGATTCATGAAAAATGGTCCAAAAGGTGATGGAAGTACTGCTTTTAGAGTTCTGTCATCGACTTTGACCCACTGGACTGGTTTTTTGACACCATCTGAGGTGTCTACAATTGTAAACCTATCAACTGAGTTTCCTTTGGCAACTGTGTTCATAATAAAGGTTTCGAATGTGAAAATGACATCATCAGCAGTAAAAGGAGTACCATCTGACCATTTAATGTCCCTTAAATGGAAGGTAACCTCCTTACCGTCTTCTGATGTTTCCCAGCTTTCAGCAAGACCTGGGGTGATAGCGTTAGTTACAGGATGCAACTCTACAAGTCCTGTCATCATCTGACCGATAACAGTATAAGCATTGTTGTCGAGAGTGCCATAAAACAAGAACGACTGTGGAGATGCCGTAAGCGAAAGGTAAAGGGTCCCACCGCTAACGGGATTTTCTGAAGGGGTTAAATCTTCTTGAACCACATACGGCGCGGCTACTGCTGTTAAAGCAAGTAGCACACAGACTAAAACTCCTAGCCACACGCGTCTCATAAAAATCCTCCTAACACTAGTTTTTTGGCCTTTTGGCCAGAGTGGTTAGCATAAAGGTTACATGTTCTTTGTAAACCTTTGCCAATCTTGCAGTTCGCCTTAGATGTATACACTCCTTTTTATTTAGAAAATTATTACTATTATTCAAATAGGTGAAATAACAGCTATATAATAAAGAGGCAGAAAACAATGCAATTACTACAATCCTAACGCAACTTGTTATCTTTAAATAAATATATAGAAAAGTTTAAGAAACTTAACGCTAAAAAGTAAGCCTTAAAGTTTTAGTAGTAATTTTTATAAAAGATAGAGGGAAAGAGAAAGTTTTGACTAAAAGAAAATAGAAAACAAAATATAAGACATATACATTAAGACAGAAAGAGAAGTGAGATCGATTGTTAGTTATTTTACTTGTACTCCTTTTAGCTGCTCCTGCTTTTGCCCAGCAGCCAGTTATTACCCAGCATGGCTTTAGAGAATTCCGCAGCAAATCAAGAAACATTAAAGTTACAGACAAGGCTCTAATTGTTGATACGGTATCATTTTCTGAAGCGTCAACTGGCAGTTTAGCTTGGGGAAATTTTGAGCTGTCTTTTAAGGTTACAATGGGTGAACTTGGATCACAGTATGCTGGATTTACGCTAACCTTTCGTTCCTTAGGCGGTCGTGACTGTTATGCTTTAACAGTCTCACCAAATGCTCTGAATATCCAGCGCTACTATGGCGTTTATAGTGACTCTACAATTCTCGGTAGTTATAACAAGGGTATGCAAGAGGGAGAAACTGCAGAGTTTACGATTAAAGCTGAGAAAAACCGTTTTACTGTCTATATGGATGGCAGGCTGATTATAGATGCTGTAGATTCTCAAAATATGTATCCTTACGGCTACATTACAGTGCGCTCTGAACTTGCAAGCCTAAGATTTGAAAACTGGGTTTTAGAAGCTTTGGAGATTGAAGATCCTGAGCTTAGAAACAGAGCAGAGCAAGGTTACGGCGTGCCTGTTGAGTTTACAGGGGGAAGTATGCTTGAAGCTAAAGAAGGAGAGCCTCAAAATATTATGCTCGTTTATGACCAATATAGCGGTAAAAACTGGATGACAGTTGATGCTCTCCCTTATGTAACTTACATTTCTGCAGAGACATTCCAACCTCAAGATTGGTTTTTTGATTCCTTCCTATTTTTAGCTCTTTCAACTCCTGGTGGCCGTAATTTTGGTGGTGGTTCACCAGCGATTTTAGAGGACTATTTTTGGTGGCTAGATAGGATGTTTGCAAGTGAAAAACTAGGTTTAGGTGCGTTTGAAAGAGCCATTGAAAATAACAAAGCGATCCTTGGAGATCCTGAACACAAAGCTAATGTGATCATGATGATTCCTTATCCAAACGAGATTGAAGGGACTCCTTTTGGTCTTATTAATGGGAAAAAACCAGTCTTGACAGGAAATCATAAAGAAGCAGCTGCAGGTCGTCTAAGCGTTGTTAAGTGGTGGATCGATGAAGTTGTAAAACGTTTTAATGAAAATAACTATCAGAATCTTAACCTTGTAGGCTTTTATTGGTTGGCAGAGGATCTAGACCTTAGCGGAATTGATAAGCTCTACCTTCCTGAAGTTGGCGAGATTGTACGTTCATTAGATATGAAATTTTACTGGATTCCTTGGTATATGAGCCCAGGCTATGACACTTGGAAAGACCTTGGCTTCGATGCTTCAATCATGCAACCAAACTATATGTTTGATGTAGATATCTCTAAGAGTAGACTCCTGAAAACAGCAGCACTAGCTGAGAAATACAACTTAGGTATAGAAATTGAAGCAGATAGTACCGTCTTTACTCCAAAAGGAAAAGAAAGATATTTTAATTACCTTCGTGCAGCTAACACCAATGGCTGGGCATCTGGGGTGTTGAAGGCCATCTATCAAGAGGTTGATCTTTTAGGTAGAGCTGCTTCAAGTTTTGTCCCAGAAGAAAGAGAAATCTATGATATCACTTATGATTTTATTAATGGCAATTACAAGGGAAAGCTAATCTTAGATAAATAGTAATTAAAAAGCTGAGGGGTAATGAACTGAGACCCAGTATGTAGACAAGTAAAAAAGACCTTTGTGTTTATCATGCCACTAGAAGATGGTTTCTGTATTCTACAGGAGCCATCTTGTTTTTTGTCCATTGATAGCGGCAATTATTATAGTAATAAATATAATCATCTATAGCGATACCTACCTGC
>JAQVYS010000005.1:0-25452 GCA_028708605.1 Bacillota bacterium
TCTAGTTTCTGTTAAAGATCGTGAAATCAAAGAGTTTACCGCAAACTTAGTTTCGTATGCTCTTCTTCCTAATGTTGAAAAGAGATTAATGTTTACAATTGGAGCTGATTTTAAGGATTCGCCATTAATTGTAGGTGTAACAGCGAGTAGTCCTCTTTCTAAGGATCTTACTCTTAGAGCTGGCGTAGATAGTTATGGAGGAGATTTTGGCGGAGGATATGGCGAATACGCTCAGTACACGAACCTCCAAGCAGGTCTTGACTACTATGTAAATAATGTTGGTGTATTTGTACTTGGAAGATTTTTAATTCCCACAGTTGGAGATCCTTACACTAAAGCTAGTGGCGGACTCTCATTTAGGCTCTCTAATCCCGATTGGTTTGTCCTAAACGCAAGGGTTGGAGTTAGCTACGAGTCTAAGCTAGATCCGTATTGGGAGGTAGAGTTTAACAGCAAGATCGGTATCCCACAATTTATTCTTGGTGGAAAAATCGCCTCTAGTCCAAAGGGTAATATAGAGAGTAGATTTAATATAGGTTTTACTTTCTAAGATAAAGATACTAAAAGATAGAGCTCATCTAAATTTCCTTAAAGAAAGTGTTGCAAGACTACTAATTTGGTAGGGAGCAATGCGTTCTATGTTTGACTACCAAAAACAAAAAGAAGAGTCTTTAAAAGACAAACAAGTGGTAGGTCAATGGACTGCAAAAGTCTGTTGGCCTACCTTTTTACTCAAAAAGAGATAAAATGAATGTCAGAAAGTTGGCGCCTTTTAATGTACCTTGTATGTTGGTTTGTTTATGGAAAGGAAAACTTTTGAGGAGATTAAAATGCTCAGAGGATCTTAAAATGTTGTAACGTTGTAGGATGTAGTAATTTATCTGCAGACAGCTACTGCGAGAATCATTCAAACTTGGCTAATAAGAGGTACAAAAGATGCTAGCAGTATTCTAGAGATGTGAGAGTGGCTAGGTTTTGTACGAGTAAGGAATGGCTAATCGTTTGGTAGAAAGCACTTAATAGAGATTATGGACTATGACAACGAAACTTAAAGCAGTAGTAGTTACGCCAGCTATAACAATGCTGATGAGGTTTTTACTGTATGCTATTTAAGGGTCAAGTTGGACCCAAAGTCAAAAATAAATATAACAAGTTCCCTTCAAGGAATCGAGTAATTAAATAGACCAGTATTGATAGTTTCAATACCGGTCTATTTCAATTCCATGTTCATTTGGTACGCTTACAAAGGGGGTTATACTGTGACTTCCTTAGCTATTTTTTGTTAGTTGATCTTTTTTGTCTACTGAACGGGTTGCAATTAAAGCTATGCCAGTTTCTAGAAAATCGCTTACTACAACATCACCTAAGGCAACTGGAGCTTCTACCTTTAGGTCTTTTAGATAAAGCATAGCGTCTTTCATTTTACCCTTCGGGATCGGCTCTCTAGTGCGTACTGGTAACTGCTCAAGAGTGCCACCTATAATCCTAACTGTACTTGTAAGTGTACGTTTAGGGTTATAGATCTCGTTTTCAGCGTAGGTTACGCCTCTTGCACATTTATTGCCAGAGATTTCGTTAATCTTTCCATCTTCTATTTCAACTGTAAGGCGGCAACCAATAGGGCAGGAGATACAGGTAAAGGTTCTAGTCTCCACTTACTTCCCCTCCCTAATTGAAAATGTTAACTCTTTATCTACGAGGTTTTGGAGCTTTTCTTTGGGTATTTTCACTGAAATCATCTCACCTGGTTTTGCATCGCGCATTCTTTTGGTATAGAGATCATCCCCTACAACCAAAGTTACTCTGTCTAATGGTCTGCTTGCTCTTAAGAAAAACTCTACGTCCTCTTCTTGACTAATTCTCTGTGGCACAACGTAGCGAACGTTTAAGTCTGCTTTAGTCTTAATATCACATGGCTTTAGGCAACCATTTTTAATGTAGTTTGCAGCCATTTTTCCAGCTCTAAGACTCTCATTTGTGACATTGTCTACAAGGTCGTGGACCTGCAAAACATTACCACAGGCAAATATGCCAGGTACTGTAGTCTCTAAAGACTCAGTTACTATTGGGCCACTAGTCACTGGATCAATCTCTACGCCAGCTTCAGTTGAAAGCTCGTTTTCAGGTATAAGGCCGACAGACAAAATTAGAGTATCACACTCTAAAGTAAAAGCTTTATCTAAAACCGGCTGTCTTTTTTCATCAACAGGTGCCACTAACACGCTTTCCACCCGATCTTTGCCTTGGATATCAGCCACTGTATGACTAAGATAGAGAGGAATGTCAAAGTCCTCAAGGCACTGGGCAATATTTCTATTTAACCCTCCTGGGTAGTCCATGATCTCCACTACTGCAAGGACTTTTGCACCTTCAAGGGTGAGGCGTCTTGCCATGATTAGACCGATATCACCGGACCCAACGATGACAACCTTTTTACCAGGCATCAGTCCTTCGATATTGATCATGGACTGAACAGTACCAGCACTGTAGACTCCACTAGGTCTTGTGCCAGGGATTGTAATAGCTGCCCTAGTTCTTTCCCTGCAGCCCATAGCAAGGATCACAGCTTTAGCTTCTATCTCAACTAAACCATGCTCCTGTGATGCTATAGTTATTTTTTTGTCATTACTTAGACTTATTACCATACAGTCTGTTAAATAGGGTATTTCTTTTTCACGTACCTCATCTATAAAACGCTCAGCGTATTCTGGTCCTGTAAGCTCTTCTTTGAAATAATGCAAACCAAAACCGTTGTGAATACACTGGTTAAGAATTCCACCAAGCTCTGAGTGGCGTTCAAGAACAACGAGATCACAGACCCCTGAGTCTTTAGCAGCACAAGCTGCAGCTAGTCCTGCAGGGCCTCCACCGATAATAACTAGATCTTTTTGCCATTTAAGCATTTTTTGAGGCTCCTTTCAACTAGATCAATTCTTTACTCTTATAGGGGACAAGTACTGAATTACCGCCACGTTTAGTAATTTTGCTAACTGGTATATTTAGTTCTCTTGACATGATTTGTAGAATTTTTGGAGTGCAAAAACCACCTTGGCATCTTCCCATGCCAGCTCTAGTTCTAAGCTTAATACCGTCTAGAGTTCGCGCTCCATTTTTAATCGCTTCAATAATTTCTGCTTCTGAAACGAGTTCGCAGCGACAGATGACATGGGCATAACGTTTGTCTTTTTTAATTGCTTCTTCGAGCCTCTTGTCAGTTATATCGTGAAGACGGATTCTTTTTGGTAGGCGAGGATTAAAGTTGGGATTTGCTTCTATTTTGATATTATTTTCTTTGTACCAGCCTTTTACCATCTCTAAGACCATTTCACCTATGGCAGGAGATGCTGTAAGGCCAGGCGACTCGATACCTGCTACATGGAGCATTCTTGGTGCGAATTTTGAAAACTCGATTACAAAGTCGCCCCTATCGCTTGCGGCTCTAACTCCAGCAAATGAAGCTATAATATCTCGTTTACTAAATCCATTAACGAGAGTTTCAGTTGAATTATAGATCACGTCTAAACCTTTTTGAGTAGTAGTAAAATCTTCGCGTTCTTCCATCTCTAAAGCAGTGGGGCCTAGCATTAGATTTCCATGGGCTGTTGGGATTACTAAAATCCCTTTAGAGTTTTTAGAAGGCAGAGGAAAGATTGTACTTGTTACAAGATTACCTACACGTTTATCTAAAAGGTACTCTTCACCTTTTCGAGGTTTAATGTCAAAGCTTTTATCACCTACAAAGCGCGCAACGTCATCTGCAAATAGTCCTGCGCAGTTAATAACAAGCTTTGCCTTGAAAGTGTCTTTGCTCGTAAAAACTTCAAGGTAGTCTCTGTGGTTAACGACATTGTCTACAGGAGACTCAAGAAATATCTGAACACCATTCTGCTCAGCGTTATTGCCTTGATAGATTGCAAGTTCAAAAGGAGAAACAATGCCTCCATGGGGCGCAAAGAGACCTGCAATTACTTTTTCTGAGAGATTAGGCTCCATCTCTAAAATCTGGGAGCGATTTAAAAGCATAAGGTCGCGCACACCATTTAAGAGTCCCTTCTCATAAAAACCTTGAAGAGCAGGGAGTTCTTCTTTTGATGTGGCAACCATTAAGATGCCGTTTTCCTTAAAAGGAACGTCTAGTTCCTCACAAACTCCAGGGAACATGTTACAGCCTTTGACGCAAAGGGTAGCCTTTAAGCTGCCAGGTTCACTGTGAAAGCCGGCATGTACAATTCCGCTGTTAGCCTTAGTAGTGCCGAACGCCAGTTCAGCTTCTTTTTCTATTAGAGCGGTTTTTAAGTTTAATTTAGCAAGATTCCTTGCAATAGCGGTGCCTATTACACCGCCACCTATGATTAGAATGTCGAACTCTTTTTCAGCCATTTTCTACCACCTCATCTCCAGTTAATTTTTCTACAAAGTCTATACCTTTACCTTTAGGAAAATTTACTAATAAAAAAAGCTTGACAAACATCAGTGATCATTGGTATTATTTTCATCAATATACATGGCTATAATGCTCTTATCCAGAGAGGTGGAGGGACTGGCCCGATGAAGCCCGGCAACCTGCTATGCAAGGTGCCAATTCCAACGAATTACTTTAATTCGAGAGATAAGAGGAAGGTAGATAAGGCTTCCTCTTTTAGAGGGAGCTTTTTTATTCTGTTTCCTGGAGAGAGCAAAGAGCCGAAACGGAGGAAGAAAAATGAAAAACACTAAGTTGTTTATCCTTGGATTCTTTGTTTTAATCCTAGTTTTTTCTGTCAATCTCTTTGCAAGTGAGAAAGTCATTAAAATCGGTGTAAATCCAGGCCCACACGAGGAGCTAATGGAGATTGTAAAGGAAGTACTAACTAAAAAAGATATCACTCTAAACATTATCTCTTTTGCTGATTTTGTTACACCCAACTTAGCCCTTGCTGATGGTTCGATCGATGTAAATAGCTTCCAACACGAACCATATCTGCTCCAGTTTGTTAGAGATAGAAAGTTGGATCTAGTTAAGCTTGCACCAACAGTAGTGTTTCCTATTAGCTTTTACTCACAAAAAGTTAAATCGCTTGATGATTTAAAAAACAGAGCCATCATCGCTATTCCTAATGATCCTACCAATGCAGGTAGAGTTTTGATGCTACTTGAAAAAGCAGGTTTGATCAAGCTTACACCAGGAGTTGGTATTGAAGCTACAGTCTTTGATATCGTCTCCAATCCTAAAAAGCTCCAATTTAGAGAATTGGAAGCAGCACAGATTCCAAGAGTCTTGCCTGATGTAGATGCAGCTGCCATCAATACCACCTATGCAGTGTCTGCTGGTTTAGATCCAGCAAGTGATGCCATCTATACCGAAGATAAAGATTCAGCCTATGTCAACATTTTAGCGGTGAGAAAAGATGATGTTAATGACCCACTTTTAGAGGAGCTAGTAAAAGCCTATCATTCTCACGAAGTAGCAGACTATATCGAAGAAAAATACAAAGGTTCTTTAGTCTTAGGCTTTACTGTAGATGAATAGAAAACAGAGAGGGAGAAAAATCTCCCTCTCTGTTTTTAGAATTTTATTGGCCAGACAGAAAACAGCAGTCTTCCGACGATGTTTTCCTTAGGGACTACCCCTAAATTGCGACTATCTGTAGATTGATTACGATTATCTCCAAGTAGGTAGTAATGGTTTCTTGGTACTAGAACCTTCGTATATCGAGGCAAATAGACCGGCTCTTTCACGTAGTTTTCAAAGAGCAGTTTACCATTTAAGTAGATCGTGCTATCAAAGATAATTAGCTCATCTCCGCCTACTGCAATCACTCTTTTAATCAGATATTGGGATGGGTTTTGGGGATTTTTAAAAACAACGATTTCTCCAGTTTTTAGGTGTGCAAAAAAAGGCGAGATTTTTTCAGCGAAGATACGCTGACCATCTTTAATCGTTGGCTCCATGGACTGGCCTTCAATCAGAAAGGTTTGGCCGACAAGAAACATAAACAAGGTAGACAAAAGAACTATTTCCGAAAAGGTAAATAGGTAGCGCCGTAAAAGATCTAGCATAGCTACCTCCTAAAGAGAGCTATAAAAGCAAGGTAAAGATAGGAGCGAGTATGATACCTGGTAAAAGATTTGTAACCCTGATTTTTGTAAGTCCTAGCATATTGAGTCCTATTGCTAATATTAATATGCCACCACTTCCAGAAAGGGACGCCAAAACATTTGCTGATGCAATATCGCCAAAGAAATTCGCCATTAGGGTGATTAGACCTTGGTAGATTGCAACAGGTATAGCTGAAAATGGCACACCAATTCCTAAAGATGCACCCAGCGCGATCGAAGAGAGTCCATCAAGAGCGGATTTAGTAAGTAAAATGCTATAACCATTTCCAATTCCATCTTGGATTCCTCCAAGAATTGCCATTGGTCCTACAACAAATAAAATAGTAGCAGTAACAAACCCTACTGCAAAGTTGCCTTTTTCAGCCTTAAGTTTTTTTTCAACGGTTTTTCCTAAATTTTCAAGATGGGCTTCTAAATTGAGGGTTTCTCCGATAATTCCGCCGATTACAAGGCCTAACAAAATAGCAACTAAGTTGTTTCCTTCAAAGGCAGTCTGTATTCCTAAAAAGACCACAACAAGTGCTACAGCATGCATAACCGTTTGTGATGTCTTTTCTTTTAGTTTAGAACCAATACCAAGACCGAAAAATCCTCCACCAATAATTGCTATTGCATTGATTAGTGTTCCTGTACCTATCAATTTACCCACCTCTACCTTTTACATATCAGAAAACGTATTATGGTTAGCAAATATAGAAGAAAACGCCTCTTTTTAGAGGCGCTGTAGACTTCAAGATGATTCTAAGATTTTGCTCTCTCAGCCAAAACACCATCGATTAGACCAAACTTTTTAGCTTCTTCTGCATTCATAAAGTTGTCTCTATCTGTATGCTTATCAATCTTGTCTAAAGGCTGACCGCTATGCTTATAGAGAATCTCATTAAGAGAAGATTTTAATCTTAGAATTTCACGGGCTTGGATTTCGATATCTGTTGCTTGACCTTGAGCTCCACCTAGAGGCTGATGAATCATGATCCGTGAATAAGGGAGAGCAAAGCGCTTACCTTTGGTACCTGCAGCAAGCAGTACTGCACCCATGGAAGCTGCCAGACCTACACAGATAGTTGAAACATCGCAGCGGATATACTGCATAGTATCATAGATTGCAAGACCTGAATAGACTTCTCCTCCAGGACTGTTAATATAAAGGTTAATATCGGCTTTAGGATCTTTGCTTTCTAAAAAGAGTAGTTGAGCGACTACTAGGTTTGCTACAGAATCATTAATAGGTCCGCCGAGAAAGATAATTCGATCTTCAAGAAGGCGTGAATAGATGTCATAGGCGCGTTCTCCGCGCGAGGTTTGCTCAACCACCATAGGAACTAAAACACTCATAATAAATCCTCCTTTAATCTAAAACATTTATTACCTCATTACAACATATGTTCTCGTATGAGGTGGTTTAGGTGATATTATTGATAAAAGCAAGCAAAGTCATAGCTTTTATCCGTCTAATTACAGGTAGCGTTGAGATAATCTGTGCTGCTTTGATTTATCAAAGCAGGAGTCCTAAAACAATTATTAGATTAAGCACTCTAATGGGTGTCTTAGGTCCATTGGCACTGCTTTTAGGTCTAATAATTGGTATTACAAGCTTAGAAGAGATGTCTCCGTACAAAGTTGGATTGATACTTGTTGGAGCTCTGTTTCTTATTATTGGTTCTTTTATTTGAATCTATTATATCTTAAAATAAACTGGAAACACGCGAGAGTCAAGAGCCTAACTTGTTTTCACCACAAAAAAGAACCGTAGATTAAAGCTACGCAATTTAAGACTCTTAGGGGAAGGTTTTCGGTAGAGAGATTTATGGATAACCTCCGTTACTTAAACCCTATAAAATACTCATAGAGTTTACTTAAGTTTAACACAATTTTTCCTAATTTTTAACTACTATGGGAGTTTTTGAGACTTGATGGTATAATGAATCTAAATTCGCTTTTGCTTGAAAGAGGTTTAAATTCTCTCATTTAAATATACCACTTCCTTGTAAAATCAAACTTATTCCTCTAATCTAAAATTTATCTAGTACTTATTTATATAGCTTTCGGTCTAAACCTTTTATATTTATCTTGAGTTATTTGATAAAGAATAATCTAAACTGGAGGTTTTAAGATGCCAGATAAGAGAGTGCTTCTTTGGATTGATGCATCTGCTAACTATGAAAGAATGGGTAGTAGAGCAGAAATAAGAAGAGTTGTAACAAACGCGAAAAAAGCAGGGGTAACTACTTTAGTTCTTGATGTAAAGCCGGTAAATGGTTCAGTATTATATCGTAGCCGCATTGCACCTTTTTACGAGAAAAAGGGCTACGAATTCAGTGAACGGCACGATCCCCTTGCCGTTCTAATAGCTGAAGCCCATAGCCTCGGTCTAGAAGTCCATGCTTCATTTAATATTTTCTCTGAAGGTTCAAACGGCAAAGGTCTAGTCTATGAAAGTGACAATGACTGGGCAACACAGATGTATGACCAAGCTCTCTATTTAGAAACAGAAAACGCAACAGTTGAAATAGTTAGGTATAATCACATGCCTAAGGAGGGGCAGCTCGCTTATTTAACACGAGATATGGTAGATAAGCTTGAGATAAATGGTACAGCTGCATTAGTTAAAGACAATGTTGTTAAAAAGGTTCTTACATCAGGTGAAGTCTCTCTTAAAGACGGGGACGTAGTCTATGGCGAAGGAAGCGCTGCTGAACTTCTTAAAGATAGCTTAGGAGCGAAAATTGTTGCAAGAGCCGAGATCCGTCCAATAACCGAGTGGGCTAATGCATCTCAGGGCTTTGTAAATCCACTGCTTCCAAAGGTTCAAGCCTATGAGCTAGCTCTTCTAGAGGAGGTAGCCTCTCACTACCAGGTAGACGGAATAGTCTTAGATAGAGTAAGATATCACAATCAAAACTGTGATTTCAGTGATATAACAAGACAACTGTTTGAAGAGCATCTAGGAAAAAAAGTGGAAAACTGGCCAGAGGATATCATTTCACTTAGCTTTGTAAACGGCAAAAAGCAAGTAGAAGATGGACCTCTTGCTAAAGCATGGTACTTCTTCCGCGCTCTTGGTATTAAGGTTTTCTTTATTAAGGCAAGAGACAGAATCAAAGAACTCCGTCCAGATATATTCTTTGGGGACTATGTTGGTTCTTGGTACCCAGAATACTATGCCTTGGGCGTAAATTGGGCAAGTGAGGATTATATCCTAGGATATGAGTGGGCTCAAAGCGGCTATGAAAGAACTGGCTATGCTGAGGTTTTGGATTACCTAACTACAGGTAACTATTACTCAGATGTCTATCTAAAGGATTTAGAAGGAAAGGTCAAAGCTAAAGTCGGTATGCGCACCGAAGCTGGACAGTCTCTTGAATATAAGCCTTGGTACAGCGTTGAAGGTGCTTGCGATATGGTGAACGAGAAGGTTTTAGGTAAAATTCCTGTTTACGGAGGTCTCTACCTTTTGCAATACCAAGATAAGCCAGAGGTGTTTAAAGAAGCTATGAAGGTTTGTCTGGAAAAAAGTGATGGGTTGATGCTTTTTGATCTAGTCTATGTCGATATGTATGACTGGTGGGACAACGTAGCAGAAGTTAACAGTATGTTTTGGTAGTTTATAGTAGGCGGTGAGTTTTTTGCTAGTAGATTATCATATGCACTTAGAGAATGGTCCAAAGACTTTGGACTATGTAGAGCAGTTTTTAAAGGTAGCAAAAAGACGAGGAATCTCTGAAATTGGTTTTTCTGAGCATTGTTATAGATTTAAAGAAGCTAGGCACCTTCTAGATAATGCATGGGCTAGAGAGCGCAACGTAGATAGTCTCAAAGAGTATTTAGAACTTTTAAACCGTGCAAAGCAAAAGGGCTGGCCGATTAAAATTGGGATAGAGGTTGACTACCTGCCAGAGGCAGAAGGTAGAATCCGTGAGTTTTTAAAAGAGTACGAGTTTGACTATGTGTTTGGCTCGGTACACTGGCTAGACGATTTTGGTTTCGACCTGAAAGAAAACCTTTCTGTTTGGGAACAAAGTGATGTAACTCAGGTTTGGAAAGACTATTTTGAGACTCTCTTAAAAGCGGCTGAAAGTGGTCTTTTTGATAGCCTGCCACACCCTGATCTAATAAAAATCTATAATTTCTATCCCAAAGAGGACCTTAACTCTTTCATTGCAGAGATCTTTAGAGAAATTGCCAAAACTGGTGTTGCTCTTGAGGCCAGTACAGCAGGCTGGAGAAAACCAATAGGGGAAATGTATCCATCTACAGACATTCTCGAGCTGATTAAAGTGCATAACATTCCCATTACACTTGCCTCAGATGCGCATTTTCCAGAAGATGTAGGTAAGGACTTTGATAGAATGATACCAATACTGCAAAAGGCAGGTATAGAAGAGTTCTTACGTTTTAATAAACACCAGAGAAGTAAAGAAAGGTTCTAATTTCGACCTATGGCTGAAAAAAGAGAGGTACGGCGAGTTAATTTCTAAGGATAACAATTTTCGCCCAAAAATAGCAAAATTTCGCTTTTGCTATTTTTAAAGGATCTCTGTAGACTCTTACGTAAATAGAAATTTTAAATGCAATGACTTAGGAGTAGTATCCATAAACTTAGAGAGCCAGTGGAAGGTGCAAACTGGTAACTGGAGAATCCACCTGAAAAGCTGATGGTAAACCCATTCGGTCAAGCCCGTTATAGCTAATTAAGTGGGTTAATTTATTTAGCCAAACGGGGTGGCAACGCGGGAATATCTCTCGTCCCTGACATATAGTCAGGGACGGGAGTTTTTTTATATTTAAAAACACCTCTGTCTTATACTTTAGCCGTAGCGCGCACGTGCAAAGACGAGATAGTGGAGCTAAGATGAGAAAAGGAGAGACTAGTAATGTTAGTAAAAAACAGATTGCTTATCCCTGGCCCAAGCCAAGTACCGCCAGAGGTTAATGCTGCTATGGCAAGACCAATAATAGGTCATAGGAGCGGAGACTTTGCCAAGTTCCATGAAGAGTTAGCTAAGAAATTAAAGCAGATTTTCCAAACTGAAAACGAGGTGGTGATCCTTACAGGATCTGGTACCGCTGCAATGGAGGCTAGCGTTTCTAGTGTGGTAAACCCTGGAGACGAAGTTCTATGTATTGTTACAGGTAAATTCGGCGAAAGATTTGCAGAGCTTGCTAAAGTCTATGGTGCAAATGTAACAGTTGTTGAAGCTAAGTGGGGCGAAACTTATGATTTAGATACTGTAACAAAACTTATACAAGAGAAAAAATTTAAGCTAGTCTGCGCTACTCATAACGAAACATCAACAGGCGTTACCAATAACATTCCAGCTCTTGGCGATTTATGTAGGAAGTATGATGCTCTTCTTTTGGTAGATGCTGTTTCAAGTATGGGCGGCATGGATATTAAGACAGATGAGTGGAATGTAGACTTAATGGTTAGTGGTTCTCAAAAAGCCTTTATGCTTCCACCAGGACTTAGCTTTGTATCAATTAGTCCTAAGGCACTGGAAGTTATTAATAACAATGATTCGACAAATTACTACCTGAGTCTCAAAAAAGCTAAAAAGTCGCAAGACAAATGGAGTACTCCTTATACTCCTAATGTCTCGTTGTTCTATGCTTTAGATGAGGCCTGCAACATGATTCTAAAAGAAGGCCTAGATACAGTCTTTATGCGCCACAAGCTTCTCGCTGAGGCTTGTCAAGAGGCAGTAAAAGCTCTAGGGCTGAATTTGCTTGCTAAAGAGGAAATATCCTCATATACAGTTACAGCCTTTACAGGCAATGTAGATACAGAAGCAGTCCGTAGTCTCCTGAAGAAAAAATTTGGCTTTGCAGTTGCCGGAGGCCAGGACAGTTTAAAAGGTAAGATCATTCGTATCGGTCATATGGGTTATATGGATTTTGCGGATCTCTTTGGAGTTATTGCAGCTTTAGAGCTTTGCTTAAAGGAAGTAGGCTACCCAGTAGAGCTAGGCAAAGGTGTTGGCGCTGCAATGGATGTCTTTTATAGGGGAGGCAGAGACTAATGACTGATAAGATGAGAGTTTTAGTTTCAGATCCTGTAGCAGAAGAAGGCATTAAGATTCTCGAAGGTGCAGGATTTGAGGTAGTAGTTAATACTGGCCTAGCTGAAGATGCTCTTATAGAAGAGATTAAAGACTTCGACGCCCTTGTAGTTAGAAGCGGGACCCAAGTCACTGCTAAGGTTATTGAAAGTGGGGAAAAGCTAAAGATAATTGCAAGAGCCGGCGTAGGAGTAGATAATGTTGATATTCCTGCAGCTACAAAAAGAGGTATTGTTGTAGTTAATTCTCCTGCAGGCAACACCTTTGCTGCAGCAGAACTAACAATTGCCCATCTTTTAGCACTAGCAAGACACCTCCCTCAAGCCCATGCCTCCTTAAAGCAAGGCAAGTGGGATCGGAAGAAATACGTCGGTGTAGAGTTGCGGAAAAAAGTCATTGGAGTAGTGGGATTAGGTAAAATTGGCAGAACAGTTGCTTCTATAGCTCAAGGACTATTGATGAAGGTCATAGGTTTTGATCCTTTTGTCACTAAAGAACAAAGTGAGACCTTGGGAATCGATTTAGTTACCTTAGATGAGCTTTATCAAAAGAGTGATTTTATCACCTTTCATCTACCACTAAATGAACAGACCAAGCATATGGTTGCAGATCAAGAATTGGCTCTTATGAAAAAGACTGCTTATCTCATTAATGTTGCCCGTGGCGGTATTATCGACGAAAATGCACTTTATACAGCAATTAAAGAAAAGCAGCTTGCAGGCGCTGCAATTGACGTTTTTGAGAAGGAACCTTGTACAGATTCGCCACTTTTAGAGCTAGATCAAGTCATTGCAACTCCACATCTAGGTGCATCTACAATTGAAGCGCAGATCAATGTAGCCATCGATGTGGCAGAAGATGTTGTGAGCTTTTTAAATGGGAGAACAGTGGCTAATGCAGTAAACTTACCTGCAGTTGCCCCTGAAGTCTTCCTTAAGGTGGCCCCTTACCTAGAAACTGCAGAACGCCTAGGCAAAATGTATGGCCAGCTTTATACCTGCAGCATCCAAGAGATAGAGATTGTTTATAAAGGCAAGCCGTTTCAGCTTGATACCCAAATGCTAACAGCCTCTTTAGTCAAGGGACTTTTGTCAGTAGGACTTGAACACCCAGTAACTTTGGTCAATGCCATGATGGAAGCGAAGGATCGTGGGATAAAAATCAAGGTTACTAAAGAGATGCCTAATGGTTCAGGCGATCTAATCGCAATTAAAGGCAAAGGTCAGCACGAACACGTTCTAGGAGCGACTTCTTTGAAGGGGCTTGGACCACGTCTTTTAAATTTCGATGGTTTCCGTGTAGATATTGAGCTTGGAGGCAATCTCCTCGTTGTACCTCATAAGGATAAGCCGGGAGTTATCGGTAAAGTCGGTATGTTGCTTGGCGAGGGAAATGTAAATATTGGTGCTATGGATGTTGGTAGAAAAGCTTTAGGCAAAGATGCGGTTATGGTTATTTCTGTAGATCAAAACCTCTCAAAGGATGTTTTAGAGAAGATTACGAAAATAGATGGTGTTGAGAATGTAACCGATGTAAGGTTGTAAATATATCGAAAAATCTACTACGACAGTAAATGTAAAAGGTATGCTAAAAAAGCATACCTTTTATTGCATGAAAAACCTAAGTTAGTAGTTTGAATGAGTTAATGATCTTAATCTAGCAAGACAAAAATACTAATCCTATTTTAAAAAGAGCAACAAGAATCAGTCTTGTAGCTCTAAATAAAGACAGCTTTTTAATTCATATAGGACTCGTTACTTGATTGCTCCGAGATTTCAGATAAAGCGCGGCCTGCGTGCTCCTTATACTTGCCTCTTATAGCTAAATCACCTATAGCACAGACACCGATTAGTCTGCCATTTTCTGCTATACATAGACGCCTAATTTGGTGCTCTGCCATTAAATTAGAAGCTTCATCTACGGTAGTTTCCGGAGATACTGTAATGCATCTATTTGTCATAACTTCACTTACTGGAGTTGTACCTTCAAACTCTCTAGTATACCCTCGAATAACTAAATCACGGTCCGTTATAACACCAACTAAATTTACTCCATCTACAATGGGAATAAAACCGATATCGTTTTTAGCCATTTTTACCGCGACTTCCGAAATCGTCTCACTCATGCGGCCAGTTACAACATCAGTTGTCATGATATCACTGATTTTCTGTGGCATAGAATCTCCTCCTCTTAAGTTACATTATGTGTAATTTACAACACTTGCATGTATACTTTTGTAGGTTTTTATTGACTATTTACGTTGACTAAGGCATAATGGGAATAATTAAATAGTTAGGCTACCTAATTAGTTTGGAGGTGAAACAGTGTGCATTTAGAAGAAGATAAAAGTGCTAAGAGACTATATATCGCTTTTACACAGTTTAAACGTCTCAAATGGAAACATAAACCAATAGAGGGATTGAGGTTTAGCGAAATACCAGTCTTAAATTGTATTCGCGATTCAGAAAAAGGTTTTTTGTCCATCTCTGAAATCAGCAATACTCTTGACTTAACCTCGCCAACTGTAACGCAGATGGTCAATAATCTAGAAAAAAAAGGACTAGTAGAACGTCAAGTTGCAGACCATGATAGAAGAGTAGTTGAAGTTCTTTTAACAAATCTTGGCTGTAAGGTGTTGAAAGAGGCAGATGACAGGCTCTTAAGAAATTTTAATGGTATAGCAAATTACCTAGGTGAAGAGGATACTCTTACTCTGGCAAATCTGATGGAAAAAATCTACAAATATTTTAACGAGATAGAAAAGTAGAGAGGGGGGAAGAGCAATGGCACTCCGTAGTAGCTTACGATGGAGTAGTATTTGCTTAAGTTTATATGAAAGAAATCATAAAATATCTTAAACCCTATAAAAAACAACTAGTGCTTGTTTTATTCTTAGTGTTTGGAAGATCCTTTGCAAGCTTATTTCTTCCGGCACTGATGTCTAACATTGTCGATAAGGGTATCGTAAATGAGGACATGGCATACATTGCAAGAGTTGGCGCCCAGATGCTTGCAGTAACCTTAGCTGGTGGAATTTTTGCAGTTGGACTAAGCTATGTTTCTTCAAAAGTGGCAATGGGATTTGGTAGAAGCCTGAGAAAGGCGGTTTTTACTAAAGCTGAAAACTTTTCTGTGAGTGAATTTAACCACTTTGGAACTTCCTCACTTATTACTAGAACAACTAACGACATTACTCAGCTCCAGCAATTGGTTTTGATGGGACAGAGAATGATGCTCGCTGCTCCTATGATGCTTCTTGGCAGTATTATCATGGCAGTTTCACAGGATGCAGTATTATCCTTGATTATCGTCTTTGCTATCCCAGTTATTTCATTAGTGATCTTTTTTATGATGAAAAAAACAACACCGCTCTTTCAGTCGTTGCAAAAAAAGCTTGATACTTTGAATATGGTTTTGCGTGAGAGTTTAATAGGCATCAGGGTTATTCGTGCCTTTAATAAAGAAGAATATGAAAAAAAGCGCTTTAACGATGCAAACCTTGATCTTACTGAAACAGCACTAAAAGTTTTTAAGACTATGGCATTTTTAATGCCTCTTCTAACTTTGCTTATGAACTTTAGTACAATAGCAGTGATTTGGTTTGGAGGAATTCGCGTCAATAATTTGCAGATGCAGGTTGGACAGCTAATGGCCTTTATTCAATATATAATGCACATCATGTTTTCACTGATGATGGTTTCCATGATTTTTGTGATGATTCCCCGTGCTGCAGCCTCTGCAAATAGGGTTGGTGAAGTTTTATCTCTAGATTCTAAAATGAAAGATCCAGAAAACCCGAAAGAACCGTCAAACCTTAAGGGCAAAGTGGAGTTTCAAAACGTTACCTTTAGCTATCCTAGCGCAGAAAACACTGCTATTACAGATATTACCTTTTCTGCTGAACCTGGGGAGACCATAGCGATTATTGGTGGTACTGGTTCAGGAAAATCAACTCTCTTAAATCTACTTCTTAGATTTTACGATCTTGAAAGAGAAAATGGCAGTATTTTGGTAGATGGGGTTGATGTTAGAGACATGAACCAGGCTGATCTTAGAAAAAGGATAGGCTTTGTTCCTCAAAAGGCCATACTTTTTTCGGGGACTGTCACGGATAACATTAGATACGGTAAAGAGTCTGCGAGTTTAGAAGAGATTAAAAAGGCTGCAGAGATTGCTCAGGCAACAGAGTTTATTTCTGGTCTTCCTGAAGGATATGACTCATTGATCTCTCAGGGAGGTACCAATCTCTCTGGCGGACAAAAACAAAGAGTTTCAATCGCAAGAGCCTTAGTTAGAAGACCGGAGATCTATGTATTTGACGACAGTTTTTCTGCTTTAGATTTTAAAACAGATGCCAAACTTAGAGCAGCACTTAGAAAAGAGACCTCGGAGGCTACCAAGATCATAGTCGCTCAAAGAGTGAGCACTGTAACTGATGCAGACAAAATCATTGTTTTAGACGAAGGAAGAGTTGTCGGTATTGGAAGACACAAAGAGCTGCTAGATACCTGTCAAGTTTACAGAGAAATTGTTGCTTCGCAGCTTTCTGAGGAGGAATTAGCATGAGTGAGCAAAGACAAACAGATAAGAGTAGATCTCATTCAGCTGGTAGACCTCAAAGAGGTCCCGGAGGAGGGGGAAGACCTGGCGCCCGCATGGTAGAAAAGGCTAAGGATTTTAAAGGTTCCTTTAGAAGGTTATTAATCTATCTAAAGCCTTTTAGGATTCAACTTGCTATCATTGTTACTCTAGCAGCACTATCCACCGTCTTTTCGATTTTCGCTCCTCGGTTAATGGGAAATGCAACTACAGAGATTTTTAAGGGAGTCAGTACAAAAAGTGGCGTAGATTTCGGTAAAATCGCAGGGATACTCGCTGCGCTTGGAGTTTTGTATATACTTAGTGCAGTGTTTCGTTACTTTCAACAGTACCTGATGGCTACTGTTTCTCAAAAGACTGTGCGCAACATGCGCAGGGAGATCAACGAGAAGTTAAACAAACTTCCCTTAAGATACTTCGACTCTAAAACCTATGGTGAGATTTTATCTAGGGTAACTAATGATGTTGATAATATTAGTAGTACCCTGCAGCAGAGTATTACTCAGATGATAACCTCTCTGATTACTCTAATTGGTATTGTGATAATGATGATTATAATCAGTCCCACAATGACACTTATTACCTTAGTCAGCATTCCTCTTGCCTTACTGGTGACAAAGTTTATCATCCCAAAATCCCAGAAATATTTCTCATTGCAGCAAAGAACTTTAGGAGATTTAAATGGTCACGTCGAAGAGATGTTCGGAGGTCATAAGATTGTTAAAGCCTATGGTAACGAACAAAAGTCTATTGATGAGTTTGAAGTAATCAATGAGAAACTCTACGAATCAGGCTGGAAAGCCCAGTTTATCTCTGGGATCATTAGGCCGTTGATTGGTTTTATTAATAATATTGGTTATGTTTTAGTTTGTATTGTTGGCAGTGTTCTAGTGACCAAAGGAAGGATTGCAATTGGTGATATTCAGGCCTTTATCCAATACTCCCGCCAGTTTACTCAGCCAATCGTTGAAGCAGCAGATATTATTAACATCTTGCAGTCTACAGTAGCTTCAGCAGAAAGAGTTTTCGAGGTCTTAGATGAAGAAGAAGAAAAACCAGATAGTCAGAATGCACTTACAATAACTGATCCAAAAGGTGTAGTAAGATTTGAACATGTAGACTTTAGCTACGAAAAAAATAAACCATTGATTGAAAACATGAATATCGATGTAAAACAAGGTCAGACCGTTGCTATTGTTGGGCCAACAGGGGCCGGCAAAACCACATTGGTCAATCTCTTAATGAGGTTTTATGAGCTTGGTGGTGGCAGAATTACTGTCGATGGTGTGGATATTAGTCAAGTAAAGCGTGGCAGTCTAAGAGGCATTTTTGGTATGGTTCTACAGGATACTTGGCTTTTTAAAGGTACAATCAGAGACAATATTGCCTATGGCCGCAAAGGAGCAACCGATGAGGATGTAGTAAAGGCTGCAACTGCAGCTAGAGCGGACCACTTTATCAGGACTCTTCCCGATGGGTACAATACTGTCTTAGATGAAGAAGCTTCCAATATCTCTCAGGGACAGAAACAGCTTCTGACAATTGCGAGAGCAATCTTAGCTGATCCTGCAATATTAATCCTTGATGAAGCTACAAGTTCTGTCGATACAAGAACAGAGATTCACATTCAAAAGGCGATGAAAACCTTGATGGAGGGCCGTACAAACTTTGTAATAGCCCACAGGCTTTCAACCATTCGCGATGCTGATATGATTCTTGTTATGAATGAAGGAACAATTGTCGAACAAGGCACTCATAAAGCGCTATTAGATAAAAGAGGTTTCTATGCTGATTTATATTACAGTCAGTTTACAACCTCAGAGGTTGCAATCTAAGGGGAATTGGGTATTGGTAAGACGCCAGTACCCAATTTGCTACATAACTAGAAAGATGCAAAACTAAAAGGAACTAAATCATCTATTGGGGTGAACAAAGTGGAGACAAAAAGGCAGCCTTTTCTTCGAACTGCAAAATACTACGAAACAGATCAGATGGGGGTTATTCATCACTCGAACTATATTCGCTGGTTCGAAGAGGCAAGATTGGATTTAATGAATAAGATGGGCTTTAGCTATGACAAGATGGAAAAAGTCGGGATTATCTCTCCAGTAATTAGTATCTCCTGCGAATATAAATCAGCTGTAAAGTTTAATGATACAGTGGCTGTTATCCCCAAAATTGAGTTTTTTAATGGTGTTAGAATGACAGTTACCTATGAAGTAATAGATTATAAATCAAATGAGCTTAGGGCTACTGGTCAGTCTAAGCACTGTTTTTTATCTAAAGAGACCTTAAAACCAGTTAAGATGAAGCAGGATTTTAAAGAGGTTTACGAATTGTTTTTAAGTATCACAGAGGGAATCTAAGAAATTCAAGAAAACGAGCAGGAATGTAATAGGGCAAATGGAAATATTTTGGCGAGTGGAAAATATTGGTGCAGGGAGTGGTAGCTTTGAAAAAAGCTTTTAACAGATGGCTTTTGCCAGAAAGTTATGATCTGCTTACAGGCTTAAGGGAAGCTAAAGAAGTGGGTTTTGACGGGGTAGAGTTAAACGTGACAGTAGCAGGTGATGAGATCTCACTAGATACGCCAAGAGGAGATATCGAAGAGTTAGCCAAAGAAATCGACGAATTAGATCTTGAGGTTTGTAGCCTATTGCCAGTTGAGATTTTTCCTAACATAGCTAAAGACGCTAGCACAGAAACCATTGATTTAGCTGTTGAGAGGCTGGAAAAGCTTTTGGATATTTGCGAGGTTTTTCACACCGATGCAATTTTAATGGTTCCAGGTGGTCTGTGGAATAATGATGCAAGATATGATTTAGCCTATCAAAATGCTAAAAAAGTACTGACAGAGATGGCACTCGTAGCTGAAGAAAGAGAAGTTGTGCTTGCAGTGGAAAACGTTTGGAATAAGTTTTTGGTTAGTCCTTTGGATATGGCAAGATTTATCGATGACATTGGCAGTCCGTGTGTAAAAAGCTACTTTGATGTTGGCAATGTTCAGCAATATGGCTGGCCAGATCACTGGATTGAAATTTTAGGAGACAGAATTTACAGAGTCCATGTCAAAGATTGGAAGGGTGCAATTGGCAATATCACTGGGTTTTGTAACTTACTTGAAGGAGACTTGGATTGGCCGAAGATTAAAGGATCTCTGCTTAAAATTGGCTATGACGGCTGGCTAACAGCAGAACTCTCGCCACTAAAATACCATCCAGAAGTGCTGCTCTATCAAACAGCAATGGCAATGGATAAAATTATCAACGATTAAGTAAAGCTCTGGAATAGTTCCAGAGCTTTTTCTATTGTGCAGTTGGTTATACTACCAAAAAGGAGGCGAATTTATGTGGTAAATTTAGAAGTTACAAACGAGGAGCTTCTTAAAGAAGCGACTGAATATCTTGTTAGTCAAAATACAGGCTTTTTGGCAACAAGCGGGTCAGCAGGGCTTAGAGTAAGTCCCGTAACTATCTTTTTAAACGATGAGACAAATATCTTTATGCACTGCTATGGTGGAGATAAAATGACTAATCTTAGGGAGAATTCTGAAGCTTGCCTTTTGGTAATAGAAGAGAATTTGGCTCTAGAACCAGGTCTTTATCAAGGTGTGCAGGTTTTTGGCGAAGCAAAAGAGATTCCACAAGAGTCAGAGACATACCAAAAGGCAGAGATCTGGTGCCCTTATACCCATAAAAACCAAATGACCATGCTGGAGTTTCGACCTAAAAGTATGGTTGTAGTTGATTATCCAGAAGGTGAAAAACGTAAAAGATCACTGGAATTAGAGCTTAAGGAAGGGCAATGATCTACCATTTAACCAGACCCGCTCAAGGCGGTATGTTAAGGGTTTTAAACAGAGTTTTAGAGGCCTATGTTAGTGAGGGTCTTCCCCAGGAGCTTTGGACAAATAGGAAAAATAAAGATCTACTTGAAAAGGCAAGAAAGCTAGGTATAAAGGGAAGGCACTGGCCTCTTACAGATAAGCTCTCTTTGCTTGATCCTATTGCTTTTCTAAATCAAACAAGGTTAAAAGATGGTCTCGTTTTTTATCATGGTTTTAAAAGCTTTATAGTCGCAAACCCTGGTAAAAACCCAGCAATCCTTTGTCTTTATAATTCCCTTTTTCCGCCGCATGGGACCCAGAGTCTAAGGCAGATGGCCTTTAATTTGGCAAAGTCTAGAGTGAAAAATTTACTTGGCGTTATTGTGGCATCTAATTCTCAGGCACAAGACGCAAAACTAATTTTTCAAAATGTAAGGGTTATTCCAAGTGGTGTGGACACTTCCTTATTTGCACCAAGTAATCAGTCTAAGATTATTGGCTTTTTAGGTAGGCTGCGAAAAGAAAAAGGGGTGGATCTTCTTTTAGATGCAGCAAAGCATTTTGAAGACTGGAAATTTGAGTTTGCAGGTCCAGATCTAAATGGATATTCTAAAAGAAAAGTGCCTTCAAATGTTACGCTTTTAGGCGAAGTTAAGAATCCAGAAAAGGTTATAAGTAAGTGGAGCATCATGGTACTTCCAAGCTACACTGAGGCGATGCCACTTTCAATCTTAGAGGGCATGAGCTCTGGGCTATGCATCATAGCTACAGATACAGGAGATATAAAAACTATGCTTGGAGATGCGGGAATTATTGTACCTGTAGGAGATGGAAAAAAACTTGTTGATGCACTAAAGATAGCAACTTCTGATGAAAATTTGAGGAGGGAATATGGACTAAAAGCAAGACATAAGGCTCTAGAATACGATTGGTCTAACGTTATAAAAATGTGGCTTAGTCTAACAGGCGATTGGAGGCAAAGCCTTTGAAAATAATCTGTAAACTCGCCATACTTTTCTTCGTAGTCCTATCTTTGCAGGTCTTTGCTAAGTTTTACGTAGTTACTTTGCCGTATGTCTCTCTTAATGAGATTTTGTCTGAAAAACATCTAGGTGATTTTTTAAATAGATCCAGCCTTGGTCTACTAAATGTACAGACAGGAAGCTTTGGGAATCTTTCCTCAAGCTACGTTACATTTGGAGCGGGAGCTAGAGCATATGGCTTTTCAGGTCCTGTGGCTATATATAGTCCTCAGGATTTTTATAATGAGCAGCTTGAAACAGCGGAGGAGATCTACAATCAGCGTTCAAGTAATCCTTTGCCAGATGGTGCATTGGTCTTTGTTGATATAGAAGCAGTAAAAAACTCAAATAAAGAGCTGTATTACGAGGTAATTCCTGGTTTATTGGCATCTTCTTTAAGCCTCAAAGGACTTAGCACCGCTTATATTGGTAATGCTGGTACCATAGAAACTCACTTAAATCCTGGGGCACTCGCACTAATCAATAGACAAGGGGTTATTTTTGAAGGAGAACATAGTGAGACCCTCAAAAAAAACCCACTAAAGCCACTAGGTGTAGAGGCTGATATGGAAAAGATAGTATTTCTCCTTGATCAAGTAGAAGCTGATTTAATCCTCATAGAGCTAGGAGACCTCGAACGGATCGAATCTGTGACCAAATTTATTAGCGAAGCAGCCTATAACAGGCACCGCAAAGAGGCTTTAGGAAAGGTTGGACAATTTTTAAAAGATCTAACCAGCAGAATAAATGGGGATGAAGACAGTATTATTTTAGTTTCGCCACTTCCAAGTGGGATCAATCGTCAAAAAGGCTATGGCTTAGGGTTTTTAGCCATCTACCAAGGGGATAAGTCTTCGTCTTTACTTTATTCTAGTACCACTAGACGAGTGGGTCTTGTAGCCCTTACCGATCTTGCCCCTACCCTAGAGGCGTGGGCAGGTATCCAAGATCCATTTGTATTTCATCAAGGAGGGGCAGTTTTAGAGGCAAAAGCTGCAGATCGAGAGACAATAATTTCATATCTTTTAGAGATTGAGAGTAACTCTGCAACTTTAAAGAGTATTCGGACAAGGTTTTACCAAATCTATATCTCTGTTCTAATCCTAACTATTATCAGTGCCTTTGTTTGTATAGTTATTTTCCCTATCAAAGAGTTAGCAATGGTTTTAAGAATGCTACTCTTTAGTGAAGCTGCAGTGCCTCTATTTATGCTTTTTGTAGGTCTTGCCCCTGCAGAGTATTATCTCCTAGTGTTTTTCATCTTGTTAGCTTTTGCTGCATTGATAGGAGTAATCAGCGTAAGGACTCCAAAGCTAGGCTATTTATGGCCAATTTTGACTACCTTTGCTCTTTTTAGCCTGTCTTTAGACATTGTTTTTCAAGCAAGGCTTATTTCAAGGTCTGTTTTTGGCTATGACTTTCAATCTGGTGCTAGATTTTATGGCATTGGTAATGAGTATATGGGCTATTTTGTGGGGCTTTTGCTACTTGGCGCCTACATTCTTGGCTTTGTGTATAAGAAGAAAACCGTAGTTTTAGTCCCACTTGGACTTGGCGTAGTTTTCATAGCCTTTCCCATTTTAGGAGCAAATGTAGGTGGTGGGATTACAATGATTGTCGCCTTTTTTGCTTGGACTAAGTTGATTCTGAATACGAGGCTTACACCATATCTTTTAGTACTGCCACTTTTTCTAGGTGTTTGGGTTCTAATAGATTTTCTGCGAGGTCAGTCTCACTTGATTAATACAATTATGGCTATCTTCCATGGAGGCTATGTGGTTATCTGGGAGGTTATTTCAAGAAAGATTAGCACAAACCTTAGACTTTGGCAGTATTCTTTATGGACTAAAGGGCTAATTGTCTTTGTAGCAGGATTAGTTTTAGTGTTGTTCAAGCCAGCGAATTTGGTAACGCACAAGCTTACGCAAATTGATTCCCTAAAACAACTCCTATTAATCACTGCGCTTACTGCAGCTAGCGCAGTTGCATTCAATGACTCAGGGGTTGTGGCAGGGGCATTGGTTATTCTAGTGCCAGGGTGTTTTATCTTAAGCTCTCTCTTATGTTCTATAGATTCTAAAGCTTAGAAAAATTCTAATTTCTAGAAGCAGATTTTGGACTTATTTACTAAGTTTCTAAGATTGCACACAGTCTCCATTAATTCTGATATAATATATAAGATATGGAAGTGGTGATTTTAGGGCCAAGGAGGGATACTAGTGGATAGTGCCAAGACTTTAGAAATTAAGCATCTTGGAAATACTGTCGGGGTAATTCAAGAGGGGCTTACTAATATAGCTGATAAAATCACAGCGAGTAAAAATCGCGTGCTTGAGGTAAGAAAATATCTGTGGGAAGAATCACCAAGACTTGTGCGCGATGCCACAGACGCTAATGAATTGGCGCGGGGGCTTTTAGACCTGCAAAGAGTCGAGGAAAGCTTGGCTTTTTATTTTAAAGAAAGGGAGAAGCTTGAAAGACTCAAAAACTCTCCTTATTTTGCCCGTATCGATGTCAAATTTGAAGACAGCTTAGAGACTATTTATATTGGTGTAAATGGATTTATTCATCCTAAATCATACAAAAACCTGATCTATGACTGGCGCACACCTATTGCAAGTCTGTTTTATGATTACTCTATAGGAGACGCTAGTTATGTTTGTGATATGGGTGTTGTCCATGGAGAAATAGTGCTTAAACGGCAGTTTCGTATCGAGAAAAGCGAAATGCTCTATATGTTTGACAGTAGTATCAACATTGAAGATGAAATGCTTCAAGAGATCCTAAGTCAGAGTACAGATGGTCATATGCGGGATATAGTCATGACCATTCAAAGAGAGCAAAACAGAGCAATACGAGATGAGTCCCATGATTTAGTTGTAGTCTGGGGGCCAGGGGGAAGTGGCAAAACATCCATAGCCCTCCACCGAATTGCCTATCTTCTTTATCGCAAAAGAGAAAACTTAACCGCTCATAACATAGTGATCTTCTCTCCTAGTGATATCTTTCAGGATTACATTTCTGATGTACTTCCAAATTTAGGAGAAGAAAACGTCAAACAGGCTAATTTTTATAGCTTGGCTACAAGGATCCTTGACTTTAGGGACTATCGCTTTGAGCATGACTTTGATGAGTATGAAAGTCTCTTTGAAGATGGCGAAGATACGATCAAAAAAGCGACGGTTTTATTTAAAAGCTCACGTGAATTTCTCGAACTCCTAGAAAACTTTGTCAGCTATTTAGAAGATAGGTTTAAAGACACTCCAGATTTTGCCTTTAACGGCGAAATAGTTTTGGAAGGAGAAGAATTTTATAGCTGCGTTAAAGACAAATACAGCTACTTGCCTTTTAAAAAGCGTCTTGAAAAGTTAGAAAGAAGACTGCATGCGTTACTTGAACCTATTGAAAGCAAAAGGCAAGAAGAGATCTATAGGCATCTTTCAAGAGTTAATAGCAGAGGTAAGTCTGAAATCCAGCTTCATAAAGAAGCAAAACGCAAAGCCTTAGATGAAAGTGCGGGAGTAAAGGCTCAAATGGCCCGATTAATTGGTTTTGATTTAATTAGGGAATATGACCGCCTTTTTAATAACCCCGAGCTTTTTAAGAGACTGTCTCCTTGCAAGTTACCTACAAAGATTGATGATATCTTAGCCTATACCACCAAAAATCTGCAAGACAAATACCTCTTAAAAGAGGATCTTGCAGCACTAGCATTTTTAAAACAACGCCTAGAGACTGTTGTCACAACCGATTCTATCAAGCACGTCGTGATAGATGAAGTCCAGGACTACTCTGCTTTAGAGCTAAAGGTTATCTCTCAAGCTTATCTAGGTGCAACCTTTACAGT
>JAQVYS010000005.1:25552-61312 GCA_028708605.1 Bacillota bacterium
TTACATGAACTCTACTTGTTTGCCGACAAAAAAGGAGACCTACTAGATTCAGCAGATCCCCAGCTATATGAGATAGAAAGCTAGTCAAAGATAAAAAGTCCTAAAAGATCATAGGTCTTTCCAAATACTACACCAGTTGCAGGGAGATTGTTTGCTTCCTGCAGTTTTTTTACGGCATTTAATGTGCCATAGCCAAAAATACCGTCTGGATTAAAGGTGATATAACCCATATCCTTCAATGCCTGCTGCACTTCATACACAGCTGATCCTACAGAGCCATTTTGAAGTGTCGCTCTTTGAAATGAGGCTTTAGGATATGGACCATTGTATATTGTGACCGGAGTGCCTACACTTACCCAGCTAAAAATCTCTAAGATATCTGGGTTATGCATACGGATGCAGCCTGCACTTACAGCACTGCTAATGGAGCTTGGTTTATTTGTACCATGAATGCCGTAGTTGCCCCAAGGTACACTTAGGCGCAAAAAGCGCGGGCCGAAGGCCCCACCCATGTAGAGTTTACTAGTTATTTTCCATTGACCTACAGGAGAAGGAGTAGAGTTCTTGCCAATTGCAATAGGATAGATCTTGTAAGGAACACCATCTGCAAAGAGAGTAAGCTGCCTTTGCCAGAGGTCGATAAAGATGGAGAGGTTTTCTGTTTGTGGCTTCTTTTTTGCCGCAGGCAAAGTAGTAAATGAATTGCCGATAGCTTGCCAAGTCTGAGCGCCGATGATGCCATCAACGGTTAATTTATTATCTAACTGAAAGGTTCTTACTGCTTCAACAGCCGCAGTTGTATAGGTTGTAGTAAGTTCGCCTTTATAATAGCCCCTATCGGTCAGATATGAAAGTAAATCTGGAAGATCAGGCGAGGATGTACCAGGTCTAATGATCGGTTCCGATTCACAATAGGGACAAAAGGTCGCTAGTCGGTCTGTAGAAACAATAGGGCTACTAGTAGTATTTGATTGTTCTAAGTCAGCTTGACTCTTATCGCCTTCACTTCGGTTATCTTCATTTTCGCTTTCAATTAAACCTTTAAGGTGTGGCTCATAGATTTGAGTAGGTACAAAAGGTATATCCCAGATAATTAAAAATAGAATCGCCAAAAAGAGCAGAAAAGGTACGTGGCGACGCATTATATCACCTCTTTAGATTTATTTTGGTGAGAAAAGCAAATACTATTCACATTAGCCTGTCTTTAATAAATTAATAGGAGGACATTCTAATCTTAAATTGAATAATAATCTTTAAGTTTTATATACAAACGAGTCAAGATGAGCCGAGATGAGCTTAGCTGAGAATAGTTATAGGTAGACATTTTTTGTGGCTCTTTGACTCTTGTCAAGGAGGTTTTTTTATATGACAAACATGGTTATGCCTGATAAGGACGGTTATTACGGAGAATTCGGGGGAAGTTTTGTACCTGAGGACCTGCAAGTTGTATTAAAAGAGATGGCAGATTGTTATTTAGAGTGTAAAGAAGATCCTGCATTTCAAAAAGAGTATAAGGAGCTTCTTAAAAACTATGTTGGTAGACCCAGTATTCTTTATTATGCCAAGAAGTTAACAGAAAAATTAGGCGGGGCTAAGATTTATTTAAAAAGAGAGGACCTAAACCATACTGGTGCTCACAAAATAAACAACACCATCGGCCAGGTCTTGCTTGCAAAAAGACTAAATAAAAAAAGAGTTATCGCTGAAACCGGCGCGGGCTCACACGGCGTTGCAACAGCTACGGCTTGTGCTTTATTTGATATGGAATGCATTATCTATATGGGTGAGGAAGATATTAAACGCCAAGCGTTAAATGTCTTTCGCATGGAGCTTTTAGGGGCCAAAGTGATTCCAGTAACAACTGGTACCAAGACCTTAAAAGACGCGGTAGATGAAGCACTTAAGGATTTAATTACTAACTACAAAACCACCTACTATATGATTGGATCTGCAGTCGGTCCTTATCCATACCCTTTGATAGTTAGAGACTTCCAATCCGTGATTGGCAAAGAAACTAGAGAACAGATGCTGGCTTTAGAAGGCAGACTTCCAGACTATCTGGTCGCCTGTATTGGCGGTGGGAGTAATTCTATCGGACTGTTTGCACCGTTTTATTATGATAAAGAGGTAAATCTAATCGGCGTAGAGCCAGCGGGTAAAGGCTTAGATACTCCTTTCCATGCGGCTACAATGACAAAGGGTAAAAAAGGCCAGATCCACGGGTTTAAGTGTTATTCTTTAGAAGATGAAGAAGGTGAACCACTGCCAGCCTATTCTATTGCTGCAGGCCTAGACTACCCAGGTGTTGGACCAGAGCACTCACTCTACAAAGAGGTAGGCAGGGCTGAATATGTATCAGTTACAGATAAGGAAGCGCTTGAAGCGTTTAAGTATCTGAGCAAAACAGAAGGCATTATACCTGCTCTTGAAAGCTCACATGCTGTAGCCTATGCGATGAAACTTGCCCCTCAGCTTGCAAAGGATAAGATTGTTGTAATTAACCTCTCTGGAAGAGGCGATAAAGACGTAATGCAGGTTGCAGATCTCGAAAATAAATAAAAAAAAGCACCCTTAGGTCAACTGAGTTAGATTAAAGAACTAACAGGTAAAAGCCTTAGAGGGTGCTTTTTGATTTGTATTATACCCTTGGAACTCCAGATACAACTGCGTTTGCAAATGAAACTCTCAAGTTACCTACTCCACCTTTATTTCGATCAGGATGGACTTGGTTTGTCAAAAGAATGATGGCTAAATCGAAGGCCGGATCTAACCACATCGAAGTACCGGTAAAGCCTGTATGACCATAGCTCTCTAAAGTCAGTAAAGCTCCTCCGCTCGAGTTCGGATTCTTTTTCATCCAACCAAGACCTCTTCCGGGAGTTAGAGGCGCAGTATGGTTTTTTGTCATCAGATCAACTGTATCTTTACTAAGAATTCTCTTGCTGTTATAAGTTCCACCAGCAAGAAGCATTAGAGCATAAGATGCAAGATCATCTGCTGTAGAAAAAAGCCCTGCATTCCCGCTTACCCCACCGATAGCATAAGCGTTTTCGTCATGAACTTCGCCCTTTAGCAGACCCCTTTGCTTGGTAGACTCTGTAGGCGCTATCCTTACTTGTTTTTCAACGCTTAAGTTTTGTTTAGGGTTGAAAGAGGTATCTTTCATGTCTAAAGGTACAAAGAGTTCTTTTTCAAGAAAGACATCTAGAGCCTCACCAGCGACCTTTTCAATGATCAAACCAAGTACAATGTACCCTAGGCAGGTGTAGACGACCTTTGAGCCAGGGCAATATTCTAAATCGGACTTAGCTAATGCCTTTTTGTAATCTTCTCTGCCTTCTGCCTCGTTGTAAAGAGGTAGCCAAGCTGAAAAGCCTGAGGTATGAGTAAGCAACTGTAAAATCTTGACTCGTCTTTTATCCTTAAATTCAGGGAGAAACTTATAAATTGAATCGTCTAGCTTGATCAGCCCCCGCTCTAGCAGCATCATGCATGCAGTTGTTGTACCAATGCATTTTGTAAGCGATGCAAGATCATAGATTGTGTCAAACGTTAAATCCTCTGGTTCTGGAAGCAAAGCTCTTTTGCCATATGCAAAGCGGGCGATTATTCTCTTTTGATAGAGGACAAGTGCGACAGCTCCAGGGGCTGCTTGGTTGTCAATTGCATCTATTAAAACCGAGTGAGCTTTTTCAAAAGCTTTGGGATCTATTCCACAGGATTTTTCCACATAATATTCTAGTTTAGCCATAACTTACAACGCTCCCAAAAAAATTCTAGTACAGCAAAATCGACTTTGCTTGTTTTACAAAAGCTTGGTTTTCGCTTTCCATCTCTGCCCAGATCTCGTCTGCGGGGACTCCTTTTTTGATCTTTTCTCTAACCGTTGGGTCGCCTGATAGAAGGTCAAAAAAGTGGCCATTGTTATTTTCAAGGAACTCAGTTTCGGGATACTTAAAAACTTCGACAAGTAGATAGAGAGCAGTTTTTACTGGCGAAAAAACCTTATGATCTGTAACATGAATCTGCAAGCCATGGCACGTGACTCCTTTGTGCTTAGAAAAACTAGGTGTAAAAAACGTTGGCCTAAAGAGAACTCCAGGTAAGCCTAGGCTACTAAGTTTTTCTGTAAGTTCAAAGCTATCTAACCATGGAGCCCCAATTGTTTCAAAGGGTTTTGTTGTACCTCGGCCTTCGGAAAGGTTTGTGCCTTCAAAAAGACAGGTGCCAGGATAGACAATAGCCGAATCGATGGTAGGTATGTTAGGCGATGGTAAAACCCAGACAAGCCCAGTGTCAGTATAGTACATCGACCTCTGCCAGAGACTAAGTTTAATAACTTTTGGTTCTTTTCCTACGCCGTGATATTTAGAAAGATAAAGGCCAAACTCTCCCAATGTAAGTCCGTAGCGGATTGGAATAGAGTAGCCTCCTACAAAAGAGGTGAAGCCTGACTTAATTAGATTGCCTTCAATTGTTAGGCCGCCAAGAGGGTTTGGCCGGTCTAGGATGACAAATTCCTTGTCAAATTCTCCAGCTGCTTCTTGGGCATAGGCCATGGTGTAGAGAAAAGTATAGTAGCGGCAACCTACATCTTGCAGATCAAAGATTAAGACATCTACGTCCTTTAGACTCTTTTTGGTTGGTTTTTTGTTAGGACCATATAGCGAATAAATAGGTAAGTTAGTTTTTTTGTCAGTAGTTGAGCTAACATACTCTCCAGCTTGGGCGTCGCCTCTCACCCCATGTTCGGGGCCAAAAAGTGCAGTTAGCTTTATCCCTGCTTCTAAAAACAGATCGATATTTGCTCTTAACTGACTATTTACGCCCGTAGGGGATGTGATTAATCCCACTTTCTTACCAGATAAACTACCTAATTCGTTTTCCAAAAGGTTTTCCAACCCTAGCTTAATCATAGCCCTTAAAACCTCCCTCTGTAAAAGTTGTTCTCTGATTAAAAGATATTTCCTATCTATTTCAGTGTAGATTTTAAGCAGTTTTCAGCATCTATTTCGCCTAAATGGAAGTAAACAGAAAAAAACGCTATTATTTGAAAATGAAGGAAGTAGGTCTTAATTGGAGAATAACAAGGATTGGAAACTTGAAAAAGGAGAGAGTTAAATTGAAATATGTAGTGAGTAATACTTATGATCAAATGAGTCTCAAAGCGGCAAAATATGTAGCCGATGCTATAAAGGCTAAGCCAGGTATTGTTTTAGGTCTTCCAACTGGAGGAACTCCAATTGGTATGTACAAAGAACTTGTACGTATGCACAAGGAAGAAGGGTTAGACTTTAGCCAGGTTAAAACTTTTAATCTCGATGAATACCTTGGTCTAGCTGGTGACCATAACCAAAGCTATCGCTATTTTATGAAAAGCAACCTTTTTTCTCAAGTCAATATTCAAGAAAGAAACATTAACTTCTTAAGTGGCATTGCAAGCGATCCAATTGCAGAATGCAAGCGCTATGAGGAGGCAATTGTAGCAGCTGGTGGTATTGATCTAATGATTCTTGGAATCGGAGTAAATGGTCATATTGGTTTTAATGAACCAGCAAAAGAGCTTAAGGCAAACAGTCATCTTATAGATTTAGCCCAGTCAACAATCGATGCTAATGCTAGATTTTTTGACAATAAAGAGGAAGTTCCAACCCGGGCAATTACTATGGGTGTTGGTTCAATCTTAAGATGCAAAGAGATCATTCTTCTGGCAAGCGGCAAAAGCAAAGAAGATGCAATCGATGGCACTACAAATGGAGTAGTTACAACCGATCTTCCAGCAAGTCTTTTGCAGCTGCATAGTGATGTAACCCTATTTTTAGATGATGAAGCGGCAGCTAAAGTAGACAGATAAAAAAGAAGCTTGAAAGAAAAAGGGAGCGATGCTCCCTTTTTTTTGCGTCAAGTCGTTAGTTTTCGTAATAAGTGAAATTAGAATTGGGCTTGTTAGAGAGAAGATACTAGCAGCACACGTAGCTTTTGCAGGTAGCTTTTATAGTAAACATAGCATCAAAATTTTCGGTTAAAACACAGTCGATGGATCTATCTTGTTGAAGAAAGTCTAAATTACCTAATATTTTAGTTTGGCTGGATATTTCGTCTTTTGTGCAACTAGCAATTAGATGATTGAGACGTGACAAATCTTGTCGACACATTGATGATTTGCCTATTTTTTAGGATACGATAAGCTTTGTTCATATTTGACGATATAAGCTCAGATTTCCCGTACTTGTAGATACTAAAAAGTCGCTTAGATGGACTTTTAGAGCCAACATTAGTCCGTCTTTCTATTTAATAAGCCACAAAGGAGTTACTGCCTGTTGGCAAATAGGCTTATCTAAGCATAGGAATAAGTTATTGAAAAAATTTGAGTGGTGTAGTTTTGTATGCCCTACTTTAGAAGCACTATGGTTCTTTTGTTCTTAACTCTTGTTTCAAGAGCTAGATTATTTCGAAGAGCTATGGTGCCTTATTGTTTTAAATAAGTTAGAACCTTAGTTACACTTAGCTAGTTGGTTGTAGTGCAAACCCTATTTTATTTCTAGATTCTTTAAAAAACAAGCAGAAAAGAAAGAAGCTTTGAATAGGTTTTAGTACAGGTAAGTAAATTAAAAGTTTTCAAGTATACCCCTCTGGGGTATAATGGAGGTAGAAAAATGGTATTCATAACAATGAATAAAAAGGAATTAGGCTTACTAATAGTATTTGTAGCTTTATTTGTGACTTCTTTATATGGCATTTCAAGATTTGGTATAGAAGGCGAATCTATTCCAGTTGTCGCTTTAGACGAGTACTTGATGCATGAAGGAGTATATTACCAAAGGACTTTGTCTGTAGTAACTTTAATTGATAGAAAACTAATTCCTGTTTCTACACACTACCAAGGTCGCCCACTATACAAAGAAACGAACGCCAAGATTCCTGCTCGACTGCTATGGCCTTTAGATCAGGAAGTCTATACGATTTTTGTTAGAACCACAGATTAAACTATCAACTAGGGAGGGTAAACTATGGTAGGCACGCAGGTTACAGTTTGGTTAGCTTTTTTAGCAGGCCTTGTTTCCTTTTTTTCACCTTGTGTCTTGCCACTAATACCGATCTATGTTGCTTATTTAGCCGGTTCAGCTGGCGATGCTAAAGGAAAAATCCTCGCTAACTCCTTAGGATTTGTGGCTGGGTTTACTGTGATTTTTGTGCTACTAGGCGCATCTGCAACTCTTTTGGGACAATTTCTGCTTACGCATCAGATTTTGTTGCAACAAATAGCTGGGGTTATTATTTTAGTCTTTGGTCTGCATCTTGCAGGGCTTCTTAATATTACTTTTCTTAATTTTGATACAAGAAAACAATTCAGAAACAACGATAAAAAAAGAACTGGTTTCATGCAAAGCTTTGTGTTTGGTTTAGCTTTTAGTAGTGGTTGGACTCCATGTATTGGGCCGATATTAGGATCGATTTTAGTGGTTGCATCAACCACTCACTCTTTAACTCAGGGAATCTTTTTACTGCTTGTCTATGCGATAGGACTTGGTTTACCATTTGTTTTGGCAGCTCTTCTTATGGACCGCATTAAAAACAGATGGTCTAATCTTATTAAAAAGACTCTTTGGCTATCTAAAGCTTCTGGATATCTATTGATTATCTTTGGAATTATGATGTTTTTTGGCGTTTTGCAGACACTATCTCGTTATCTACCAGCCTTCGGATTATAAAAGATGGGGGGATGATTTTGGGCATCATTGACATATTAAGGTCTAAAAAATGGCTTCTTTACTCGGTTTTGGTGCTAGTCTTTTTAGGTATAGTCTATCTTGTTATTCCAAATAGACAAGGTCAAGCAGCTAGAGATAGCGACGTAGTACCAAACCTTGGTGTTTTTAGTGGTAATATAGCTCTAGATTTTACTGTGAAAGATGGAGAAGGTAACGACGTTTCGCTCAGTGATTTTAAAGGAAAACCAATTTTCCTCAATTTTTTTGCTACATGGTGTGGGCCTTGTAAAGTTGAGATGCCTTATATGGAAAAGATCTGGCGAGAATATCAAAAAAATGGTTCAGATTTAGTTTATCTAGTGGTTGATGTAGGTGAAAGTAAGGCTACAGTAGAAAAATTCTTTGCTAATAACTTCTTTACAATGCCAGTCTTCTATGATGCAAACAGCAGAGCTTTTGCTAGATACTTGTTTAGGGGTATCCCTGGAAGTGTCTTTATCGATAGAGATGGTATCATCAGGGCTCGTTACAACGAGTCTTTACCAGAGGCTACAATAAGAAAAAATATCGAGCTGATAACCAGTGAAATCTGATTTTGCATTAAAACAGACTTTAGCTTTTGCTAAGGTCTGTTTTTTAAGAAGCTTTGAAACTTGCAACCTGTTTGCTGTATGAAGAAAGGAGCGCCTCTTAAGGTAAAAAAACACGATTTGACAATTAATGACTAGTTAGTTTTACAGTAGCTTTAAATAAAAATATTGGGAGCGAAAAAGAATTGACCATCGTCTAATAGGTAAAGGAGCTTATATATTTGTCTCTTTAGTAGGTAATTTGTTGGAAATGGTTAACTAATTTCTTAAGAGGTGATCTTTTGTGAGAAGGAAATTCTTTTTAGCTTTATTTGTCCTTAGTTTGATCTTTTTGATACCTGCGTTTGCTGTCAATGTAGATATCTATCCTAGTTATGTAATTGTAAAGGATAAGTGGCCTGTAAATATAGGAGCAGGTCAAACAGAAAGCATGGAGTGGAATTTACCAGATAATGTTGATGTTGGCTCGTTTAGTATCTTAGATCCTACGATTGACATCTTATCTAGAACTGAAGCTATTGAAAAAGGCTCTCTTGTTGGGAAAAATGTCACAGTTTTTACTGTTAACAACGCCTATCGGGGCGTGGTAAAAGAAGATGGTTATAAGCTCGTATTAATCAATCCTAGAAATGACCAGTTAGTTGCAATAATCAATTCCGATAAGATCGTATCTGTAGTGCCTGATGACACGACTTTCACCAAAAACAACTTAAAACTCGAGGTCAAAAATGCTGGCGTGGAAAATGTAAGAGAGCTACCTGTGCGTTATTTTGCTTCAGGTATCACTTGGCAAGTCAAATATATTTTACAGGTAGATCGCAATAAGGCTATATTAAACGGTGAGTATCAAATTGAAAACAACACCAATACAGAGATAAAAGATGCCATAGTAAGACTTATCGCAAGGAATGATTCGCAAAATCTGTTTAAGACTCGGGAAGTACTAATGTATGCGGGGAATAGTACAGAAGATGCGTTAGGGGCTCCAAGTGTAGAACATCAAGCAGAAACAGCTGTCTATTCTATACCAGGGAAAGTAACCGTTCCTGCAAACTCTATCTTGAGGTTAATGCTTCTAAAGGAAGATGATCTAGAACTTGAGAGGATCTATAGAATGAATAATAACAATGTCACTGTAGAGTACTCGTTAAAAGGCATAGAACAGGCACTTCCTGCAGGGCAAATACAAATATTTGATGGTGACATTTTAATGGGAACCCAAAGCCTCTCTAGTAAGCCTGAATCTGGTGAACTAATTCTCAATTTAGGCCAGACAATGGATATAGCAGGTAAGAGAGAACAGGTTAATTACACAAATACTGACAATATATATAGCAATGAATATGTTGTGACACTTAAGAACAATAAAGACGAAAAAGTAACAGTTGAAGTTATGGTAAGTCTTCCTCGAGATAATGCCATTGTAATTTGCGAACCTGGACTAGAGGTAAAAAGAGTCTCCAGTTATAACGCAGTAATTAGTGTGGAAGTTGAAGCTAATTCAGAAAGAGTCTTTAGCTATACTACTCAGTATTCAAGAGATAACTAAGTTTAATACCGGACTAGCTTTTAGTTTTGTGTTTTGTTCTAAAAAGAGCTTGACTAACTATTTAGAACAAGAAAGGGCTGCTACACAACGTTATTGTGGAGCAGTCCTTTTTGATGTGCGCCACCCATGGCGATTAATTAGACGGTGAAAGTCTGTTATAAGGGTATGTAACGACAAACCATTAGTTTTAGTGAATGTTATTCTGTGAAGTAATGTGTAAACTTTGGAAGCGCCGTATACCGAGCAGTATCTGCTGTGCTGTGGGAGGCAGGCCACTCAAATAGTGGGTGGCCTCCTACCCGATTGTAGTTTTTATTTACTTAAGATAATTTAATCTCATTTTAGCTTTTACAGGCAGATGATCCGAGTAAAGGGAGTTAATTGTATGCACAGTTAAAAGGTCAAAACGGTTGCCGTAGAGGATGTAGTCGATCTGCACGCTAGGTCTAGCTGAGGGGAAGGTTGGCTGATTGTTGGCAACTTTTAGATTAAAATGCTCAACCAGCGAGGTCACATTTTTAGGTGTGGTGTTAAAATCACCAAGGAAAAAATCTAGGTCTAGCTGGAGACTTTGTAGCTTTTCTAATTGTCTAGTGCGATCTCCTTCTAAAGTTGCAAGGTGGGTTCCCAAGACCTTAATTGTCTGACCATTCCAGTTGATGTCTACAATTAGTGCGACTCTTGGCTCAATAAATGGACTTGTTGGCAGATAAATTACTTGGGTATCTACGATAGGATACCTACTAAGTATTGCGATGCCATAGGAGCCTCCTAGGGTAAAAAGCCCTGCTTTTTCTAAAGTAGGAGCGTAAGCGTGGTAGTTTAGGCCAGTATTCCTTTTTAGAAACACAAGCTGGTCTAGATACCTAGACCTACTAGAGTAGTTACGATCCACTTCAGAAAGAAAGACAATATCAGCGTCTTTTATCAGCATTTTCATGTTTTCTAAATTGAGGTTGTTTTGGCTGTCAACTCCATGATGGATATTGTAAGTTGCTACAGTGAGAGTTTCTTCTTTTGTAGGAGTTTCAATTACTGGCACCAGCACTTTAGCTGATTTGCTGTAAAAGGCGAGTCTGCTAAAGAGGGTGGTTAAGGTTATGAGAAAGAAGGCAGTAAGAAGTTTTTTCATTTAACAGACACTTCCTCTTTTGTTTCCTGTTAAATAAGTTCGCAAAAACTTCTTATGCTTCCTGCCTTTTCTGACCTTCCAAATCTAGGAATTGTAACAGTTTGGGGAGCTCATCTTCAGCTTTCTTATGGGAGACAGATACTGCTCTGTCATCGTATGGAGTAGGCTCAAGATTAATAATCGCCATTTTTTTGGCATGAAGCGGTAAAAAGCATGCAGGGCTTACAGCTAAACTAGAACCAATAACTAAGACTAAATCAGCTTTGTGAGTTTCTTCTTCTGCCTCAAGATAAGTCTCAGGCATCCCATCTCCAAATAGGACGACCTTTGGCCGGATGAGACCTCCACAAATGCATTTAGGTAGTGTGGTTGAAAATAGAAGAGGAGATTCCTTTTGGCACTCTAAGCAATACCCAGCAAAAGTTGTTCCGTGGATCTCCAAAACTCGTTTACTACCAGCCCTTTGATGAAGTTCATCGATGTTTTGTGTTATAACAGCTTTTACATAACCTGCTTCTTCTAATTTGGCAATGGCGAGATGGGCTTTGTTGGGTTCTGCTTTTTCGAACTCTGAAAGCATATGAAAATAAAAATCATAAAATCCCTTAGGATCTCGGTAAAATGCCATTGTAGAAAGGGCATCCATAGGATCTACCTGCTGCCAGAGACCTTTTGGTCCTCTAAAATCAGGGATACCGCTGCCGGTTGAAACGCCTGCACCAGTAAGAACAACGGTGTAATTACTTTCTTTAATAAGTTTTGCTAATGTCTCCATGTAAATCACTCCTATGTATCTTAATGGTATACTTACAAGCTGTAAAAAATTGGAAATCAGTTATAGGAAAATAGAGTGAAACAGTTACACTTGGTAAATTAAGCTCTTTTAGATTATATCAGAAGAATACAATGCCTGTTTTAAAAGCCTAAAGATGAGAAAATAGCCTACACAGGAGCGTTTTCCTAGGTTTTCTTTTTTTGGAAGTCGCTAAAAGAGAGGCGTTTTAGTAGCTAAAAATCTAGAGCTGTGTAGTTAAAAATATCGCCTCCCAGTAAGGGAGGCGATATTACTTAAAAAAATCTCTATTTTTTTTCGCTTTGTTTACGATCTTGTTGTTCTTGCATGATAGAAGGGTTTGCAGTTCCAGATGCAGGTTTGATGGCATCAGTAGGGCACTCAGGTACGCAACGGTTACACCTAATACAATGCTCTAAGATGTGATAGACACCATCTTCTTTGATAATTGCATCTACTGGGCAGACCTTGATGCAGCGATCGCAGCTAATACACTGTTGTTTGGATACCGTAAGTTTAGTAAAAAGATCCATGATAGTTTGCGTTAAAGATTTAGAAGAAGGCACGCAGAACTCTCTTAGCGCTTCTATCAAGGGGATTTCACGTCCTTCACTTGCAGTTAGTCTTTTTTTGTGCTCTACAATATAAAGGAATAGGTCGGATGTAGTACGACCAGGGAATTCATCAATCAGGCCTTCTTTTTCAATGATATCTGCAAGAGGCAGGTAAACATCATCGTGCCATTTTTTTGCTGCTTCTTTGAGTGTGGGTTCTTCTTTATACCTTTCATGCATATATTCCCGATAATTTTCAATTTCCTTGAGCAGAGCCTGATAATGGCCAATTTCGGTTAGTTTGATGTCTGCAAGGCTAGTTTTGAAACTAAAATAAGACTGTTCTCTAGTTAAGATGCCTTCGGGGGTATCTGCGGAAGGAAGATATTCTGTAACCCTTGCTTTAATCTTTTTCCATCCTAGACGCCTTGCCGCTGCAACGCGGTGGTTGCCGTCTACGATGTAGTAATCGTCTTTGATCTTATATAGTTCAATAGGTGGAAGTTCTTTGCCAGTAATCATTGCGGCTTCAATCGAACGCAGCCGCATAGGGCTATGGTTGGTTTGCAGTTGGAATTTTCGATCGAAATCTCTCCAGCGTCCAACACTACCCACGATTTTTATTAAATCTACTTCCAAAACGCCAAGATTTCTACGAGCTACGACCTTCTCTTTTGCATACTCCTCAGCGAAGTTCTTCATTATGTTTTTCTTACCAAAACCAAGTACCATAGTTTAAGGTAGGCTCGAGGGTTGAGCTGGACCTGTTCACCACCTTTTGGTGTGTTTTAAAGATCTTAGAGTTCTAGTAGATAATAGCCAACGCAGTTTATTACTTTGGTCTTGCCTATCGTATGTTCTCGTTCAATGTTTAAACCATATTCAAGATGATAGTGCCCATGCAAAAAAAACTTCGGTTGGTATTTTTCGATAAACTTACGATAGGTTTGAAAGCCCCTGTGACAATCATCAACATTTTCATAAAGACCTTCAGGAGGGGCATGAGTGACTACTATATCTAAGTGGGGGTTAAAAAAGAGTTTCCGTCTAATTCCTTTGACTCTTTTATACATCTCTTTTTCAGTATATTGATAGAGTTTATGATTATAACGAATGCTACCTTCAAATCCTACAAGGCGAAGGTTATTGAAGGTTACAATTCGCGTATCTAAATTAGTGCCCTTAGGGCGTTCATACTTATAATGGAAATCATGATTGCCAGCCACGTAAAAAAGCGGTGCATTGGCTCTTTGGGATAGTGAATTGAGATAAGATGATCTTAGGTCTCCGCAAGAGATTATACAGTCAATTCCTTGTAGAATGTTGTTTCCTGCATCTTCTTGTAGATTTGGTACCTCTTTATCACTAACGATTAGAATTTTCATACTAGTTTCGCTCCGCTCTGTCTAAGGATTAGTATTAAACTGAGATAAACAAACAGTTGTCTAAAAGTAAAGCTTCTTAGATAGTTCACTCTAGATACTCGATTTACCTTTTTCATAGCTTAAATTAAAGACCACTCTTTAATCTCTTAAAAGTGGTCTCTTTACCTATTTAAAAGGTTTTTATTCTAGAGTTTTTCAATAAACCGCACATAATCCTTTTGCTTTTGCTGCAAATCTAGCGTCATTTTCTTTGCGGCTTTTCTGATTGACTCTTCTGCGTTTTTGCCTTCTATTACTGTTTCATAGGCA
This sequence comes from Bacillota bacterium, assembly GCA_028708605.1. Taxonomy (GTDB): domain Bacteria; phylum Bacillota; class DTU065; order DTU065; family DTU065; genus DTU065. The sequence continues at coordinate 39,577 of JAQVYS010000005.1, forward strand.
GCAAAGTTTATCAGACGCTGAGCTGCAGACTCTGGAAGTAGAGCATAAGCTGGTGCTTTAGCTGTTCTAGCTTGACTTAAGACTACAGAGACATGTTCTTTTGGGATTGGTATCTCATTAAGAGCCTTAAGGTTTGCAGGAAGGAAAATCGTACCGGGGACCTCGTTTGCTACTCTTTGGGCCATCTTGCCTTGGATCTCTGGCGACAAAAACCATTTAAGCCAGACAAAAGCATCATCGACCCTATCTGCGTCTTTAAATAAGGTAAAAGACATACCACCAACATAGGAGGCGTGATTAATAGTTCCGTCACTTGTTTTTGTTCCTGGAACTAAAGCGAGATTCCATTTACCCTCAAGTTCTGGCATGGCCGTTTTGATAGTCGCATATTGCCACATTGAAGAGAGCATTAAAGGTAGATCACCTTCTCTAAAACCGACGAAAGATTCAGCAGTTTTAGGAATTTGGCGCCTGGTAAACAGCTCTGTAAAGGCTTTAAATCCAGCTATCGACTCTTTAGAGTCAAGCCCCGAGGCAGTTAACTCCTCATTATACCAATCTCCTCCGTTTTGCCAAATAAACATTGAAGCATCAACGTAGAGGAAATCTCCTTGACCTTCATCAAAGCCAAAAGCAGTATAGAAGTTTCGATTGCTTGCTTGTAGTTTTGGCAGAATAATGTAAAGCTCGTCCCAAGTTTTTGGGACATCAATACCTAGTTTTTGTATGACATCGCTGCGGTAGAGTAAAGGGTAGAGCAGCATTTGCATTGGGAGACCGAAGTTATTATCCTTATACTCAAAAGCTCGGACGCAGCCTGGGTACATTTGGTCTTTAATCTCTTGATAGTCGTTACCGTAAAGAGAAAGATCCACGGCAACACCCCTAACCCCTAAGTCAGCAGAACTTAAAAGGCTAGTAATGCCGATTTCCGGGACATTTCCACTTGCTGCAGAGAGAAGATAGGTTTGTTCAAAGCCACTCCAGGGAATGGTGTATATCTGCACGTCAATTCCCGTTTTTGGAGTAAATTCTGTATCTGTTAACTCTTGAATAATTCTGTTCCACTCAATAAGCTGTGGAGACCATACAGCAACGGGAGAAGCCACAGTACTTATTGTTAGAATAACCAATAAGCAAAGAATTAAAAGAAATCCAGGGCGTTTTGGCATTTACGCTCCTCCTTAAAAAAAGTAAAAAAATGATGACGAATTAATATCTATAAGTGCAAATATTTACTTCTGCCTTTATTTTAACTTACAAAGATGATGTGTCAAGGAACTTGTCCCTAGTCTAGACTAAGCCAACACCTGTAACTTGAAAAATTCAAGTATATTTTTCGAAAAAGCAGGGTTAGCATGGCATGAAAAGAAGACTTAAACAAAGTATCTCAAAAAGTTGTTGCTTTATTTTAGGAGGTTTTTTAGATGAAGGAGTTTTCTGGTGCGACGATTCTTACTGCAACAGATAAAGATTTTGAAGTTGGCACGTTGATTGTAGAAGACGGAAAGATTAAGGGAGTTTCAGCGATTAATGAGGGCGCAAACTCTTTGCCATATAGGGGTAAGGTGATTACTCCAGGCTTTATCGATGCTCACTGCCATATTGGTGTTTACGAAGAAAGTATTCAAGATGAAGGCGATGACGTCAATGAAATGACAGAGCCAGTAACCCCTGATGTCAGAGCAATAGATGGAATTTACCATGAAGATCCTGCCTTTTCAGAAAGCTACTTAGGTGGCCTCACTACCTTCTGCGTTGCTCCAGGTAGTGGTAATGTTGTCGGCGGACAGATCTGTTTAATTAAGAATAGGAATGATCTTCCCGATAAGATGCTCTACAAAGAGTATATCGGTATGAAAGTAGCCCTTGGTGAAAACCCCAAGAGAATCTACGGTAGCCAAAAGAAAAAACCTATGACTAGAATGGGTATTGCAGCGCTTTTGAGGGAGACCTTAGTTAAAGCAGAAAATTACAGAGATAAAAAAGACAAGGAAAAGAATTTAGCTATGGAAGCTATGGTAAAGGTCTTAGAAGGAGAGGTTCCTTTAAGAGCTCATGCCCACCGCGCTGACGATATTCTTACTGCTGTTCGTATCGCTAAAGAGTTTGGCGTAAAGCTGGTTATAGAGCATTGCACCGAAGGTGATCGGATCCTTCCTGCCCTAAAAGAAGCAAATGTTCCTTGTATTGTTGGACCATCTTTTACTAGTAGAAGCAAATATGAACTTCGCTACAGAAATTATGGTACAACAAAGGCTTTAAATGATGCTGGGATTTTAACTGCAATAATGACAGATCATCCTGTTATTCCCACAAGAGAACTAAGAGTTTGCGCAATTGCTGCGATTCGAGAAGGCTTAGAGCCAAAGGATGCCCTCAAGATGATCACCATTAACCCAGCTAAGATTCTTAATGTAGATAGTGAGATTGGATCTTTAGAGGCTGGAAAATCAGCAGACTTTGCGGTGTGGTCAGGAGATCCATTTGATGCTAGAACCTATGTTGAAGAGCTTTATGTAGATGGAGTTTTAGTCTATAAAAAATAGTTTGATTTAAAGGTTAAGACGAAAATGTTCTTAGGAAAAAACATTGTGCGGGAGGATTAAGTATGGAGACGATAGTGGAAGCTAGAGGAAAAATACCTGTAAAAGGTAGTTATGATGTTATTGTTGTAGGGGGAGGAACAGCTGGTGCGATTGCTGGTATTGCAGCAGCAAGAGAAGGCGCAAAAACGTTAATTGTAGAAGCACATGGCTTTTTAGGTGGTTCAGCTACAGCTTCTTTAGTTACTCCTCTTATGTCAAACCACGTTGATGGAAAACCTTTAAATGCAGGTATTGGCCTTGAAGTAATGCAGCGTTTAGAGGAAACCGGTGACTGTGCTGCGCTAAACAATAACCTTGGTTACTTTAACTGGGAGATGTTAAAGTTTGTGTTGGAAGATATGTACCTTGAAGCAGGGGGAAATCTCCTTTATCACGCCCAATACAGCGCCCCCATCATGGAAGAAAACACCATTAAGGGCATCATTGTTGAGACTAAATCTGGACGTCTTGCGATAATGGGTAAAGTTATTATTGACGCTTCAGGCGATGCCGATGTTGCTGCAACTAGCGGAGCACCAATCGAATCTGGAGATGAAAGCGGCAAAAATCAAGCTATGAGTCTGCGTTTTAGCGTTGCCAATATTGATCTCGATAAGTTTGGCGCTTTCTTGTATAGTCTCGATGGTTATAAGGCAAACCCTCCTTTTTACCATGGAGCACATGTAAACGGTAAGCAATTTGCCCTAACACCTACCTTTGAAAAGGCTTTTGAAGATGGCGTATTAGAGGTGTCAGATGGTGACTACTTCCAATTCTTTGGCGTGCCAGGCAGACCTAATGAGCTGGCTTTCAACTGTCCAAGAATCAGTGAAAATACTGATGCAACCAATGTCGATCATCTAACAAATGCGCAAATCGAAGGTAGAAGCCGTATTAGAAGATTCATGAACTTCTTCAAAAAATACTTTCCAGGTTTTGAAAACGCTTATATCTCTTCTATCGCAAACATGGTTGGTATTAGAGAATCTAGACGGGTAAGGGGCGAATACTACCTTACAGAAGACGATTATGGAAATACGGTGAAATTCCCTGATGGAATTGCTAAAAACCGTTATCCAATCGATGTGCACAGTCCCAAAAAAGGTGGAGGAGTTAACTTCTATTCAGGTTTAAAGCCAGGAGAATATCATGAGATTCCTTACAGATGCTTAGTTCCTCTAAATGTCGAAAATCTTTTGGTCGTGGGCCGATGCATCTCATGCTCGTTTGTAGCACAAGCTGCAATAAGAATCGAGCAAAATTGTCACGCGTTTGGAGAAGCTGCAGGAGTTGCAGCCGCTCTAGCTCTTAAGGAAAATGTTAGTGTAAGAGAGTTAGATGGAGTTAAGTTGAGAGATAAACTCAGAGAAAATGGTGCAAATCTCTAGAATTTAGCTCCTAGAAGGAGTAGTAGATAAAATGCAATACGATGTAATAATTGTCGGAGGAGGCCCTGCAGGAATCTTTGCAGCATTAGAACTTGCTGAAAAAGCTAAGGTACTCTTGATTGAAAAAGGCCGTATTATCGAAAAAAGAAACTGCCCTATGAAAGAAAGAAATGTTCAGTGTGTCCAATGCAAGCCTTGTTCCATTACTTGTGGATGGGGTGGCGCTGGTGCTTTTTCCGATGGTAAGTTAACTATCTCTACTGAAGTCGGTGGACATCTTGACGAATATATAGGAGAGACCAAGCTGAAAAACCTAGTAGATGAAGTGGATAGAGTTTACCTAAACTATGGAGCGCCTGAAAAACTCTATACCGTAGATCGGAAGCGTTTAGAGCAATTTAAAAGGGATGCAACTAAGGCTGATTTGCATCTAGAGTATAGCCCAATTAGGCATCTTGGTACAGGAAGAAGCCAGGCGGTTTTGTTAGCTATGAAAGATGAGCTGATAAAGCGAGGTGTAGAGATTAAAACTTCCCTTACTGTAAAGCGAATCTTAATAAAAGACGAAAAAGTAACTGGTGTAGAAACTGATAACGGCGATTTTTTTGCGCCAAAGGTAATTGTTGCGCCTGGACGTGAAGGTCATAATTGGTTTACGAAAGAAGCATCTAGACTAGGGCTTGAAAGTGATATCAATCCAGTAGACATTGGGGTTAGGGTAGAGCTTCCTAAAGTCATTATGGAGCACCTTACAGATCATTTATTTGAATCAAAGTACATCTATTACTCCAAAACCTTTGAGGATAAGGTCAGGACATTTTGTATGTGTCCTGGAGGAGAGGTTGTTGCTGAAAACAACTCTGGTCTGATCACAGTAAACGGTCATACTCATGCTGAGAGAACTACAGAAAACACCAACTTTGCCATCTTAGTCAGCAAAAACTTTACAGAACCTTTTAAAGATCCCACCAAATATGGTCAGTATATCAGCACCCTTGCTAACCTTCTTGGTGGAGGTGTGCTTGTTCAAAGGCTCGGGGATCTTTTGGATGGACGACGTTCTACCCATGATAGGATCGCCAAGAGTATAACGCGCCAGACTCTAACAAATGCAACCCCAGGTGATCTTTCACTAGTTTTCCCATACAGACACCTTGTAGATATTTTAGAGATGCTCCAAGCCTTAGATAAAGTAGCTCCAGGAGTCTATTCTAGAAGCACCTTGCTCTACGGTGCAGAGGTTAAGTTCTATTCTTCAAGGGTCAAGGTGTCAAAAAACCTTGAAACTGCAATTAAGGGCTTATATGCAATAGGCGATGGTGCAGGTATTACTAGAGGATTGATGCAAGCATCATGCTCTGGTATTATTGCTGCAAGAAACATCATCGAATAAAAGACACAAAAAGAAACTGCAGAGCCTTGTATTTTGCAGTTTCTTTTGGTTTTGTAGCGAGTCTAAGTTGACAGAAGATCGGTTTTTAAAATAGCCATGAGTGGTGGTAAGTAAATGAAAATATTAGAGGTTCTACCCTATGGACAGCGTGGGGGAACAGAAAAAGCGGTTAGTATTCTCTCCCAAGGGTTAATAGAAAGAGATCACAAAGTTACTGTGCTAATTCCAGACGGACCAGGGATAACGTTTTTTAAAGAAACTAAGTTAGAACTCTTGCCACCAGGCTGTCTTCAAAGACGAAAGATGATAGTAAACCTTTTGAAAGAATATGATCTAGTCCATATTCACGCTGCAAGAGAACTTGTAAAAGACTACAACAAGCCAGTGGTTTTTACTCCACACAGCTATTATAATCAACTAGATCGTTTAATGGTCAGAGTCTTTGCGAGAAAAGCTCAGATAATCTGTTTTACAGAATGGGAAAAAATGATGTTAACTCGCCTTGGTCTAAAAAAGATTACCGTCATACCAAACGGGATTTTACAACCACCAAGTCTTGAGAAAACAAATGACAGAGCTCTCTTAAGAATTGGGTATTTAGGAAGGTTGACCAAGGATAAAGGCTTAGATATGCTTTTTAAGGAACTTGTAAAACTAGAGGAGCCGTATGAGCTAGTTATCGCAGGTGAAGGAAAAGAGGAAGAAAACTTAAAACACCAAGCTAGAATCCTTAAGCTACCAGTTACCTTTGTAGGCTTTCAAGAGGCTTATGCTTTTTTAAGTACACTTGATATCTTTGTCTTGCCATCTAGAACAGAAACCTTTGGAATTGCCTTAGTAGAAGCGATGAGCCAAGGCCTTGCCTTAGTGGCAGCTGATGTATGTGGTCTTAAAGAAATTGTAGGCAGCGCAGGATTGGTGGTTTCTCATCATAGCCTTGCATCTGCCTTAAAAAAAGTGATTAGGGACAAAGATTTAAGAGAGTCGTTAGGTAATAGAGCTAAAGAGAGATTCGCAAAATGTTATACATCAGAAAAAATGGTCACAGAGACCGAAAAGCTCTATTTATCTTTATTGCAAGGCTAACGACTTTGTGGACGTCGTTACAGAACTAGCGCCGTTAGATGATTAACGCTGCTGCCTGATCGGTTTTCACCAGAAAAGTTGATAAAGGGGTGCAGATATTACTTGGAAAGAAAGTTAACAGTTTGGTTTAGTATGATCGCTTTATTGTTGGTTGTATTAGGAAGTTTGGGGGAGATTGTTCCAGGATTAATTCTCCTACTTGCGTCCTTTTTCTACCCACCTTTTTTGAAGGATTTTATTAATGAGGCAAAAGTCTATGCGCCACAAAAAAGGTTTTTTACCCAGGTGAGTTTCATATTTGCACTTTGGGCAGCGCTTGCAACATTATTTGTAAATCCTAGCAGTAGTGTTTCGTGGGGGATTGTTGTAGGACTTTTGATTGTTATTTTCCCAGTCTTTTTCGCAGGGATATATGCAAGAAAGCTTGACTCAAAGTTTTTGTGGCACATTTTTATTTTTGGCGCTGGCCTAGCAACAGTATTGATCTTTTATGACTATTTTATAGTTGGAAACAGACGCGCTGAGCTTTTAGTAGGTTGTAACGCAGCAGGAACGCTGCTTTTAATTGCTTTAGCTACCTTTTTAGCAGCTTTTTATAAGGAAAAAGACAAGCGTCGCTGGTTCTATCTTGGAGCTAGCTTCTTTACAGTTGTAGGTATTATTTTGACTGCATCTAGGGCTGCGTGGATAGGTATGGCAGTTATGTTTGTCTCGTTGCCTCTATTTGGAGCAAAAACCAAACAGTTTTTGGCAATCATTCTTGTAGTAACCTTAGTTTTAGGACTGATAATATTTACTAATAGTTATTGGAAGCAACGCTTTTTAACGATCTTCGATCTAGACCAAAATTCAGCGAGACTTAACGCTTATGAGGCATCAATCTCCATGATGACAAAACATCCTTTTGGAATTGGTCTTGGTAACTTTGAGAGTGAACATCGAAACTACCTTCCCGAAGATAAAAACCCGCTTTCTCATGCCCATAACATCTATTTACAATTCGGAGCTGAGTTAGGCTTTGTAGGCTTTGTCTTAAGTGTTTTAATCTACCTTACAGTGCCTTTGATGTGCTTTAAGATTGCCAAAGTTAAGCCGTATTTTGGACCGATTGGGGCTGGATCTTTAGCAATATTTGTGAGAGAACTTTTTGATGCAACTACTCTAGGACTTGCAGTAGCAGGCTTCGTCTGGTTTTTATTTGGTCTAGTCTTTGCAGAGTATGTAGCTTTATAAAATGATCTTAAAGAAAACGCCAAAGTTTAGACTTTGGCGTTTTCTTTAACCTTACAAAAGCATATCTTTTAAGAGCCTCACAAAAAAGGCTCTACTTTTGACCAAGTACGTTTAGAAATGAGTTTAAAGGTCAAATTAAGCAGCAAGAGATTTATTTAAGAAACTTAGCTTATACATTGAAATTTGTGATAAAAGACTTGCAAAAAGAAAAAGCTATAGGTATAATAAGGTCAGAAGGTCAGGAAAGGTCAGGTGAAAGAAGTGCGCAGCTTAAGTGACTTCATTGAAAAGCATATTTTAGAGCTCCTAAGTGAAACACAAGACGACTATATTGAACTACAACGCAGAGAGTTAGCTGAGACATTTCGCTGTGTACCTTCACAGATCAATTATGTCCTCCAAACCCGTTTTACCCCCGAAAAAGGTTTTGTTGTAGAAAGCCGTAGGGGCGGGGGAGGATATATTAGGATAGTCAGACTTTTTGAAGAGCCTGATTGGAAATTAGTCAAAGCCAAACTAAAATCAAACGTTAAACGAGACGAAGTAATACCTATTCTTGACATCTTGGTAGAAGAAGATGTCCTTAAACCTAAAGAAGCGAGATTAATTGACTTGATTATTAAAAGTGAAGAAGAAAACCTTGATGATAGCCTCAGGGCTATGCTTTTTAGATCACTTATTGTTTTAATTGGAAATTTAAGGAGGTAGAAAGATATGTTGTGTGACAGGTGTAACTTAAACCCTGCTACAGTGCATTTAAAAACTATCTTAAATGGTATCGTAGAAGAAAAGCATCTGTGTCAAAAATGTGCAAAAGAAACTGGTCAGTTGCAGATGCTAAATGTCACAAACCCATTTAGCTCGTTCTTTGAAACCCTACTTGGCTCTATGGAATATCAGCCTACACTGCTTAGAAGTAAATGTGGCGTGTGCAACTTAACTTTTGACCAATTTCGCAGAACTGGGCAACTTGGATGTCCGTCATGTTATAGAGAATTTAATAATGAATTGCAACCTATCCTAAGAAGGATTCAGGGTGATGTCACTCACCGGGGTAAAATCCCAGTAAGACAAGGAGGCAATTTAAGCCTAAAGCGTCAGATTGAAAAATTAAGAGATGAACTGAAAGATCTTGTAAAGCGTGAGGAATACGAGAAAGCAGCTAAGGTTAGAGATGAGATTAAAGAACTAGAAGAAAAGGCAGGGGGCAATCAAAATGGCTAAAAAAGATATTTTAGATCTGGTTACTCCCTGGATGATCAAAGACGGCCCAGATGGTGATGTGGTTCTTTCAAGTAGAATTCGCCTAGCAAGAAACCTTAAGGATCAGCCATTTCCATGGCATGCAAGCCTAGAAACTAGAGAAAAAGTTAGAACTAAGATTAAAAAGGCAATCAATCCTGAAGAATTTGATTTTCTTAGCCTAGAGGATATTAGCTCTCTAGAGCGAGAAAATATGATGGAAAGCCATCTACTTAGTCCGCAGATTATTGCAGATCCTGCAGGTAGAGGCGTAGCTATATCAAAAGATCGACTTTCCAGTATTATGGTTAACGAAGAAGATCACTTAAGAATCCAATCGATCGCCCCTGGCCTTGATTTAGATGTTGCAATGAAAAAAGCCAATGCTATCGATGACCAAATCGAGAAAGTCCTAGATCTAGCTTTCGATGAAAAGTATGGCTATCTGACAGCTTGGCCTACTAATGTAGGTACAGGTATTAGAGTATCAGCAATGGTACACCTTCCAGGTCTTGCCCTTACAAATAACATGCCAAGAACACTAAACTCTGTCAATCAGCTTGGTATGGTAGTTCGCGGTATCTATGGCGAAGGTACAGAAGCTCTCGGTAACCTCTATCAGATCTCAAACCAGAGGAGCCTAGGCAGAAGCGAAGAAGAGTTTCTAAAAGACTTAGCTACAGTTGCTACTCACGTTATTGGTGAAGAGCGTAAAATTAGAAATATTGTCATTGAGAAAAACCGTGCTTTTCTTGAGGATAAAGTCCATCGCTCCTTAGGTACACTAAAAGAAGCGAGGCTAATAGGTACTAATGAAGCCTTAGCTCTACTTAGTGATGTGAGACTAGGGATAGACCTTGGCCTGATAAGCGACGCGATAAAACCAACGGTTCAAGCTTTGATGCAGATTATTAGACCTGCTCATTTACAAAAGTATTTGGGCAATAACTTAGACCCTGAGATGCGGGATTACTATCGCGCAACTGTAATCAGGGAAGAATTAGCAAAGGAGTGACAAAAATATGTTCTTTGATCGTTTTACAGAAAAAGCAAAAAGGGTACTAGCAGCTGCTCAAGAGGAAGCAAGAAATATGGGCCATGACGTTGTCGGAACTGAGCATGTTCTTCTTGGGCTAATGAGCGTCTCTGATGGAGGCGCAAGCAAAGCAATGACTTCAAGTGGACTATCTTTAGAAGCTATAAAAGAACGCATCGAAGAGATTATTCCTGTGGGAACTAGTGGAGAATCAACCCAGATTCCAATGACAGCCAGAGTAAAAACCATACTTACTTTGGCCTTTGAAGAAGCTAGAATACTTGGTTACCCTTATGTAGATACAGAGCATATTCTCCTCGGCCTTTTAAGGGAAGGGGAAGGAGTGGCGGTTAACGTTCTTAGAAGTTTTGGAGCAGAACCTACAAAACTAAGAGAGCTAGTCATAAATCAATTGAGAAACCAGGGAGATACTGGCGACAAAGAGACTAGGAGACCGAGAAACAAAAACACCCCTACACTTGACTCATTTGGCCGCGATTTAACTGAAATGAGCGAAGAGGGCAAGCTTGATCCTATTATAGGTAGAGATCAAGAGATCCAAAGAGTCATTCAAATTCTTAGTCGGCGTACTAAGAACAACCCAGTCTTAATCGGTGAGCCTGGCGTTGGTAAAACAGCTGTTGTCGAAGGATTGGCTCAAAAAATCACTGCTGGGGATGTTCCAGAAAGCCTTAAGGATAAAAGAGTAGTTGCTTTAGACATGTCTGGTGTAGTAGCTGGCTCTAAGTTTAGAGGCCAGTTTGAAGAACGCCTTAAAAAAGTAATAGATGAAGTAAAGACAGCAGGGAATGTAATTCTCTTTATCGACGAGCTCCACACTCTAGTTGGAGCCGGAGCTGCAGAGGGTGCTATCGATGCTGCTAATATCTTAAAACCGGTTCTAGCCAGAGGAGAGTTGCAAACAATCGGTGCAACAACCATAGATGAATACCGCAAGCATATTGAAAAAGATGCAGCTCTAGAGCGAAGATTCCAGCCGATTATGGTTGGAGAGCCTACAGTGGAAGATACAATTCAGATTCTTTATGGCTTAAGAGATAGATATGAAGCCCATCACAGGGTAAAGATCACTGATGAAGCGATAGAGGCTGCAGCCAGATTATCTGCTAGGTATATCTCAGATAGGTTCTTGCCTGATAAAGCCATAGACTTAATCGATGAGGCCTCATCAAAAACTAGACTTGCAACCTTAGTGACTCCTCCTTCTGTTAAGGAGATTGAGGAAAAGCTCGCAAACCTTAAACGTGAAAAAGAAGTAGCTATTCAAAATGAAGAGTTTGAAAAAGCAGCTGATCTACGTGATCAAGAGCAAGAGATAGAAAAACAACTAAAAGATCATCAGTCAGATATTGAAAAGGAGAGAAGCCTTACCTCTATTGAAGTTAGAGCAGATGATATTGCATCAATAGTTGCTAGCTGGACTGGTATTCCTGTAACAAAGCTCACTCAGGAAGAAAGTAAAAAGCTACTCGATTTGGAGGAAGAACTCCACAAAAGGGTTATTGGTCAAGATGAAGCTATCGATGCAGTTAGTAAAGCTGTGAGGCGCTCTCGCTCTGGACTAAAAGATCCCAAACGCCCTGTTGGTTCGTTTATCTTCCTTGGGCCAACAGGTGTAGGTAAAACTGAGCTTGCTAGAGCGTTAGCTGAGGCAGTCTTTGGCGATGAGGATGCTATGATCAGACTTGATATGTCAGAATACCAAGAAAGGCATACGGTCTCAAGGCTGATTGGTTCGCCTCCTGGATATGTGGGTTATGATGATGGAGGCCAGCTTACAGAGCAGGTAAGACGGAAACCATACTCTGTTGTACTCTTTGATGAAATCGAAAAGGCCCATCCTGATGTTTTTAACGCACTTCTTCAGGTACTCGAAGATGGTCATCTTACAGATAGTAAAGGTCGGAAGGTTGACTTTCGAAATACTATCATCATCATGACCTCTAACGTTGGAGCTACAGATATCAGAAACAAAGGTGGTTTAGGATTTAGGACCTCAGAGTCTGGAGCCTATGAGTCAATGAGAGATAAGGTTATGGATGAATTAAAGAAGACCTTTAGACCAGAGTTTCTTAACAGACTAGACGAAATTATGGTTTTCCATGCTTTGAACAAAGATCAGATTTCACAGATCGTTGATCTGATGATTAATGAGCTTAAAAGCAGGGTCTTAGATCAAGGTTTGCATCTAGAAGCTACAGATAAAGCAAAGAGTGTTATTGTGGAACAAGGTTATGACCCTGACTTTGGTGCAAGACCACTTAGACGTGCGATTCAGCGTCTAGTGGAGAATCCTTTGAGCGATGAGATACTCTCAGGGAGGTTTAAGTCAGGAGACACTGTAGTTGTAGATAGTGAAGAAGGCAAAATCGTCTTTCAACAGGAATAGTATGATAGCGGTATAACAAAAAGGTGTTATGCCGCTTCCTTTTACTTAAAAGTTATAAGTAGATATACATGGATTATTTCAGTTCGTTGTAGTTTCTTGGAGGATTACAAACCCAAATCATGGAAAGTTATTCATATACATACTTTTTTGTTAATTAAAGTTAGTGAGGTGGCTTAATGGCAAAAGCTAAATCAATATATGTATGCCTAAATTGTGGCGCTCAAACTTATAAATGGCAGGGCAAATGTACTAACTGCAATGAATGGAATACTCTCGAATTACAGGAAGAAGCTGTAAATGATCACAGCAAAGGTTTTAATTTGGCAAAAGCCTCACCTCCTGTTTTAATAACTGAAGTAAGCTCGCAGCAAGAAGAACGATATGAAACTGGTATCGTCGAGTTAGACCGAGTTCTTGGTGGAGGGGTTGTACCGGGCTCTCTTACTTTACTTGCAGGTGAGCCTGGAGTAGGAAAATCGACTCTGCTTCTTCAGCTGGCAAAGGAATTTTCAGAAAAATGGGGTAAAGTTCTATATATAAGTGGAGAAGAGTCCCTGCACCAGATAAAGATGCGTGCTAAACGTCTAGGTGCTTTAAATGGGAATATATATCTTTTAAGTGAAAACAACGTAGAGAGTATGATGGGTGCTATTCAAGAAATAGAACCTAGTATTGTAATTGTAGACTCCATCCAAACAGCAGTTGTTTCATCACAAGACTCTGCGCCAGGAACCATTACTCAGGTAAGGGAGTCTGCAGCAAATCTCATGAGGTTTGCAAAAAATGAAAATGTACCGATCTTTTTAGTTGGTCATGTAACTAAAACAGGTGCAGTTGCAGGACCACAGGTTTTAATGCACATGGTAGATACTGTGCTTAGCTTTACAGGAGACAAGCATAGCCTTTATAGGATACTTGCAGCAGAGAAGAATCGCTTTGGTGCAACTGACGAGATTGGTATCTTTGAGATGAAAAATACTGGCCTTACAGAGGTCCAAAATCCCGCACGTCTATTTTTAAGTGGGCGGAAATCAGATGAGCCTGGAACAGCTATTGTACCAGCTCTAGAGGGGACAAGACCTATATTAGTAGAGATTCAAGCCTTAGTTGCTAAAGGCTATGGAGGGTTGCCAAGGAGGCAGTTTTCCGGTACAGATCGAAATCGTACTCCGATTCTACTGGCTGTTTTAGAAAAACGTTTAGGACTACCTATTGGCAATTATGATGTTTACATAAACGTTGTGGGTGGTTTAAATGTAACAGAGCCAGCTGCTGATTTAGCGATAGCGCTGGCAGTTGCTTCTAGCGCCTGCGAACAGCCTTTAAGATACAATTGGGCTTTTTTTGGAGAAGTAGGTCTTACAGGGGAGTTGCGCGCTGTAAGCCAGCCTGAAAAACGCTTAAATGAGCTTTGCCAAATGGGTTTTAATTACTGTCTGATGCCTACAGCAAGCCTTAAGTCATTAGACAACAGAGTCCTTTTAAAATTAAAAGAACGGATGAATATAGTTACTGCAAGTAATATTTTTCAAGCATGGGATTACTGTAAGAAAGGGTGAGTCATTTGCCTGACAACCACCAAATGAGCTATGAAGACATTATAGGCTTAGTGGCTCCGGGATCGGAGCTTCATGAAGGGTTGGAAAACATTTTAAGAGCTAAGACTGGAGGGCTAATTCTGGTTTCAGAGAGCGGGGAAGTAGCCTCGCTAATTGAAGGAGGCTTTCATATTGACACCGCTTTTAGTCCAGCCTCTTTATATGAGCTAGCTAAAATGGATGGTGCAATTATCTTAAGTTCTGACGGAAAAAGAATTTTATATGCTAATACTCAGCTTCATCCAGACCCTTCCATACCATCAAGTGAAACTGGCACAAGACATAGGACTGCTGAAAGAGTAGCCAAGCAAACAGGGGCGCTTGTTATCAGCATTTCGCAACGCCGAAATATTATCACTCTTTATAGAAACGATTGGAAATACGTTGTTAAAGATGTCGGTGTTACTCTGGCAAAAGCCAATCAAGCTTTGCAAACTTTAGAAAAATATCGGACTGTTTTACTTGATGCACTAGCTACCCTTACTATGATGGAATTTGATAACACTGTTACAGTACTTGATGTCTGTTTAGTTATACAAAAAGATCAGCTTCTAAATAAGATTGCAGATGAAATCGAAAGCTATATTACAGAACTAGGGACAGAAGGAAGACTTGTCCAAATGCAGCTTGTCGAACTAATGGCAGATATACAAGATCAAGGTAAACTTGTTATTGAAGATTACTTAGATAATGATGAAAAGACAAGCAATGAAGTATGGGAAGAATTAGGCGAGTTACACTCAGAGGAATTAGTAGAATTAGTAACGATAGCTAAAATTTTGGGACATAGTGGTACCATGAATTCACTAGAACAGGCAGTTTCATCTAGAGGCATTCGCCTTTTAAATAAGATTCCACGTTTGCCACAAACTGTAATATGTAACATTGTTGATGCCTTTGGTGGATTAACTCAGCTTTTAGGAGCTACCACCGATGACCTTGATGATATTGAAGGTATTGGAGAAGTAAGAGCTAGAGCTATCCAAGAAGGCTTGAGAAGGCTAAAAAGTCATGCTCTCTTAGAAAAACAAAAGACCCCGTGACAAAATCACAGGGCTTTAGTACTTTTAAGTAAGATTAAAGACTCCCAAGGCTTCTAACTTTAATCTTTCTTTCTTAATAATTTCGTTTAGGTCCAAATCCAATGTATCACTTAATGCTGCTAGATAGAAGATTGTTCTACCTATTTCATTTTCTAATACTTCCTGACACGACTCGCAGAGTCTGCCTTCAATGTGGTCTTCCATATAAGATCGCAAATCACTGTAATTAATGTCACTTGGGAAGGACTGCTTTTTGGCAGATACTCTGATACAACCACAAATAGTGACTGCTTTTGCAAGGGCTCTGTTAGTTCTAGCTGTCGATTCAGAGAGTTTTGTTACTATATCTAAAATAGAACGATGCCTGATCAGGTATTTATCAACTAGTTCCTGAAAATCTTGTTCAGCAAAGTTGTCCATATGTTATCCCCCCCTTAGGGCTACGTCTCTATTAAATTATAAGAAAATTCGCTTAGGAATGTCAAGGAATACTTGGACTGGCAGATCGTTTTCTCGCTAGAGCAAATGTGCATGACTTTTTTTGGTTAAGTTGACAGCCCTCAAGCGGTCATGTTGTAAGAATAGGCTTTAGTAAGATGACATTATCATAGAATAACTACACATTTAAAATTTTTATTGTTGACAACCTCCATAGCTTTGTGTTAAAATTATTAAATTTCTTGACTATGTGACCAAAAAGGCTTATAATAACAAGGAATACAGCGTTTTAGAAGGAGGTGTAACGGTGTTTTCTGTTGGAGATAAAGTTGTTTACCCGACTCACGGTGCAGGAGTAGTTAAGAACATCAAAAAAGAAGAAATCTTGGGCGAAACAAAATCGTATTATGTGCTTTCCATGTCTGTTGGCGAACTAAAATTGATGGTACCAGTAGATAACGGTTCTGAACTTGGTCTTCGTAAAGTTATTGATAAAGATGAAGTGTACCGCATACTTGATGTGTTAAAAGATCCCGAAAATGAGTTGTGTTCCAACTGGAATCGCCGTTATAGAGCTAACATGGAGAAGATAAAAACCGGCGATATCGACGAAGTAGCCATTGTAGCTCGCGATTTATATTCTAGGGACAAAGAAAAGGGCCTCTCAACAGGCGAAAAGAAAATGTTAGAGCAGGCGATCCGCATAGTCGTTTCAGAATTAGCTTTAGCAACTGAAACTGAAGAAGAGGAGATGAGGGAGCAAATCTTTGAATGCCTTGATACTAGCAATTAACTAAAGTGAAACAGATTTGGTAATGTAAAAAGGCGGTGAAAGGGTGTTAATAAGGGTAGTAGCACTTGTTACAGGCATATTAGCTGGTGGTGTCTATGGGTGGGGGTATGGCACTACAGCTGGGCTTGTAGTTTGTATGGGGGTAGGTGCGTGTTTAGCTCTTATAGTAAGCTTGATCACGAGTCGACTAAAAAGAATGCATGGGCGAAAAGTTTTGGCAATTTTTATAGGCTTTTTAATCGGCTTAGTGATCGGAATTTTTATTGGTAGTTTTTTTCAAATTAGGCTATTAACAGGGTTTTTGGCATTTATTCTTGGTTTTCTAATAGCGGATCTGTTCGGGAGCAAATCAGATGAGATCTTCAATTTCACAGAACGGCGTCAAGGAATTGGGGGAAAAGAACCTGTTTGTAAAATTCTTGATACTAGCGTGATTATTGATGGACGAATCGCTGATATTTGTGCTACAGGGTTTTTAGAGGGCAGAATAATTGTGCCAAGGTTTGTTCTTGAAGAATTACAACATATAGCTGATTCATCTGACATTCTTAAACGCAACAGAGGTCGCAGAGGCTTAGATATTCTTAATACCATGCAAAAAGAATTTGGTATGCAAATGGAGATTATTAGCGACGATCAGAATGGCGAAATTGAAGTCGATGCAAAACTTGTACATCTTGCCAAAAGAATTGGCGGAAAAGTTATTACAAATGATTATAATCTTAATAAAGTTGCCGAGTTGCAAGGAGTTTCTGTATTAAACATTAATGAATTAGCGAATGCTCTTAAGCCGGTAGTATTACCTGGAGAAGAGATGAGTGTCCAAGTCATTAAAGATGGTAAGGAATCTGGACAAGGCATAGGTTATCTCGACGATGGCACGATGATTGTTATTGATGGAGGGAAGAGATTTATTGGTGAAGAAGTTGGGGTTTTAGTTACTAGTGTCTTGCAGACAGCTGCAGGGCGAATGATCTTTGCCAAACCTAAAGCACTTGTGCATAATTTATGATGAGCTACCCGCCATTTTTGGCGGGTTTTGTTATATTTACCAAGAAACTCTGGACAAAGCTTATTGATATTAGGTATGCTGAGTTTAATTGCAGGTATAAAGTAGGGGGATTAACCGTGGAAACTGCAGCTATTATTTTAGCAGCCGGCAAGGGAAGCCGGTTAGGTCTTGGAACTAATAAGGTGTTACTTCCATTTCGAGGTAAGCCGCTTCTATATTATTCCGTTAAAGCATTTGCAGAGCTAAAGCAGTTTACAACGCTTGTTTTAGTTGTTAGAGAAGGCGAAGAGGAAAAAGTTGAAGAGCTTGTTCGAGAGTTTATGAATGAAAAAAAGATCATTTTATGCCATGGCGGGAAAACAAGAGGAGAATCAGTGTTTTCTGGTTTAAAAGCACTTTCTAAGTATAATCCCCAAAAGGTCTTAATCCACGATGGCGCTAGGCCTTTTGTCAGCGAAGAAGTAATCTTGCGGGTGTTAGATAACATCAAACCAAATCTAGCAGTTACGCCAGGGGTTATGGTGAGTGATTCGCTAAGAAAAATAGATAAAAATGGTAGCATTATAGAAGTAATAGATCGGAGCTTGGTTTGCGCGGTGCAGACGCCACAAGGATTTATGTACGATGAGCTCTACCGAAAGCACCAGAACATAAATGAAGGCCAGCAGTTCGCTGAGGTCACTGATGATGCGCAGCTGTTTGATAAGCAGGTTCTTGTAGAAGGAGATAGTAAAAATATTAAAATTACTACTAGAGGCGACTATGATATGTATAATGTAACTGAGACAGGTATTCGAGTAGGGCAAGGTTTTGATGTCCATAGCATGGTTTCAGGAAGAGAACTTATCATAGGCGGGGTAAAAATTCCCTCTACAAAGGGTCTACTTGGACACTCAGACGCGGATGTTCTTGTCCACGCTATTATAGATGCTATACTTGGAGCATGTAGTTTAGGTGATATTGGTGAGCACTTTCCTGATACAGATAATATCTACAAAAACATTTCCAGTTTGGATCTGCTTAAGATAGTTAAGGTATTGATCGATCAACAGGGTAAGAGAGTAGTAAATGTCGATGCTACAATTTTAGCTCAAGCGCCAAAGCTATCTCCTTTTAAAGCAGAGATGGAAGAGAATATCGCCTCTATCCTTAATGTATCGAAACAGCAGGTAAATATTAAAGCGACAACCACTGAAAAACTTGGTTTTGTAGGTAGATCAGAGGGTATTGCAGCAATGGCTATAGTGGCTGTATCATAATGTAACCATCAAAAATTTAGTCTACATTGTTTAGGAGGTGAAGATGCAGCAGAAGCTGCATCACCTGTATGCAAATATATAACACCTTAACAAGGAAAAAAGAAAAGTACGTGCCTCATGACCAGATCAAGGTCTACGTGTGTGGGGTAACCCCTTATGATGAAGCCCATTTAGGACACGCAAGACCAAGTATTGTTTGGGACGTTATTAGGCGTTATTTTAACTATCTTGGATATTCTGTGAAGATGGTGCAAAACTTTACTGACGTTGATGATAAGATCATCGCTCGTTCCATTAAAGAAAATAGATCAGCCCTAGAGATCTCTAACTATTATTCTAAGCGTTATCTTGAAGCCATGGATAATTTAGGGGTTCAAAGATGCGATAAGTATCCAAAAGTCAGTGACTATATTAACAAGATTATTAGCTTTATTGAAGGCCTTATCGAAAAAGGCCATGCTTATGAGGCAAATGGTGATGTCTATTTTAGCGTGGCAAGCTTCGATGGCTATGGCAAGCTGTCTGGGCGTAATGTAGACGAGCTTCGAGCTGGAGCTAGAATTGACATAGATGAAATAAAAAAAGACCCAGCAGACTTTGCTCTTTGGAAAAGAGCAAAACCGGGTGAGATCAGTTGGTCTTCCCCTTGGGGCGAAGGTAGACCTGGATGGCATATTGAGTGCTCAACTATGTCACTTGATCTACTCGGAGAAAGCTTTGATTTTCACGGCGGAGGCTTAGATTTGATTTTTCCTCATCATGAAAACGAAGTAGCCCAATCTGAAGCATATACAAACAAGCAATTTGTTAACTTCTGGATTCATAATGGTTTAATAACTGTAGATAATGAAAAGATGAGTAAATCCTTAGGTAATTTTATTACAGTTGAGGATTTACTTAGGGAAAACACAAAAGAAGAGATCAGATTCTACATTTTGTCATCTCACTATAGAACGCCACTAAACTTTACTTGGAATGGTCTTAAAGAGTGTGCCAAAGGTCTTAAGAGAATAAACAACTCTTACAATAGTTGGCGAAAGAAAGTAGATCCAATTTCTTGGCAAGGTATAGAGGAACTTGAGGATATTGAATCTCGTTTTAGGGATGCTATGGATGATGATTTTAATACAGCACAAGCTTTAGGTGTTATGTTTGAGCTTTGCCATGTCGGCAACGGCTATCTCAGATCAGAAGACCCGAAACTTAGGGGAGCTTTATCTCTTTTACAAGCCTTAGGAAACATCTTGGGTATTTTAAAAGAAGAAGAACCTAAAGAGACAGTTTTGGAAGAAAGCTTAGTAGATGATGTACTAGATATACTGCTAGAGATTAGACAAGATGCTAAAACAGAAAAGAACTGGGCTCTTTCTGATAGGATTAGAGATAAGCTAGCAAGTGTTGGTATTGTATTAGAAGACACAGCTCAGGGTACTAGATGGAGGTTAGTTGATTAAATGGATGTTGAGAGTTATTCACCTCTTGCATGGGCTTATTTAGGTGATGGGTTATGGGAACTTTTTGTAAGGCAGAATCTCATGCAAGAGAGTTTAAGAAAAGCGGGAGATTATCATAACATAGCTGTACCTTTTGCCTCTGCTAAAACTCAGGCTCAGATTATTAAGTCTTTGTGGGATGATCTTCCAGAAAAAGAAAAGGAGATCTTCCGCAGAGGTAGAAACTCCTGCAGTTCCTATCGGAAAAATGCCACTCATCAAGAGTACTCTTATAGCACAGGTTTTGAAGCTATCTTAGGCTACCTTTACTTGGCAGATGAAAAGACTAGACTTAAAGAATTAATGGAGATCTTTTTTGCCAAGGGAAAAGAGGTTTTAGAAAATGGCAGATCAAGTTGAAGGAAGAAACGCTGTTTTAGAATCACTACGGTCTGGAAGAGCAAAGAAAATCTATCTCAGCCATTCATCTAAGGGCAAAACTATAGATGAGATTGAAAAACTAGCTAAGGAATTAAACGTGCCGCTTTTAACACAACCTAACGATGTAGTTGTAAAGATGGCGAAAACAGATCATCATCAAGGGATATTGGCTGAAGTAGCTGAGCTTCCCAAAAGAAACCTTGAAGAGATAATCAACCTTGAAAATCCATTTATTGTTATTTTGGACCACATTCAAGATCCTCATAATCTTGGTGCGATTTTGAGAACTTCTGAAGCAGCAGGTGTAGATGCTGTTATTGTGCCTGAAGATAGATCGGTTTCAATTGGGCCTGGGGCGATTAAAGCTTCTGCTGGAGCAATTGAATATGTACCACTTATTACAGTAACTAATATTGCTCAAACCATCGAAAAACTTAAAAAAGCCAACATCTGGGTAGTAGGGACAGCAGATAAAGCAGACCAGTATTACACTGAATTAGACCTAAGAGGTAGACTGGCAATTGTCATAGGTAGTGAGGGAGAGGGAATTAGCCGTTTAGTTAAAGAAAAATGCGACTTCTTGGTAAAGATTCCTATGAGAGGAAGGATTTCATCACTTAACGCATCTGTAGCGACTGGCGTTATACTATATGAGGCGTTACGCCAAAGAGGATAATAAAGGCGAGATTCTACTTAGTGTAAAATTATTGTAGGAAAAAAAAGAAAGAGAATAGTTCCCCGTGTTATGATTAAGGTGCAAATAATAATCGACAGAAGGGAACTACTCTCATGAACATTATATCGCAACTTCAAGAATTTATCAGCAATAACATCAGCAACATTTTCGAACAGTGCTTAGAAGGTACTAGCTTTACTGAACTAGTCGGTACAACAGAGAAATTTGTATATCAGTTAGGGCGCCTTGTGATAGAAAGTGGCATGAAAATAGTTGAAGATGAGATAGATAAGCATCCAGCTCGAAAGCAGAATTGGCATATAGAACGAAGAAATGATAAAAAAACTATTTCGACAGTGCTGGGAGATGTAACCTATTCTAGGACCTATTATTGCAACAAGAAGAACCAAAGTTACGCTTATCTGTGTGACAATTGGTTTGGAATAGGGAAACACGAAAGAATGGACACATCATTAAAGACTGCGATTGTTGAAAAGGCAACGGATTTGTCATATCAAAAAACAATTGATAGTTTTCCTAAAGTAGGGATAAGCAGTAAAACAACAGTGATGAATATTATCCGCAGAATTGGTCTTGTT
This sequence comes from Bacillota bacterium, assembly GCA_028708605.1. GTDB lineage: Bacteria > Bacillota > DTU065 > DTU065 > DTU065 > DTU065. The sequence goes on from JAQVYS010000005.1 coordinate 61,245, forward strand.
GAAAATGATGCTGTTCCTATTCCATTTCAGAAGAAACAGATAAAGACGTTGTTTATTGAAGCTGATGA
>JAQVYS010000006.1 GCA_028708605.1 Bacillota bacterium
GCAATTAGCCACAATAATTTTCTCTCCAGATTTCTCCTTAAAATCTGCCCATTTTTCGCCTGTTAAACGGTTTGAAAAACCGCTTCTTCCTCTTAGACCAGATTCCTTAAGGCTATCAATAATGTTCGCTATTTGGCCGTTTTGAAAATACTTGAACGCAATATTAAAGGCGGACATGCCACCAGCTTTTAAATACTCCTCAAAAGAATGCGGGTCAACTAAACCTGCATTTTTTAAAACCACGCGGGATGCTAAATTAATCGGGAATTTTTGGTTATCCTTAATCTCATTATCTTTATTTATAAGCCCTAATACACCTTCTTCTGGCAAAAGATCATTTTTGACGTAAAGATTAAGGATCTCAGTTGCTTTTTCAATATTTACGTTTTCAAAAAAGACAAGCTTGTTAGCCTTTTCTACGCTAACTATAACCTCATGGCTACAAAGACCAATACAACCCGTTTTCTTTAAGAGCACTTGACCGTTAAAATCGTCGTTTTTTGCGAGTGAACTTTTAAAGAAGTTGTAGACCTTTTTAGCTCCTGCACTAATTCCACAACTACCTAAGCCTACCCTAATAATTGTAGAATCTGAAGCTGGACTTGAGGCCAGAAAACTTCTCTTGTGCTCTGACAACTGACAAAGAGGCTTTGCACTTTTTAAACAATCTAGAACCTTAAGGCACGGGGTTATATCAGAGTGGGTGCAAAAACCACGCTCTAGTATTATACTCTCAGTCATATTGTCACCTCATTTAACTAGATATCTATAGCATTATTTCGTACTCTTTGATGATCTTTAATACATCCTTTGGCTCTAATTTACCATAAAGGTGCCCATTTACGCGAATTGCAGGAGCTAAGGCACATGCATCTATACAGCTCCTTTGAAACAGCGTAAAAAGTCCGTTTTGTGTGGTCTGGCCGGCTTTAATACCGAGTTCTGCTTCCAAGACGGCTAAAATATCCGTACCATCCTTAACCTTACATCCAGCTCCACTACAGACCTCGATAACGTATTTTCCCGGTGGTGAAAACTTAAACTGTTTTGAAAACGTCGCAACACTATAAACTCTTCCTAGAGGAATCCCAAAGTGGTCACTGGCAAGATGTAAAACTTCAGTGCTTATATAACCTATGTTTTGTTGAATATCATTAAGTAGCGGCAGTAAATAGTGGGGATCTTTTTTATAGCGTTCAAAGATCTCTAATACCTGCTGCTTTTTTTCTTTGGCGGCTAATGGCCGAGGAAACTGCACCAAATCCTCCATACTGCCACCTCCTTATCTCTATTTAGTTAGAAGTTCGCTAAAAATATGTCAATAACCTTTCCTTGTTGACAAAGTTCTCTAAAATGCTAAAATTCAGGGTTCTCACAACTAAAAGTACAATTCTGAAAGAGGAGGGCTTTCGCCCTCCAAGTAGTCTATTTTGCAAGAGTTATTGTAGCCACTATCGGATTATGGTCTGACGCCCCTGACTCTTCGACGATCACGCTTGCGTCTTTAATTTCCCACTCTCTAGATAGCAAGATATAGTCTATAGCAATAGTTGATTTAGAACCATTTGGATAGGTTGCTCTTAGATGGCTAGGAGTTTCTTTGGCATCTAAAACGTCTCTGTATCTGCGAAGAATATTTTTCATCTCAGGATCATCCGGCTCTGCGTTAAAATCTCCCATTAAAATCTTTGGACCTCTAGTTTGTGAAAGCAACGTAGTTATTTCAGCGGTCTGATGCTCTCTTTGGTCCTGTGTTGTAGACAGGTGAGTCGAATAAACATGGACGGTTGTACCGTTTACATCAATCTTTGTTTCTAAAATCGATCTTTTTTCTATTACCCAATTAGCCTCACCTGGCTCTAGCTTACCCCGTCTATAGAGTGTATGAGGATACTGGCTTACAATCGGATACTTTGACAAGATAGCGTTACCATACATACCTCTCCCGTGAGTTGTTTCCACATCAAAATACGACGGGGAATACGCCCAGTACATACCCAACTTTTCTGCCAGCTCTCCTACTTGATCAGCATAGCCACTTCTGCTTCTTAGGCGGTCTACCTCTTGTAAAGCAATAATATCTGGGTCTTGTTCGCTAATCACAGCTGCGACTTTGTCAAGATCAAAGTTTGCAACAACCCAGCCTGGATTATTAGTTGTTGCTCCAATTTGAATATTATAAGTCATAACCTTTAGTGTAAGACCATCCGCCTCTTCTTCTGCAAAAATTGCACCTGAAAAGACCACAACAACCAAGACTACAACTGCAAGCATTTGCTTAGAAAACACCTATATCCTCCCCTTTTCCAAGTATTTCACCTAGTTACATTCTATGGCGTAAGAGTAGTTCCCTTCTGTCAGTTCTTGTTTTTCACTCTTTAATCATAACACAGGGAAACTATTCTCTTTCTTATTTTCCTACATCATTTTACACTAGCAATTAAGACTTATTTACTACAGGAGACTTCTTAATCCTAGCTTTACATATTGTGGCTATGGCAGTTAAGACTCGTTTCCACCGTCTCTTTTTGTGTTTTATTCCACTGCAATAAAAAATGGCACAAAAAAACAGAGTAGAAATCTTAAAATCTCTACTCTGATCATATCTAACTTTTTAGTATTACCTTAAAAAAGCTTCCCATAGATTTGGTTTAAACATGCTTTGAGTTAAAATGGTCGGGCTGACTGGATTTGAACCAGCGACCTCTTCCACCCCAAGGAAGCGCGCTAGCCAAGCTGCGCCACAGCCCGAAACTCAAAGAAAAACCTTTCACGCTACAAAGTATATTTTAGCACAAACCATTATAAAATCAAGAGACAAACCAATAATAGTGACTTAATTCTCTGCAATGATTTTTGTGCTATTTGTTCCAAGGATTATATGCACGACCTCGTTTTGCAGGTGGTGCTTAGATGACCAGATCTCTGATAGCTCTTTTACGTCACGCTCTGCCTCTTGTATTCCAGAATTTTTCAAATACAAAAGTGTTGGACCTGAACCTGAAATGATAAGCTTCCCGTCTCGCTTTTTGGCTTCTTTAGAGAGATCTTTGTACCCTGGGATCAACTCTCCTCTATACGGTTCATGAATTTTGTCGGACAGCGCATCCAAAAACATCTCACTGTCTCCACGCTCTAAAGCTATGACAAGCTGAGCTAAAAGACCACTGTTTCCTACAGCTACATCCCTTGAAACAGTACTAGGAAGCACCTTTCTTGCAGCTTTTGTGGATATCTTATAGTCAGGAACTAAAGCAAAGCTTTCTACAAAAGGCGCAGGGAGCTTAATAAACGTTGTAGCGGTTGAAAGTATTACCCCTCCTAATAAAGCTGGCGCAACATTGTCAGGATGTCCCTCGATTTCAATCGCTTTTTGAAGAAGCTCGTGTGTAGTCAATGGCTTCTTGCAGAGCTCGTTTGCAAGTACTAATGCCCCTACAATTGCCGCAGAGGAAGAACCCAAACCTCGTGCAAAAGGTATGCGATTCAGTGTTTTTAGGGCAAACGGCCTTTCTATGCCATGCTCTTTTAAGAACTCTACCATTACCTTAAAGACTAGATGGTCTTTCATCGAGGCGTCTTCTGTATACCCTGTCTCATTAAGAGAATAGTCTTCTGCAAACTCCGCCTCAACTTCCATCTCTAAATCTAGACTTGCTCCAACAAGGTCAAAGCCTGGTCCAAGATTTGCAGTGGTAGCTGGCACTAAAGCTCTCATAGCACAACCTCTTCTATAGCTGTAATATCGTTTTGAACATGGAAGATCTCAGGGGCCTGTTTAATTGCATTATCGGGGTCTTTAAGGCCATTTCCTGTTAAGACCATTACTACTTTACTCCCAGTTTCTATACCTTTTCCATATTTCAAAAAGCCAGCAACTGAAGCTGCTGAAGCAGGTTCGCAAAATACACCGCAATTCTTAGCAATAAGTTTGTATGCTTCCAAAATCTCTTCATCGCTAACCTTTTCAATACGACCTTTAGATTGGTCTCTAGCATTTACAGCTTTGTCCCAGCTTGCTGGGTTGCCTATTCTAATAGCAGTTGCAACAGTCTCTGGATTTTCAAAAACTCTGTTTTCTACAATTGGAGCTGCCCCTGCAGCCTGCATACCCCACATCTTTGGTAACTTGGTTGAAATGCCTTCTTTTAGATATTGGTTAAAGCCCATAAAATAGGCACTGATATTGCCAGCATTGCCTACTGGAATTAGAAGATAGTCAGGAGCATCTGAAAGATCATCAACGATCTCAAAAGCAGCAGTTTTCTGTCCTTCGAGTCTATATGGATTAATAGAGTTCACTAGAGCTATCGGGTGCTTTTGACAAAGCTCCCGTACATACTTTAGGCAGTCATCAAAGTTTCCATCAACAGCTACAACTTTGGCGCCATAGATCATTGACTGAGCTAACTTACCTAAGGCAATATTGCCATCTGGAATAAGCACTACTGACTTCATTCCACACCTTGCAGCGTAAGCGGCAGCAGAGGCTGAGGTATTTCCGGTCGAAGCGCACATTACCACTTGCATGCCATCTTCTTTAGCTTTAGTTACCGCCATAGTCATCCCTCGGTCTTTAAAAGATCCAGTAGGGTTTAAACCTTCATATTTTACATAAATCTCTCCTTTAAAACCTGCTATTTTTGCGAGTTCTGGTACAGGTATTAAAGGTGTGTTACCTTCATATAGAGTTACAACCTCTGTGTTTTCATTTACTGGTAAGTATTTTTTATAACGATCTATTAACCCTTTATACATCCTACTTCCCTCTTTCTACTCTGATAACATTGGCAACATCCTTGACACAAGAGAGACCACCGATTGTCTTAAGTCCTTGGCAAAGTCCACCGTAATTTACTTCGTGAGTTACAAAGACAAGTGGTACTTGGTCTTGCGCTCTACCTTCTTGGATAACAGAAGCTACGCTAACCCCGTTTTTTCCTAGGATGTTAGCTATCTCTCCCAAAACGCCAGGTCGATCCTCAACCATGAGACGTACATAAAAGCTTCCTGCTGTTTCAGTTACAGGCACAGCTTTCCCTTTAACAAATTTACGTGGCAGAAGTGTCTTTGAACCAGAGAGAACTCTAGCTGCTGAAACTATATCTCCAACTACCGCACTAGCAGTAGGATATCTTCCCGCTCCGCGCCCATAGAGCATTAACTCACCAACTTCTTCACTTTCAACAAAGACAGCATTAAAGACATTGTTTACTGAGGCCAAAGGATGATTTAAAGGAATTAAAGTCGGATGAACCCTTGCTTCGATACCTAATTCAGTCTTTTTGCCAACTGCAAGCAATTTAATAGCATAGCCAAGGTCTTTAGCGAAGCAGATATCCATCGTATCGATCTTTCTAATGCCTTCACAGTGCAAATCAGAAAGCTGGATATGAGTATCAAAGGCAAGCGCAACTAAAACTGTAAGCTTATGAGCAGCATCTAAGCCATCTACATCGGCGGTAGGATCTGCTTCTGCATAGCCTAGACTTTGAGCCTCATCTAAGACTTCTGCAAAGGATCTTCCTTCAGTGGTCATCTTGGTGAGAATGTAGTTAGTAGTTCCGTTAATAATCCCCATTACGCTAGTAATAGTGTTACCAACTAAAGACTCTGTTAGCGGGGTAATCAAGGGGATCCCTCCCCCAACACTTGCTTCGTAATAAAGAGGCACTTCATTTTTTCTAGCTAAATCAAAAAGCTCTGCACCAAAGTGTGCAAGGACAGCTTTATTAGCTGTTACAACAGCCTTTTTTGCCTCAAGGGCTTTAACAATATACTCTTTCGCAACTTCTAGCCCGCCAATTAACTCAACTACTATATCAATATCTTGATCCTGCAGGATCTCCTCAAGATCCTTGGCATACATCTCAGGGCTTAAATCGATGTCACGTTTTTTGTTAGGGTTTCTGACTAACACCTTTTTAACTTCTAAATCAACGCCACTGCGATTAAAGATCATTGCTCTATTTTTAGAAAGAATGTCTACGACTCCTATACCTACTGTACCAAGACCTAAAATAGCTACTCCGATTTTGCCTTCTTTCAATTTATTTAGACAACACAATAAGTGCTGTCTGCACCACCTTTCCTATATCCTTACCCAATGGCTAATGTTTTTCCTATTCTACCACAGATTAAATCATTTGGTAAACGATGTTCGCATAAATTAACGTTCCTTTTCAAAAAGATCGGCAAAAGTATGTAAATATCTATGCAATTCTGCTCTTTCGCAGGGCTTGACTTGAGCTAATACAATTTAAATCAAACTTCATTGCTCAAAATTATCTAAAAAAGGGGCTGTCCACTTGTAGGACAGCCTCTAATTTCCTAAACCTCTTTTAGGAGTTTCAAAAGTTACTTAACAGCTTCTTTCAAAGCCTTACCAGGTTTGAAAGCAGGGACGTCGCGAGCAGGAATTTCGATTGTTTTACCTGGATCACGTGGGTTGCGACCAGTCCTAGCTTGGCGATGCCGTACCTCGAATGTACCAAAACCTACTAATTGAACTCTTCTTCCATTTGCCAAAGCCTCAGTAATGCTCTCTAACACAGCGTTTAAAACTTTCTCCGCATCCTTTTTAGATACCCCAGCTTTTTCTGCTATGTTCCCTACCAACTCACCCTTGGTCATACCTTTGGACATATAGTTCACCTCCCAAATCTCACCTAACCTCTCAGAACTCTCGTCCCTAGTAGCCTCCTTGTTAGGTGGTCTTGCTAATAAATTCGCACAAATTAAAGTTTTTCCTTCTTTTTCCAATAAAATTCTAGGAAGAGCTTTTTGCTCTTCCTAAAAAATGATACATATTAACCCGCCACTACCATCATTTATGATGCGCTCAAGGGTCTCCTGAAGCTTTTCTTGAGCGTTAAACGGCATACGATAAAGCTTCCCTTCAATACCACCAAGCATCATGTCAGACAGAGATTTTCCCAAAAAGTCTTTTTCCCAAATTGCTCCAGGATCTGCAGCAAAGTCAGATTCTAGTTGGCTCACAAACTCTTCTCCTTGTCTTTCGGTGCCAACAAATGGGGTGACCTCTGCATAGATATCTGCTTTGATAATATGGTACGACGGAGCAGAAGCTTTTAATCTGATCCCAAATCTGCTACCTTGTTTAATCGCTTCAGGCGACTCAAGCACAATATCGTCTTTGCCAGGCTTAACGATTCCATATCCTTTGTTTCTAACTTCTTGCATTGCAATTGCAACCTTATCGTATTCCTTCTTAGAACTACCAAGCTCTATTAAGAGACTAAACAGACTTGCTTCGTCTTCGACTATAAAGCCGGTGATTTCCTCTAAGATGTCATAAAAGACTTTGGCTTTAACGTTTAGCTGGATTCTAGCTCTGCCTTGGCCTAAATCTAGATCCGTAGTTACTACCGACTCAAGTTCTACAATATCGGCAAGAAGCTTTTCTTTCGACCAGCCTACTTGTTTTGCTTTAGTAATACCTGCAACATTTTCAAAGATAGCCTCTTCAAATGTCTCTCTTAGCTCATGGTCAAAAGGTAATTCACTTACCCATTCAGGCAAATCAACAGCGATCTCCCTAAGTGGGAACTCAAATAGAAGACTAGAAAGAATATCACCAATCTGTGATTCTGTTAAATGGAGGCAATCAACAGGTACTACACTCACCTCATAACGAGCAGACAACTCTTGTGCTAAGGTAATTGTATTCTCATTATTTGGAGTCATGGAGTTTAATAACACAATAAATGGCTTACCTAATTCTTTTAACTCTCTAACAACGCGCTCTTCAGCATCTAGATAATTATCTCTTGGTAGATCGGTGATTGAACCATCTGTAGTTACAACTAGACCAATGTTAGAATGATCTTGGATAACTTTGCGTGTACCAATCTCAGCAGCTTTTTCAAAGCTAATCTCTTCCTCGTTCCATGGTGTGCGAACTAACCTTAGTCCTTCGTCGTTAAAATACCCTAAAGCTCCAGAAACTGTGTAACCAACACAATCAACCAACCTTAGACTTGCTTTCATTCCTTCCTGAAGTTCCACTGTTACTGCCTCATCTGGTACAAACTTAGGTTCTGTGGTCATAATCATTTTCCCTGAACCACTTTGAGGTAATTCATCACGGGTACGTTTTCTTAGCTGTTCATCTTTAATTAGTGGTAATACCATGAGGTCTACAAATCTTTTTATAAAAGTGGATTTACCTGTACGAACCGGGCCGACAACTCCGATATAGATATCGCCCCGGGTACGGGCTACTATGTCTTTAAATACTGCTGTAGCTTCCATACTTTTCTCCCCTCCCAGGCTTGAAATAACTCTAAAAGACAGATCTCTTTCTCTTAAAAAGTATGCAACTTAGGATACAAGAAGAACAAAAACCTAGTTTAAAAAGATGATATAAATAGTCCTCAGAATAAACATCTGCTGACTATTTATATTATTCTAGACCCAAACAAAGACCAATTATAGAAGTTTTCCTTTGGTTTTTCCAAAAGTTGGCGCCAATTATTGGTTTTTTCTATAGCTTTCTTACTATAATCGCGAGGTCTTTACCCACTACATCGAGCTTGTCAGCGCTTATTGTTGTAACGCTACTAATACCTAAAAAGCCAATTTTTCTAATATCTATCGTCCATTTCAAATTGCTAGGTTGTAGGTGAAGAGTAGTCTCCTCTTCTAAGCTGCAATCTAGACAGCCTTTTTGCCTTCCAAAAGACCAATTAGCCCCTTTTCAGTATATTTAAGAGTCGACTTATGGATGCAAATTTAATCATCGTAAGTCTTAAGTATTGCTGGAATCCTTTAGTTCCAAAACGGCGGATAATACACGGATTTGTAAGCGTTTATAGACTGATAAGCATACTTAAAAACCGAATGCTTGCAGTTTTCAAGCGTATTAGGACTTGCCATAAACTCTAGATCGATTTCATTTTTCAAATGAAGCTTTTCTTTATAATGATCTAGAGACACTATCTTATCTTTTGACCTTACTTTTTGATAAATCCCGATGAAACTAGTTGAAACCCTAAATGTTTAGAAGCATTTTTAAGCTTTGCATGAAGATAAAAAACCTTGGTCATCATTATGCCATTCTTTAATTTGCTAGTAATAGGTTGTCCAATAAGTTGCTTAAGAAACGGCCTTAAGTCAATACTTCTAATAGTCCAACGAAATTTTAGTTTTTGCCATAAAAAAAGACCCTTAAGGTGAAGGATGTTAAGCCTGAACTTTGTTTTCAGTTCTATCTTCTTATACACATTCTTAGCTTCTTTTAATATTTCTGTTAATTTTATTGGCTTTTCTAAATACTCATCTTTTTTTCTTTTCAGAAATCTTGACGATCTTACAAATCTCAATTCTCATGCCATCTGTGCGATAAATAAGCGCCGTTTAAGTTTATAGCCTATAAGTAAGTTCAGAAAGGAGCTTAGAACGCAGTGCCTTTTCTATTTGTAGTGTGTAGAACCCATTTATTTGTACGATGTCTTAGTTGATCAGCTAGTTAACCTCTGTTTCTGTAGCAGAGCAGTCAAAAGCTCTCTTTCACAGTGTGTTCTTAATGTTTCTTTTACTGACCTCTGACATGGATGTGGAGAAGAATAAAACCTGTTTTTATTTCACTCATTATTTAGCATTCTCTTTGGGGCTTGGTTTTGTTAAAGTTATGATCAAAAAAAGACCATCTTCCTTTTTTGCCGATGGTCTTTTTGTAAGGCTATTTTTTGTTTTTTAAGCTAAACTTTGATTCAGTTCTTTTTCTAAGTCGATCAATATTACTTTTATGTCTATAAATAGCAAAAAGCGACGCTAAAACACTAATTACAACATAAGGGGTTGAATAACCAAAGAGAAAAACAGCAAAAGGCAGAACAACCGCGCAGACTACAGACGCAAGCGACACGTAACGAGTTAACAAAAGCACTCCAAACCAAAGAGGGAGTAGGACTACAAAACTTTTTGGAAAAAGAAACAAGGTAATTCCTGCTGTTGTCGCTACACCTTTGCCACCTGCAAACTTTAAATAAAACGACCAGTTATGCCCAGCAACTGAAGCTATCCCACCTAAAATTGCACCATATTCACCAGCTAACTTGAAGCCAATCCAGGCACTTACAAAGCCTTTTAATAGATCAAAAGCAAGTACAATTAAACCGTAGATTGTGTTAGTATTTCGTTGAACATTTGTAGCCCCTATATTGCCGCTACCACGCTGTCTAATATCAATACCAAAAACATATCGGCAAAGCAAAAGACCAAAGGGTATAGAACCCACTAGATAGCCGATTAACACACTGAGGACAATTAGCATATTCTATATGCTTCCCCTTTCATCGCTTTTCATAAGCGTCAGTATCAGAACGAGCTTTGTATGAAAGCATAATCTTCGATCCTAGAAAACCAAATGCCTCTCTCAGGCGGTTTTCTAGATACCTTTCGTATGAAAAATGCATTAACTTAGGATCGTTTACAAACAAAGTAAACTTAGGGGGCTGAGATCCAGTTTGCAGCCCATAATAAATTCTGAGTCTAATTCCTTTATCAGTAGGTGGCTCTTGCATCCTGATGGCATCTCTAATAATCTCATTAACCCTGCTAGTTGGAACTTTCTTTTTAGCCTCTAAATCAACCTCTTTAATCAATTCTAAAACATCAAGAATCCTCTGCTTGGTTATAGCTGAGATGAGAGTAATCGGTGCATAGGTTGCATACGCTAGCTTGTTTCTAATATCTTTAACTGTTTTTTCGAAGGTACCGGTCTCTTTTTCAATTAAGTCCCATTTGTTGCCCGCGAAGATCAAGGCTTTACCTTGATCATGGGCATAGCCTACTATTTTCGTGTCTTGTTCCGTTACTCCTTCTACTAAATCAATTATATGCAAAACTACATCTGCTTCATCAATAGCGCGCAACGACCGGATAACACTATAACGCTCTACAGACTCCCATATTCTTCCTTTTTTTCGAAGACCAGCAGTATCTACTAAAACGTAATCCTGTCCATCAAAGAAGAAGGGGACATCGATAGCGTCTCTAGTAGTGCCAGCAATCTCACTGACAATTACCCTTTCTTCGCCAAGAAGGTTGTTAACAAGTGAAGATTTACCTACATTGGGTTTCCCCACGATAGCCACTTTAATTGCATTAGGATATTCATTTTCTTTAACCTCAGGCAGTAGCTCTACTACGCTATCTAGAAGATCACCTGTGCCAATACCGTGCTCTGATGAGATCCTAATTACTTCACCAAGGCCTAGTGAATAGAAATCCCAGATCTCAGTTCCAGTAGCACTTTCTAGCTTGTTAGCTGCTATTACAATCTTTTTGCCCTTAGATCTTAAGATATCTGCGATCTCTCTGTCTGTAGAAGTAATACCATCTCTTCCGTCTACCACAAAGATAATAACATCTGCTTCCTCTACAGCTAGTTCCGCTTGCATTCGAATTTCTTTAATAAAAGGCTGGTTTTCACCTAAAACTATACCACCTGTATCAATCACTGTAAATTCTTTGCCGTTCCAATCTGTATGACCATATAAACGATCTCTAGTTACCCCTGGGTAGTCTTCGACAATCGCTTTTCTTTGACCACAAAGTCTGTTAAATAACGTTGATTTGCCAACATTAGGTCTTCCTACTATTGCCACAATTCCTTTTTGCATATCTGAAGATTATATTGCTCCTTTTTTTAAAATGCATACTTTATTAAAGTTATCATTTCCTTTGCAAAGAAGCAATACATCAATTTCCTCCCCTCTGCCATTTCTAAACTTTCACTTACAACTGTCTAAGATCTCATTCACTTTTTTTCGTATATTAGGTAATATTTCCAAAGTACCTATGGCAGTAAGAGGTCTGCCAAGATAGACAAAACCTAAGTGTCTTGAAAGAAAACCACCTATTCGCATCTTCATATTAACATAAGGCAGGGTATCAATAAAGACAACTTCCTTAATTGTTCCCTCTGGACAAACTTCCAATAGGCTTTGGTAAAACATCTCTATGAGTTTAAATCTTTTCCCCCTACCCATAGTATAAACCAAATTACCGTAACAGTCTTTGCCATGATAAAAAAGGCGGCCCCAATCGGCCGCGTTAACCTTATCAAAAAGAGGTAATTTAAGAAGATCATTTGCTGTAGGGTTTTGATGTAGTTTTTTTAAATGCAAAGCTGCGGCTGTAACTGACGAATGAGTTCCGCCATAGCAGTGATAGACTATAATCAAATTCCTCTCCGCCTTACTTATTCTCTTTAGTTTTTTTTCTTGTTCTAAATGAGTGAGTAAACCGCTGTGCGAAGTTTTTAAAACTCTCTAGACCATTCTTGTTAATAAGCAGAAAAATCCCAAGAGCTGCAAGTGCAATAACTATTACCCAAACTACACCAGAACTTGCTGCTGACCTTTCAGCTCGCCCGCCGCCTACAGGAAGGGATGCTGAGATCACCTCTGCATATCTTTCTGCTGCAGCTTGAGCTTCCTCTAGGGTCAAAACGTGTGTGCCAAATTCCAGAAGAATCATTCTCGGACCTAAATCCTGATTGTAGTTGCCTTTAGCCCAAAATATACCTTCTGTAATACCAGGTTGCGCCTCGTCAGCTTGGGCTTTCATCGCTTTGGCAAACTCAAAGTTGCTGTCCCTATTTTGGTTTTGTTTGCCTGTAACAATTCTCACCTTTGCTACAGATTTTCCATCAATTTCGGTGGAATAAAACTCCCTGTCCGGAACAGCATCTCTATGAACATCGATAACTGCAATAGGCTTGTCTTGGAGTAACTTTGCAGCTGTATCTCTTGAGCGGATATAGGCTGAACCATCATGAGGATTGTGATTTGCCTGAGACCAATTTACCTTAAAACCTTGCTCTTCCAAGGCATTCTTTAATGTCTCCCCAACCTGATAGATCTCGCCTGGGTAGGGCTGGCTATACTCCCCTGGTGCATATGACTCGCTACTATGTGTATGATAAATACCTATAACTGGCTGAGAGCCATCAGCTTGAATCTCTATTTCAAGCGGTTTAGTTAAATACACACTTAAATCTAAAACGCCATTTTTTTTAACTATATACTTGCCTTCTTCTTTTCCTGAAATCTCCCATTCTGTATTGTTTGCTGAGATATAGATATCTCCATTTGTAAGAGTCAGGGAAGTCTTTGTTACAAGATTACCATCCTCGTCAACGACATCAAAGACTTCGTTTTGGTGATAGGCAAAAACAGGTATGCTAAAACAAAGAAAAGTAAGAAGTAGTGTTAAAAGGAGTCTTTTGTATAATAGATTCATGGAGCATTCTCCTCTAAAAAAACTTTGACATCGCCTGACTCACCAACTTCTAAAACTAAGGTTGGCTTACTTACTCTAAATGCATGTGTGGCTCTAGCTTCGATCTCTTTAGGAGCGTTGCCTTTTTTAAGTCCACTGGGATAATTATCGCCCTTTTTAGGTCCACCCTGCATCATTTCGCGAGTTTCTCCTACAACCTCAGCTAAGAAGATCGCGACTAAACCTGCAATTATGGCACCGGTAAAAAATCCTGCCGTACCCAAATTTGCTGGACCTCCTTCTGTGAATTGGTGATAGATAATACTTGCCGCTTCAACTAACAGGATACTGCCAATACCACCGATAAAAGCTGCTCTTCTTGATCTACCCATTAGATAAGCTACTACACCAGCTAAGGCCCCATAAAGATACAAAGGGTCAATAAAGGTATAGCTACCTACCTCAGGTCCAAAATCAAAGATCCGGCTTGTTAAGTAAATTACGCCGGCACTAATAAAGATCGCTAGCACTCCTCTGAATCTTTCTTGATTGCTAGATGCTTTGGAGAGCAGATAGATAATTAAAAGCGTCGGGATAATAAAACCACCAACATTAACACTAACTCGGCCTATAGGAATATCCAAAAATCCACCGACCCATATAAGACCTATCACAACTAGCGCTTGTTTGTCAGTAAGACCAGTACGATCTAGTGCGCGATGGCCTAATATTATAACGAGTAAGGCTGTGACCACCAAGAGAATCGTTACACTTGTCATAGACTCACCTCCACTTTCTCTTGCTAGATTCCCCATATTTGGTGGGTAGTATACTCTATGTAAAAAAGATCAAAAAAAAGGCCGCATTAAGCGGCCTTAAAAGACTTTAGTTGCCTTCAAGTTTCTTTTTTAATTCCTCTAATTGGCTAAATTGCGAGCCAATTGTAGTACCAAAAGTTTCTTCTTTGCTTTCTTCTCTTACATTTTGTCTAGCTTCTTTCCTTTTAGAACTAACTGGTTTTACAGGTTTTTCTGATTCAGGAAGAGCATCACGAATAGAAAGACCAATGCGGCGTTTCTCTGCATCGACGTTTAAGATCTTAACTTTAACTACATCACCAGGTTTTACAACTTCAGAAGCTGTTGCTACACGGTGATGTGCTAACTGAGAAATGTGCACTAATCCTTCAATTCCATCTTCAATCTTGACAAAACAACCAAAATCAACTACACGTGTTACGGTACCTTCAATGATTTCACCGACTTGGTACTTGTTTTCTACCTCAGTCCATGGATCAGCTTTAGTCTGTTTTAAACCAAGGGAGATTCGATCTCTTTCTTTGTCCATGCTCAAAATCTTAACATTAACCGTATCACCCTCTGCGACAACATCGCTTGGATGATCAACGCGGCTCCATGCCATTTCGCTTACATGCAAGAGACCTTCAACACCACTTCCGATATCAACAAAGGCGCCAAAATCTGTGATACGTCTAACAATACCTTCTACGATCTGACCGGCTTCAAGATTATCGAAGACCTCTTTTTTCTTGGCTTCGAGTTCATCCTCTTCAACAAGCCTATGAGAAAGCACAACGTTTTTGCGCTCGGTTTCTAGCTCTAAAACTTTAAAGTCCATCGTTTGACCAACAAACTGGTCTAAATCTTCAACGAATTGACGTGACACGTGGCTTGCGGGAACAAAACCTCTGACTCCTATATCGACTAAAAGACCACCTTTTACCTTTTCAACGACAGATGCAGAAAAGACTTTATTCTCTTCTTTAGCCTCGGTGAGAAATTTCCATGCCGTCTGTTGATCAGCATCCTTTTTGGAGAGGTAAATTTTGCCTTCTTCCACTTTATCTACCACTACATTAACCTTTTGACCAATCTCAACAACAGCATCTGGAGACTCTATATAGCGATAGCTTAGTTCTCTAAGTGGAATGAATCCCTCTTCTTTCTGTCCTACATCGACGTAGACTCCTTCTTTGTCGATGCTCACAACTGTAACTTCGAGAACTTCGCCTTTTTTTAATTGGCTTTGCTCTAGATCTTGCATCATAACCTCTTGATCTTCTTCTGAAACTTCGTCTGTCACAGGTGCTGAATTTTCCTCTGTCACAGGTACATTCTCCTGTAACTCCTGTTTTTCCATCTCGCTCATTCTCTCGACAACCCCCTCAATAACCCAGTCGGGCGTGGAAGCTCCAGCTGTTAATCCTACGTTATCTGTAGGATTAAACCAATCAGCTTCAAGCTCGTCTGGCCTTTCTATAAGATACACTCTCGGGATCACATCTAGACATAGCTCATAGAGCCGCCTTGTATTCCCGCTTTCTTTGCCACCTACAACAACCATGACATCAACTCTTTTGGCCAGCTCTATCGCTGAACTCTGCCTTGATTCTGTAGCTTGGCATATCGTTGGAAAAACCCGGATCTCCCGAGCTGTATCAACTAAATACGCTACGCAGTCTTTTAAGATTTTTTGAGACTGAGTAGTCTGGGCCACCACGCCTACCTTGTCAAACCTTTTTCCCTCGAAATCTTCAGGACCTAGAACCACTATTCCTTGATTATCAATAGCTCCTAAAAGTCCCTGAACCTCAGGATGGTTTTTTTCTCCTACAATAACTACTAAATATCCTTGCTCTAATAATAGTTTTGCAAACTCATGCACTCTTTTGACATACGGACATGTGGCATCAACAACAGTAAGGCCAGCTGCTTTGGCCTTTTTGATAATCTTTGGATCAACGCCATGGGACCGAATAACAATTGTCCCTTTATCTACTTCGGACACAGAATCAACAATCTCTGCTCCACTTTTTTTTAACTGTTCAATCACTTGCGGGTTGTGAATTAGAGGGCCTAGTGTATATACATTAGGACCATTTTTCTTTATTGCTGTTTCTGTCTTTTTTAAAGCTCTTTCTACACCAAAGCAAAAACCTGCATACTCAGCAATAAAAATCTTCACATTTCATCCTCCAAAGTTTGGCGAATCCGATCCATAATCTCATTACTTATGATATCCAACTTTTGGTGTTTATCCAAATCTTTTTTACTGTTTATCTTTTGAATCTCTTCAACTGTAATCGGTTTTCCAAATACTACAGCCATTTTTATTTTGCCCAAAAACAACCCTTTAAATCCTAGTTCAGTCCCAGATACTGCAACTGGAACAATAGGCACTTTTGCTTGGGTTGCCAAAAAGGCAGCTCCGTTTAAGGGCTTACCCATAGCTGCGCCTTTTACCCTTGTTCCTTCTGGAAAGATCCCTAAAACTTTATCCTCTTTTAACACTGTCAAGGCCCTTTTTATAGCAGCAAGATCACCTTTCGATCTATCCAAAGGGTAAGCTTTAAAAGCCCTTAAGATTGCCCCAATTACGGGGTTTTTAAACAATTCTTTTTTGGCAAGAAAATAGACCGGTCTTTTTGATGCACAAGCCAAAACCGGTGGATCAAGGTTACTAATATGATTGCCTGCCAGAATAACTCCACCCTCAGGCATTGGATAGTTATATTTAATCTTTAGTCTGCCAAAAAGTTTGAACACAAATAAAGCGATAGCCTTGACAATAGCATAAATCATGATAGTACTCCTAATCTATTCTACATTTTCTAACAATTTCCTGCACTACTTCGTCAATTGTTAAGCCCGTAGTATCTAAAATATATGCACCTTCTGGAACTCTAAGCGGTGCAACTTCTCTTTCAGAGTCTATTTTATCACGTGCAATAATATTGTGTTTTACCTCATCAAAACTTACGATAATCCCTTTTTGTTCTAGTTCTGCATGGCGCCTTCTTGCTCTCTCTTCAACACTAGCTGTAAGAAATATCTTGTAATCGGCGCTTGGGAAAACAACACTTCCCATATCGCGCCCATCAAGCACCACTCCACCATTTGATGCCATCTCTCTTTGGAGTTTTGTCATGATCTCGCGCACTGATCTCTGGCGAGCGACAAACGAAACCTTGTCGGAGACCTCTGGTTTTCTGATGTCTTCAGATACATCCTCTCCATTGAGGTAGACTCTACCACCTGTAAGCTTTAGACTAATGTCTTCTGCTAGTCTTTTTAACAACAAGTCATCGTTTACATCAACACCGGTTCTTTGAGCTAAAAGAGTTACGGCTCTATACATCGCTCCTGTATCTAGATAAGTCAGGCCTAGACTAGTTGCAACTCTCTTAGCAACTGTACTCTTTCCAGCGCCTGCGGGTCCGTCTATGGTAATAACTGGTAGTGCCACTATATCACTCCTTACTCCTTTATCTCCGCACCAAGCTTTTGAAGTTGACAGTAAAACTCAGGCTGCGAGACTTTAGCACACTCACTATCTTTTATAGTGATGCCATCTGTGCTATTTATCCCAGCTATAGCAGCAGCCATTGCTAGGCGGTGATCGAGTCTTGGATCATATTCTCCGCCACTAAAGCTACCTAAAACCCCTTTAATAGTAAGGGTTAAATCCTTACCTTCGCCTGATACATAACTTTCTCTACCTAAAAGGCTAAGTAGTTCTATCGTGCCACTTAGTCGATCTGATTCTTTAACAGTCAGCTCGAAAACCCCATTGATAACCGTCTCTCCTTCTGCAGCTGCGCAAATAACTGCTAGAAGAGGTATCTCATCTATAAGAGTAGGAATCTCAAAGCTCTCTACAGTTGTGCCGAAAAGCTTTTGACTTGTGATATAGATATTACCATTTGGCTCGATATCAGCGTTTTTATCTATAGTAATTTTTGCGCCCATTCTTTCTAAAACCTTAATTAACCCTGTTCTTGTCGGATTTAAGTTAACATCCTCTAAAGTTATTTCGCTCTTTTCACTTAAAAGACCTGCCCCAATAAAAAACGCTGCGGAAGAAAAGTCGCCTCCAACTCTTACTCTTATGCCAGAAAGCTTTTTCTTAGGCTCTATCGTGATTAAAGATCCACTTTTTTTGATACCTGCTCCCATTTTTAACAGGATTCGTTCTGAGTGGTCTCTTGAAGGAGTATTTTCTATAATAGTGCTAGTGCCTTCACTATTTAACGTTGCAAGTAAAATTGCTGTTTTTAGCTGAGCTGAAGCTACTGGCAAGGTGTAGTTTATACCTTTTAGCTTTGTGCCTTTAATAGCCAAAGGGGCAAAACCTTGGGTGCGAGAGAAAATCTCTGCACCCATACTCTTTAATGGATCTGCAATTCTTGCCATCGGTCTCTTATTTAAGGACTCGTCGCCCGTTAATACAGCGAAGATATCGCTGGGAGCAAGAAGCCCCATTAAAAAGCGCATCAACGTCCCAGAGTTACCACAGTAAACTGGAACACTTGGCTCTTGAAGACTTCTAAAACCAGGCCCTTTAGTAATTAAGGTATCCCCCTCAAGCTTGTACTCAAGGCCAAAAAGAGAGGCCGCGATCAAAGCTGATTTTGGATCTAATGCCCTGCTGATCTTTTCGAAGACACATTCCTCATTTGTTAAAAGGCTAAACAAAATAAGACGCTGCGAGATCGATTTATCGCTTTCAGGGCGAAGGGGGCCCATTAATGGTTTATTAGTCTTTTTTATTGTTAAATTCATATTTACCACCTAGCTTCTAGAGTGTAACCTAATTCTTTTAAGAGATTATAGGCCTCTAAAGCTTTCTTAGAAGAAGAAAAGCCCAACCTTAGTGGTCCTGTTTCTCCTTCTCGTTGTTTTAAAATCTCTATTTCCTTAATGTTTATATGTTTTTTAGCCAAAATAGATGTGATCTCTCCAATTTCTCCAGGCTTATCTTCTACTTTAATTACCAGTGAAAAGACTTCGCCAACAACACCTTTTCCTCTAAACGGTAGTTTTTCACGAATCGTACAGGCCTCTTTAAGGTATGGAGTTAGTTCTTCTTCTTTGCAAAGCTTATTAAATATCTCAGCAAAGGCTGACGCAGCATCTTTCAGATAAGGACTTTGCGAGAGAATCTGCTGCCAAAGCTTTGGGTCACCACTTGCAATTCTTGTAGTATCCCTAAAGCCTCCAGCTGCCATTAAAAAGAGTCTGTCATCCCCACCTGAAATCTTTTCCGCAGCTAATGTCAATGCTACAGCAACAAGGTGTGGCAAGTGAGAAACAGCAGCGACCATCTGGTCATGTGAGTCTGGATCTATTAAAAACGTGTATGCTCCCAAAGCTTCGATGTAGGGTGTAACCTTCTCAATCACAGCTGTAGGACGCGTTGAGTCTACCATCCACAGAGCATTTTCAAAGAGAGATTGGTCGGAGGCGCTTATGCCTCCTTTTTCTCTGCCAGCCATAGGATGAGTACCTACAAAATTGGGAATATCATTTAGCGAATTTGCTAGATCAAGCTTTAAACTACCAACATCAGCAATTACCATATCGTACTGGCTTAAGGACTTGACGACACCTGCAACACTGTTTATAGGAACTGCAACAAAAACCACTTCAACACCATTTAGATCTAAAAGGCTATCTGAGACCTTTTGACAGATGCCTTTTTCTTTTGCAATTTCAAGTGTTTTTGGGTCTAAATCAACACCTATTACCTCATATTTATCCCTAAGGCCAAGCGCAATGCTCCCTCCAATAAGACCTAATCCTACAACTCCTACACTCATTTTAATTTGAAGAATCCTTTTAAAACATCGATTTCTCTTGCAAGATCATCGAATTCAGCAGGTGTCAAGGATTGAGGACCATCTGAGAGAGCCTTTTCAGGATCAGGGTGAACTTCAACTATTAAGCCGTCTGCCCCAGCTGCAACAGCTGCAAGGGAGAGAGGCCTTACATATTGTCTGTGACCACCGCTATGGCTAGGATCGATGATAATAGGTAAATGGGACAACTCTTTAACAACAGGCACAGCGCTAATATCTAAGGTATTGCGTGTTGCTGTTTCAAAAGTACGAATACCTCTTTCACACAAAATCACGTTATGGTTTCCTTCGCTCATAATGTATTCTGCAGCCATCAACCACTCAGAGATTGTAGCTGATAAGCCTCTCTTTAGAATAATCGGTTTTTTGATCCTGCCTACTGCCTTAAGCAAAACGAAGTTTTGCATATTTCTGGCGCCAATTTGTAAAACATCCACATATTCTGCAACCATATCTACATCATCTGGATCGATCACCTCTGTAACTACCCCAAGGCCAGTTAGCTTTGAGGCTTCTCTGAGAATCTTTAAACCCTCTTCTTCAAGACCTTGGAACGAATATGGCGATGTGCGCGGTTTAAATGCTCCACCGCGAATAAGGGAGGCTCCAGATGCCTTAACCGCCTTTGCTGCTGCAAGTAACTGCTCGTGGCTTTCAACCGCACAAGGCCCAGCAATAATCCCAAAATGCCCTCCTCCGAATTTGGCGTCTCCTACCTCAATAACTGACGGTTCAGCATGAAACTCTTTTCCGCCTAATTTATAAGGAGAACGAATTGGTACCACACGCTCGACCCCAGGGAAAGTCTCGATGTTGGCGGCAAGCAAAGCATCTCGATTGCCAAGTGCTCCAATAATTGTTCTTTCAACACCTTCTGAAAGGTGAATACCAAACCCTAAATCCTCTAAACGTTCTTGGACCTTTTTGACTTCATCTGCGTTTGCTTTAGCTTTCATTACGATAATCATTTGCTAATTCCTCCGTCTCTTATCTCAGTGAATAGGTTCCAGAATTTTTCCATTTGCTGTTTTGTTCCAAGACTGACTCTAATATAATCATCTAGACCAAAAGAGGCAGCACTTCGGACAATAACACCCTTCTTTAACATTTCTTGGACTATGTCTTTAGCACGTTCTACTCTGATTAAAACAAAGCTAGCTTCACTTTCGACATATTCAATGCCTTCTGCTTTACATTTGTTGTAAAACTCTCTTTTCATAGAGGCGTTTTCTCTAAAACAAAAATCTCTATGGCCAATGTCTTCTAAGCTGCTTATAGCCGCAGCTTGGGCCAACAGGTTTACGTTAAATGGCTCTCTCGTCTTTTCAATGCTACTAATAATATTTTCGCCTGCTATACCTACCCCAACTCTTAAGCCTGCAAGACCGTAAATCTTTGAAAAGGTCCTTAGCACAATAAGAGGATAGCTATCTATCAGTTTTTTAAAATCAGGATATTTTGGGTTTTCGGCGTACTCTGCGTAGGCTTCGTCAAGAACAACTAAAACGTTTGTGGGTAGTCTATCTAGAAACCCTTCAAGTTCCTGATGAGTTACTATAGTACCTGTAGGGTTATTAGGATTACAGATATAACACAACTTGGTCCTCTCATCTATCTCTCTTAAAAAGCCATCTAAGTCATGGGTGAAACTTTTAAGTGGTACTTTTTTTACACCAGCTCCCATAAGGCGAGCGCCAAATTCGTACTCGCTAAAGGTGATGTCAGCTATGACTATATTGTCTTCTTCATCTAGGTAAGTTTCACTAATCAGCTTAATTAGCTCATCTGAGCCGTTTCCAACGATAAACTGAGAAAAATCCAACCCATAAAATGAGGCTAACTTACTTTTAAAGTCGTAGTTTGCGCCGTCTGGATATAGACTTACCGATTGTAGCTTTTTAGCCATAGTCTCTAAGGCTTTTTTGGATGGACCAAAGGGATTCTCATTTGAGGCAAGCTTAATTACGTCTTCTAAACTATACTCTCTCTTAACCTCGTCAATAGGCTTTCCTGGGACATATGGTTTTATCTTGGAAAGTGCACCTCTTGGCTTTGGCGATCTTTTTTCTTCTATTGCTTTTTCCACAGGCCATCCCCACTCCGGTCTAAGCTTTGTAGCTTTTCTTAAGTACAAGTTTCTACCTGGTTTTGTTGTGTAGATTAATAGTCTGATACAAAGAGGAATCTGGTTAGCGATATTTAACTGAGTAACATCCAAAAGTGCTACGTTTTCATAGCCTTTTAGACGGATAAAAGATGCAGGGTATGCAGCCTTTATATCTTCTGTACTAGATACAATAACACTAATAATATCTCTTTCTCTAAAGCTATTTAGTTCTGTAAAAGATAACCACAGTTCATCCATAGCCTCTTTGATCTTTTCTTTAGTATTTTCTTCAACTGTGGTAGCTGCTCTTAATGCGTACATCTTTTTACCTCCAAGTCTCTTTGCTTACGAAAAAACTCCCGTTTTCTGGGAGTATTTATCGTATTTTACTTATTTTACTACTGAGTGAGACAATTTACAAGCGCTAGAAAAACCAGCTAAATTTCCTGTGCTAAAAGCGGCTTGCAAATTGTAACCACCTGTAATGCCACTAACATCGATCATTTCACCGCAAACAAAGAGTCCTGGAACGATCTTAGACTCCATTGTTTTGGGGTTAATTTCTTTTAGATTTAGACCACCAAGTGTTACAATCGCCTCGTCAATTGGTCTTTTCCCAGTTACCTGAAGCCTAAAGTCTTTTAGCAGATTGACAAGAAATTGACGCTCTTTCTTAGTTATAGAATTGACTTTCTGCCTAGGATCGATCCCAGAAAGCTCTACAATAGTAGGGATGAGCTTTTGAGGAAGTAGATCATCTAGAGCATTTAGAAAATCCTTGTTTATATACTTGTTAAAGTCTCGCTGGATTCTTTTATCAAGCTTTTCATGATCTAGAGCAGGTTTTAAGTCTAAAGAGATTTCAGCCTTTGTAAAGTCGTTATTACTCATCGACAGAATAATCGGACCTGAAACGCCAAAATGAGTAAAGACCATTTCTCCTAACTCTTTAAAAACTTTTTTCCCGTCTACATAACAGGTGGCCTCGACATTGATTAGACTAAGACCTTGAAGATCCTTTATAAAGTAATTAGAGCACTCAAGAGGCACTAAACCTGCTCTTAGAGGACTAAAAGAGTGGCCTAAAGGAGTAAGCAGACCTATTCCGTCTCCGGTTGACCCAGTTCGGGGGTATGAAGCTCCTCCAACCGCAACGATAACTGTTTTTGTAAACGTAGTATGCCCAGAGGCCGAATGGACCAGAAATCCTTCGGGCTGACCTTCTAGATTTTCCATTACTTCGATTTTTTTTACTGCTCCTTTAGTTTTAATCTTGAAATTAGAACTTGAACTCTTTATTAGTGCATCTAGCACATCTCGTGCTTTTTCGCTTTTTGGAAAAACTCTACCGCCTTGCTCTACTACATACTCTAAGCCTTGGCGTTTAAAAAAGTCTAAGGTGTCATTTGGAGTAAAGTGGCTAAAGGCACTATATAGAAAACGTCCACCAAGGCTGTAATTACTTAAAAAATCTGCTGTTGATGAGTAGCGATTGTTAGTAATATTGCAGCGCCCTTTGCCAGTTATTAATAGCTTTAGACCTGGTTTTGCAGACTTTTCCCAGATCTCTCCTTTTACATTTTGTTTAGTTAAGGCAAAAGCCGCCATTAGACCTGCTGGCCCAGCCCCGATTATTAAACAATCAATCAATCTCTGGCACTCTCCTTGAGTAGTCTGACTTCATCTTTAGAAAGACTGCGATACTGACCTAGCTGTAGTTTTCCAAGATCCAAAGGTCCAAACTTCTGTCTATGAAGTGTTAAAACAGGATATCCTAAAGCCTTTAACATGCGTTTTACTTGTCTTTTACGCCCCTCACTAATTGTCAAGGAAATAACTGTCCAGTCTCGGCCACTTTTTATATAGTTTGCTTTAGCAGGTAACGTAATCCCGTCTTCAAGCTGAATACCGATTTCAAGACGCCTATAGTCCTCAGGTTTAATTTTGCCTGCTACCTTGACCAAATAGGTCTTTTTTACATGGTATCTAGGATGCAAAAGCTGATTAGAAAGATCCCCATCGTTTGTTAGAAGCAGAGCACCTGTTGTATCAGCGTCTAGCCTTCCAACTGGAAAAACACGTGGCTCTTTAGGTACTAAATCAATGACTTTTGCTCTGTTGTAAGGATCTTTAACAGTACATAAAAAACCTTCGGGTTTATTTAAAAGGTAATAGACTTTTTCGTTTATAGAGACAGCTTTGCCTAATACTCTAATGTCATCCTTTTTACTGTCGGCTTTTTGTCCGAGCTCTGCAACCTCACCGTTTACAGTTACAATACCCTTTTTTATTAATTCTTCTACTTTACGCCTGGAGCCAAATCCCGCTTCGGCTAATATTTTTTGTAGTCTCTCCAAAATAAAAAAGCCTCCTAAATCATTATACAAATTTAATACTTATAATAACTTCTAATCTAACAAGCTGTCTTTTAATTCCCCGCTTTGCACATAACGTACTAGGTTTTTGGCTTCATTTAGTGCCCGATTTTTGGCCTTAGGATTTTTGTACCAAATTCCTGGCAGAGTGTTTAAGTCTTTAACAGGACAAGACGTATAGGTATAATTTGCGGGAAAGAATGTTTCTGCAGAAAGGATGCACCTTCTCATGTGGAACATTGTTGTAACAAGTAAAATATGTAGTTTTTGCTTAGAAAACGTGTTCTTTAAGATCTCTAATGAAAAAAGGATGTTCTCTTTCGTATTAGTGGATCTATCCTCTATCAGAATTGCACTTTCTGGTACTTTAAGAGAGATGGCTTTTTGTTTCATAATCTCAGCTTCAGAGATCATGCCTTTTACCGTCCCTCCTGAAAGGAGCAGATAAGGTGCTCTTTTTTTGTGATATAGCTTTATTGCACCAGGAAGCCTGTAGGAAAGACTGTTTGTGCTTCCAAAGACTAAAATACAATCACCGATTTTTTCATCATCAAAGATACCTGTAAAAAGTAGTCTTTCTACTTGGTCTTGAGTGAGAGATTCAGGGTTTAGATCAGAGATTCTCAACTAAAACCACCTACTTTTGTACTCACTGTAGTTTTGTTAGCTAGATAATACCACATTTACTCCTCATATGCCATTTTCTGTAACTAGTCTAAGAACGAAAAGGCCTTAAAGGAAGTGCTTTTACCCTTAAGGCCTTTCAAATCAAAACATTGTAGTATTATTATCCATGGCACCTGTAACTGAATTTGAAGCCATGCGATCCATTAAATTAGGTACTAAATCAAATACCCGATCAATAAATGCTTCAGTGCCAACTGGAAGCAACTTCACCTTACCCTGACTCACAACTAAAAACGCTACAGGTCTGAGAGAGATTCCTGCACCGCTTCCACCGCCAAAGGGAGCTTTAGTTTGTTCAGTAGGTTCTCCGAATTCGCTTCCACCGGCAGCAAAACCCATAAATACTCTAGACACTGGTATAATAAGACTTCCGTCTATTGATTCAACTGGGTCGCCTAGAATAGTATTTACATCTATCATTTCCTTGAGGCTTTGCATGGCAGTATCCATTAAACCTTCCACTGGATGCTTATCTGGCATATTTACTCTCCTTCCACAAAGCCCAGTATCTTTTTCCGGCTTCATGTATAACTTGACCTAGGCTGAAGGTGATTATACAGGTCAAAGCAAATCCTGCAAGGTCCTTTTTAAAGGAAATTTCAGGCACAAATCCCTTATTGTTATAATAAATAAAACCAAATGCTGGGTAAAGGAGCGCAATCAAGATACCAAACAAGAAAGTTGCTTCTCCACTTACTGTTCCCTTTACTCCCATCTCAACGCTGATTTTTTGAATACGAAGGCTTCTTAAAACTACGTTGTCCCAAAAATCAGCCTTTTTTGATGGAGATGCTTTGGTTTTCTTAAAACTAGCATAAATCAGCTTTCCAAAGAGATCTCTAAAATAAACGATAAACAACCTATCTAAGCCAATAAAGTGATCGCTTATATCAAACTTACCGTCCTGATAGCTTCCTTTAAAAGTCCGAAAGGGTATTTTCGTCGTCATCACCCAATTTCTACCGTAGGCGTCAGTGTTTATGGCAAAGTTCATGGAAAAAGGCCAACTAAGTAGTACAGCTAAAGCTATAATAAGTATGCTTATCCCTAAAATCCACCACAAAGAAAACACCTCCTACCTTGCTTTATTCTACCAAGGAGGGAGGGTTTGTATTCTCAATATCATCTGGCTCCTTAAACTCTGAGAGCTCAGGCAGCTCAGTTAGATCTTTAAGACCAAAGTAGACTAAAAAAGCTTTGGTTGTGGCAAACAAAATAGGACGTCCCGGCGCTTCTTTCCTGCCAACTTCGGCTATCAGTCCACGATCTAAAAGAGTCCCTATAGAGCTTTCAGAGGAGACGCCACGAATTTCATCGATCTCAGTCCTAGTTATTGGCTGCATATAGCTGATAATTGCCAAAACCTCTAGAGCAGCCGGAGAAAGTGGGTTGCGTTTTTGACCTTGACTAAGCTCTAGTAAGTAAGGCTCTGCTTCTTTGCAGGCTACAAAGCGCACTCCTCCTGCAATTGTTTCTAGTCTTACTCCTCTGTCATGATCGATTAGGTCTTGTTCTATATCTTTTAAAAAGCTACTGACCTCATTTTCCGTAAGGCTTGTCAATTCCGAGAGTTTGCCTGTAGATAAAGGCTCAGGCGCCATGAAAAGTACTGCTTCTAAGATTTTTTTTGCTTTACTTGGAGACAAACCTATCATTCCTCCTCCACCGTTAGTGAGGCAACTCCTAGATAATTGACATAGATCTCCGAACTATCAGTCTGACTAACCCCTAAAACACCTCTGTGTACTAACTCTAGTAAGGCCATAAAGGTTACCACAATTAAAACCTTGCTTTTTAATAAGCCAAACAGCTCGCTAAAGAGTAGATCTCTTTTTTCCTCAAGGTACAACTCTAACCAATTTATCTGGTCTTCTATCGTAATCTGTTCTCTTGGAAGAGATGAGATCTCATCTTCATCTCTTTTTGCCTCTAAGACCACTTTTAAGGCGCTAAGGAGCTCAGTCATGGAGACCTCAAGATTTCTTAGATCATGGTCTGGCCTAAGTTCCTCTAAAAGTATCTGGTTGATATTGTCCCTAGCAAAAACCCTCGACTGGTCTTCGAAATTTTCGTATAGATACCCAGCAGCTTCTTTAAACTGTTTATAGAGTATCAGCCTATTAACTAGTTCTGTCCTAGGATCCTCTTGCTCTTCATCCTCTTCGAGTTGGGGCTTTGGCAGTAGCATCTTGGCTTTTATCTCCATTAATGTTGCTGCCATCACTATAAACTCTGTTGCCACCTCATACTCAGAGTCTTCCATATGTTTTACTTCCTCAAGATATGCTTTCGTTATCTCTGAGATTGGAATATCGTAAATGTCAATACGTTTTTCCTTGATTAAACTAAGCAAAAGATCTAGAGGACCTTCAAAGGCTTTGACAGATATATCAATGCTCATAAAAAGCCCTCCTAATTTAACGAGTCTGCATCTTTTAATAGTCTTTCAAAGCGGCTTTTGGGCATCTCGTGATGGTTTCTAATTAACTCGACAACTGTCTCTGACACACCAAAGGTTTCTAGCATATAAGCACCGCGACTTGGATGAGTTGCATAAACAAAAACCGCATTAGCTAAGGTTCCTTTTGGTTTGTTATCTTTTAACAGTAGCCTCTGATAAATCTTAGGCATAAACTTATTTATTAGCTTTACCAGCACTCTTTGAGTAACGGTAAAGTCTCCTTTTATTTTGCCAATATCATGTAAAAGAGCCGCTTTTACAACGACTTTTCTTTCATTGTCATTTTGAATGCGAGGATCTTCATTAACTGTTTTTGCTACTTCTAAAGCGTGCCTTTGATCTACAAAATCCATCTGAAAATACAACACTCTTTCCATCTCAGTAAGGTTTTCTTCTACAAAAGCCAATTCTTTGTCAGAAAACTTGGGGTCTTTTTTATAACGATGAGCCATAAACCACTTTATTGACAAAACTCTGATGTTTTCCGCTTTTCCGCCCATCTTTTCACCTCAAATTTGCGATTACTCCTTTATTGCTAAATCTCTTAGAAGTAAATCCTCGTAGGTCTCTCTGCGGACAACTAGCTCTTTTTTCCCTTCTGAGACAAATACCATAGCTGGTCTTGGTAAAAGATTATAATTACTTGCCATGGAGTAGTTGTATGCACCTGTTGAAAATATAGCTAAAATATCTCCTGCTTTGAGCTTTGGCAGATCGATATCATAAATTAACATATCCCCTGTTTCGCAGCATCTACCGGCAATGGAAACCTTTTCTTCACTTGGGGCATTAGGTCGATTTGCAACTATTGCATGGTATTTTGCATCATACAGTGCAACTCGAGGGTTGTCTGACATACCACCATCAACTGCAACATACTTTCTAATGCCAGGAATGTCTTTACTAGAGCCTACAGTATAAAGCGTAATTCCAGCTTCGCCAACCAAATAACGTCCTGGTTCTACTCTTAGTTTAAGACTAGAGTCAGGGAGCGCTTTGTAGATAGCTTTAATGTACTCTTCTGGGCTGATAGAGAGGTCTCCTGGCAAGTACGAAATTGCTAGGCCTCCACCTAAGTCTAATTCTTCAAGTTTAAAATTAAAAGGATCTAATTCCGCTTCTATATCGGTTTTGATTTTGTCCATAATTTTCGCAGTATGGTAAAACGAATCTAAATTGGTAATTTGGCTGCCCACATGGCAGTGAATTCCCTTTAATAGCAGATTGCTACTTTGGACTGCCTTCTTGGCAGCTGCTTTTACATCATCTTTAGTAAATCCGAACTTAGAGTCTTCTTGGCCTGTTTGGATATGCACATGGGTATTAGCGTTAACTCCTGGCGCAATCCTAAGATAGATCCGTTGTTTTTTTTCGAGCCTATCTGCTACACTATTTAAGAGTAAGAGCTCATGCCAGTTATCGACAACAATTGTACCAAGATTGTTCTTAACTGCCATTTCCAGCTCAAATTCGGATTTGTTGTTGCCATGGAAAAAGATTCTTTCAGCTGGAAATCCCGCTTTTAGAGCCACAAATAGCTCTCCACCACTTACAACATCAATACAAAGGTCAGTCTCATTTAGTAGCTTTGCTAAAGCGCCACAAAAAAGAGCCTTGCTTGCATAGATAACTTCACCATTTGGGTAATACTTTTTCAGAGCTTTTTTAAATTCTAAAGCTCTGTTTGTGACCATACCTTTATCTAATACATATAGCGGAGTGCCATATTCGTTTGCAAGACTTACAGCATCACACCCGCCAATTAATAAATGTCCTCTTTCATTTACAGCGAAATTTTCCAACAATCATTTCACCACTTTCAATTCAGGTGTATGAATATCTTAAATAATAATAATGATACCACAATTATCGAAGGCTATCTTATTTAATTGGCACTTTTAGTGTAGAAATCCTGCTAATTTTTCGGTAGCTGTGTTTATTCTAATTTTTATTTGAACTCTTAGGTGTAATAATTGTATAGATTTCGGAGAATCTAAAATGTAGGTAAAAGAACCGATAGCGTTAGCTTGAATTTCTTCGGAATTTACCCTGTTGTATTTTCCTACCTTGTACTGTAAACAATAAGATTAAGGCTCAAGGGGGGTGAGTTTTTGGGCGATTGGTTAAAACATGCTATACGTCTTGTTGTATCTGCGATTGTTCTAGTGCTTCTAAGTCCTTTCGTTCCAGGATTCTCTGTAGCAAACTTCGGCCAGGCACTTCTTGCTGCGGTGGTTATAACAATTTTAGGCTACATCATTGAAAGTGCCGTAGGTCGCAATATCTCACCATATGGCAGGGGTATTGTAGGATTTTTAGTTTCTGCAGTTGTCCTATATGCAACGCAATATATCGTAGCCGGCTTCTCCGTCACTATCTTTGGCGCTTTAATTGCTGCGTTTCTAATTGGTCTAGTTGATATTTTTGTTCCTACAACCTTAAGGTAATTAAAGCCTTACAACTCTACCTTAAAGGCAACATAAATTAGGTTTAAATAAAAACAAGGAAGCGAAATTCGCTCCTTGTTTTTGACTTACTTATCCTTTTGGTCTAAAAAGTAGACCTGCAAAAAAACCAAAGATAATAGAAGCACCTAAAACTGCAGCAGCTTTTGCCATTCCACCTTGTAGTACTCCAAAAAATCCGTTTTCCTGATAGCCCTCTATTACACCTTGGGTAAGAACATGCCCAAAGTTAGATACTGGTGCACTAGCACCTGCTCCAAACATATCAACAAGTGGCTTATATAATCCCAGCGCTGACGCCAAACTGCCAAAGATGACAAGAATTACCATTAAATCTGCTTGGGTGAGTTTACTCTTGTCCAAGATAACTTGTCCAATTGCGCAGATTACCCCACCAAAGAGGAATGCTAAAAGATAATTCATTGATCACTCACCCTTTCAAAACAGACCGCGTGTGCAATAGATGGTATACTTTCTTTTTGCTGTGCAGTTGTTTGGCCAAACAAAGCACCAGTTGCAATCAACAAAAGCCTATTTATATGTCCCTTGACTAAAAGAGGAAAGAAATGGCTTGAAAAGACGCAAGCGGAAGCTCCACAACCGCTAGCTCCGGCATGAGTATCCTGGCGCGTATCGTAGATTAAAAGGCCACAATCGGTTAAATTTCCAGAACCTAAAGATTTGTCTCCCATCAGGTGTTTTAGCATTATATGCCCTACGCTACCTAAATCACCAGTTGCAATTAGATCGTAATCCTCTGGTTTTTTACCTAAATTAGTTAAATGACGATTTAATGTGTCAAAGGCCGCAGGAGCCATGGCAGCTCCTAAATGATTAGCATCTTTTAATCCATAGTCAACCACTCTGCCAAAGGTAACCTCGGAAACTCTTACAGGACCTACTCCTCCAAGAATGACTGTCCCTGCTCCTGACATTGTCCAAGTAGCCGTAGCTTTTCTTTGAACACCAAGCTCTGTCGGGAAACGAAAAGTCTTTTCCGCAGTTTCATGATGAGAACTAGCTCCTGCTAAAACTCTGTTCATAAAGCCGCTTTCGACCAAGAGAGAGCCTAGACCTATTGATAGTGTAAAAGTTGAACAAGCACCAAAGACTCCAACAAAAGGTATTAACAGGTCCCGAGCTGCAAAATTAGCACTAATTAGTTGCCCTAGGAGGTCGCCTGCAAGAATCATGTCAAAATCCTCAGTCTGGTAATTTGACTTATTCATACACAAACCCATACTCTCCAAAAGCATCTTACGCTCTGCTTTTTCCCAGGAGTTTTCACCGTATATGTCATCTGGAATTACCACATCAAAAAGATCCCCAAGAGGTCCTGCGCCTTCGGTAGGCCCTACAACACTTGCTGTATTTTCGACGTAAACATTCTTAAGTGTAAAGGTTTTATTCACAAAAGAACACTCCTTATTAACCCAAAAACGGTTGCCGATATTAGCCCATAAACTATTACTGGTCCAGCTATCACAAACATCCTAGCTGCAAGACCAAGTATCGCTCCTTCGCTACGAAACTCCATAGCAGGAGCTACTATTGAGTTAGCAAAACCGGTTATCGGAATAGCACTTCCTGCTCCGCCAAAACGCGCAATTTCATCATATACCCCAAGACCTGTTAGTAATGCACTTAAAAAGATTAACGAGATAGACATCCAGATACCAGCAGTTTCAACTGACATCCCATAGCTTATTAAATAGGTTTTAATCGTCTCTCCGACTAGACAGATGCTGCCACCAACTAAAAAGGCCCGAAGAATATTAAATCCTAAAGATACTCTAGGCTTTTCCTGTTCAACTAGCCTAGCATAACGTTTTGCTTGCGGACTTTCTCTCTCTTTTAACATGGTTCCACCTCCCTTGGATAGTATTACCACTAATATAAAAAAATAGCACAACCTCAAATTTGAGACTGTGCTATTTTTGTAATATCTCTATTTCAAATAAAAGATTTATAAAACCTGGCGTAATACTCTAGCGAAGTTGCCACCTAAAATGGCTTCTTTTTCAGACTTTGTAAAGCCCTCTCTCTCTAATTCGTTGGCTAAATTCATCCATTTACCGATATTTTCAAGTCCATCTGGCACTTTGTCTATTCCTAAATAGTCAGAACCAATAGCTACATGCTCTACGCCAATTGCGTCTGCTAGGTATTTGATTTGCTCTATTACCGCTTTTAAATCTGGGCTTTGCAAAAATTCCGGAAAAAAGTTAACCCCTACTACTCCCTTAGATTCTGCGATTTTCTTAAGTGCATCATCTTTAAGGTTTCTTGGATGAGGTTTTAACCTATAGCAATTAGAATGAGAGGCTATTAGAGGCATATTTGTAGAGCTGGCAATCTCCCAAAAGGCGCCTTCACTTAGATGAGAAACATCAAGCAGTATCCCGAGCTCATTTGCTTTTTTTAGAAGCTCTTTGCCTTTAAGTGTAAGCCCGCCCAAATAAGTTTCGTAGCAACCTGTTGCAAGGTGATTTTGGAAGTTCCAACAAAGTGAGATCATCCTTACACCTAGCCTGTAAAAAGCGTAGAGATCCTCCACGTTCTCAAGTGGCTCCCCGCCTTCTATCCCTAACAAAGCTTTCTTACCGGAACGATAAAGGTCTTCCTTTTTAAGAACAGGCGTAAAATCTCCCTTTGAAGCAAGCTGCCAGAAAATACCAGCCATTTTCAATGCCTGTGCTTCTTTTTGTTGAGGCAGGTATTTTTTCGACACATAAATTGCTGTCACTAAAAGATCGGGCCCTCCAGAGTTCCAGAGGTCTCTGGTAATCTGGCCTTGCTCTTTACTATAAAAAACATCGGTACCTTTTTCATTTAGAAATGCGAGTAAGTCACAATGTAAATCTATTGTAATCATCTAGCTACTGCCCTTAAGCAGGCTCACCTCCTTAATATTTAAACTTTTTTTAGTAAAACACCTAGGAAGGCTAGCGTCGTCAAAGAAGTCTCCCAATAAAAGCAAGCTCTTAAAGATCCCATCCCTAAGATTGTATGCCCTAAAGTATTTGACATACACAAATTAAAGAGACAGGTAAAAATACCTGTCTCTTTAATTGTCGTTTTTTTACCTTGGCTCCACAATCAATTTCATTGCAGTACGCTCTTCACCATCGATTGAGATGTCTGCAAATGCTGGAATACATACTAGATCCATACCAGTTGGTGCAACAAAGCCTCGACAAATAATCATAGCCTTAATAGCTTGATTCACAGCTCCGGCACCTACAGCTTGAATCTCAGCAGAACCTTTTTCTCTGAGAACACCAGCCAAAGCACCAGCTACTGCGTTCGGGTTAGACTTAGAAGATACTTTGAGTATTTCAACTGCCACTAAAAAGCCCCCCTAGTTCCATATATTACTTATATTTTCCATTATTAGGAAATATCCTTTTAGAACATAGATTAATTTCAATATTTGTACAAATTTAATTTTGCCACGGAATATTATCTTTCTCGAATTCAATGCGTACTCTTTCAAGACTTAAAGCCCTACCAGTAGTCTCATCCGCCTCAATAATCAAGCCACACAACCAAAGCGCTCCTTTTGCAATGTCAAAACGTTTAGGGGTTGCTTCTAAAAATTTAGAGATGATTATGTCTTTATCTACACCTAGAACACCGTCTCTAGGTCCAGTCATACCAAGGTCGGTCTGATAAGCAGTGCCACCTTCTAAGACTCGCTCGTCTCCTGTAGGTACATGGGTATGCGTTCCAACTACAGCTGTCACATCGCCATCTAAGAAAAAACCCATGGCCTCTTTTTCACTGGTAGCTTCTGCGTGCATATCTACAAACACTAATTTAACTCCAGAGTCTTTCATCTGTAAAACTAGTTCTTTTGCTTTTCGAAAAGGGCAATCTAAGGCATCCATAAAAATTCTACCAGCCAAATTTATGACGCCCACTTTAACTCCTTTAACATCAACTACAACACTGCCAGTGCCAAAAACCCCTGGAGGATAGTTAGCAGGCCGAAGGAGCCTAGGCTCTGAATCAATCAATTCTCCTGAATCTCTTTTATCCCAAATGTGGTTGCCGCTAGTTACAACATCCACTCCAGCTCTTTTAAGTTCCTTAAAAGTTTCAGAGGTAATGCCAAATCCTCCAGCTGAATTCTCTCCGTTAGCAATAACAAAATCCAGTTGTTTTTCTTTACTAAGCTTAGGCAAACAGTAATTTAACATCTTTCTTCCTGGGCGTCCTACAACATCTCCTACCATTAAAACCCGCAAGTTATTTCCTCCCTAAAACTATTCGTTTATCTAGATTTACTTTATTCTATCACTAAAAGTATCACCAAGTTAATAATCATCTTGTGAAAATAACTTGAAGTTTTGTCTTATGCTCTAAAAGATTCCTTGTTTCGTTTTTATGTAAACCAAATTACGCAATCCTAATTGAAAATTAAGCGGAAGGAAGACCTCCCGCTTAGTTTTATTTTGCATATTCAACAGCGCGCGTCTCTCGAATAACAGTGATCTTAATCTGTCCTGGATATTCGAGTTCTTCTTCAATCTTTTTGGAAATATCTCTTGCGAGTAATGTGCTATGAACATCATCGACACGATCAGGCTTAACAATAATCCTGATTTCACGTCCAGCTTGGATAGCGTAAGATTTGTCAACACCATCAAAACCGTCGGCAATTGCCTCAAGTTTCTCTAGACGTTTAATATATGATTCAAGTGTCTCTCTTCTGGCACCTGGTCTGGCAGCACTAATTGCATCAGCTGCTGCAACTAATACTGCTTCAACTGTCTTGGCTTCAACATCACCGTGGTGAGCCAAGATCGCATGAACTACTTCGGGAGATTCCTTATAACGTTTTGCTAAATCAGCACTGATTTGATGATGTGTTCCTTCTACATCCTGGTCAGCAGCTTTGCCAATATCGTGTAATAGACCAGCACGTTTTGCTATATTTACGTCGACTCCGAGATCTGCGGCCATAAGAGCAGCAAGATGCGCAACCTCAACAGAATGCTTGAGAACATTCTGTCCATAACTGGTTCTATAATAGAGTCTACCAACATAGCGGATTAGTTCAGGATGAATACCGTGAACACCTACCTCAAATGTTGCTTGTTCACCTTGCTCGCGAATAGTAGTGTCAATCTCTTTACGCGACTTTTCTACCATCTCTTCAATACGGGCAGGGTGTATTCTACCATCTTGAATAAGCTTTTCAAGAGCAAGACGAGCAGTTTCTCTTCTTATTGGATCAAAGCCTGATAAAATAACTGCTTCAGGAGTATCATCGATAATAAGGTTAATACCAGTTAACGATTCTAAAGCTCTGATATTACGCCCTTCTCGTCCAATAATACGTCCCTTCATCTCGTCATTTGGCAGATTAACTACAGAAACTGTAGTTTCCGCCACATGATCTGCAGCACAGCGTTGAATAGCTACGGAAATAATCTCTTGAGCTTTCTTTTCGCTCTCGTCTTTAGTTTTTTCCTCAGCATCTCTAATGATGCGAGCCATATCGGTTTCGACTTCATCTCTTACCTGGTTCAAGAGCAATTCTCTAGCCTCATCACTAGTGAGACTTGCTAGTCTCTCTAACTCTTTGAGTTGCTTGTCATACAGCTCTTGGAGCTCAGCCTTTTGTTTCTTAAGATCTGTTTCTTTGCGAGCAATGTTTTCTTCTTTACGCTCTAAGTTTTCAGTACGTCTATCTAAGACCTCTTCCCTTTGTAAGAGACGTCTTTCGGTTTGCTGAGATTCTAAGCGTCTTTCTTTGATTTCTTGATTGAGCTCTGCTCGCATCTTTTGTACTTCTTCTCTGGCTTCGACTAAAGCTTCTCTCTTTGTATTATCAGCTGCCCTCTTGCCTTCTTCAACTATTTTTACGGCTTCTTCTTCGGCTGATTTAATTTTTGCTTCTGCAGTTGATTTTCTAAAGAGGTAACCTAAGATGGCACCAATTAGGAGACTAATAATAGCTGTAATTATCGTTAATAACATATATCCAGTTTTCACCCCCTCTCCGGGGACCTTTCCTTATATTTCTAAATTCATCATTTGGACTTGACACTTGTCCGTCTTTATTTATTAACCAAAGATAGCCAAATAATATTATATTCCTTTATCTTTTTATGTGTCAAGGTTTACCACATCTTTAGCCACATGGTAAACTAATTCATCAGGAAATCCCCGGCGTAGAAGATAGCCACAGAGCTTTATATAGGTCTTTTCATTATCTCTCTGTAATAACTTAGTATATTTTTGAGCCACTCGAAAAGCTAGCTCTTCTTCAAGCTCTTTTGGATACTCCTCTTGAAGTACTTTTTCTATGAGTGTGCCCTGAATACCTTTTTTACGTAACTTGCTAAATACTAATCTTTTTCCTTGCGGATTTAGAAGCAGTGTGTCATGAATAAAGGCTCTGCAAAACCGGATATCATCAATAAAGCCTTGCTCTTTTGCCCATGCAATTGCTTCGTCTGTTACCTCAACGGAAAACTTGGCCAATTTAGTTCTTATTTCATGTTCGCTATAGAATCGTTTGGATATTAGATTTGCTATCCTTTTCTTAGCGAGAGGCAAAGATGAACTATCATTCATCTAAAGAATCCTTTCCATCATTTTCATCTTCCATACGACCTTTATATCCAGGTAAAGAGGTTTGTTCTCTTATTTTGTGCTCGATCTCGTTACATATCTCTGTATTTTGTTTTAAAAATTCTCTACAGTTTTCTCGTCCTTGTCCAAGTCTCATATCTCCATAGGAAAACCACGAACCGCTCTTTGTTACAATTCCTAGTTCTACAGCCACATCTAAAATGCATCCTTCTTGAGAAATACCTAAGCCATAGATAATGTCAAATTCTGCGACTAAAAATGGTGGTGCTACTTTATTTTTTACAACCTTAACACGAGTACGGTTTCCTATAAACTCACTACCTACTTTTAGTGATTCAATCCGCCTTATATCAAGACGTACAGAAGCATAGTAGGATAGGGAGATGTCGCCTTGCTGAGTTGCCCCAGTAGGTTTACTTCGCCCCTCCTCCGAACCGTACGTACACCTTTCGATGTATACGGCTCTCTAATTGTCAAACCAAGTCCTTGAAGATATCGCTATACAGTTTTAAGTAAAAAATGTTTTAACTGGACAAATATCTCTAGACTTCTGTCATGTTTCCACTTTTTGATATGTTATTTACATAAACCTTCTATTGAACCAAGACAGAATTTTGCAAAGCTAAAATCACTTATAGCTAATCTCCATTTTGGACTCAATTATTCCTAACACTATTTCAGAATTTTGTATGGCCTTTGCCACATCCTGTTTAGTTTTAGGAATATGACAATCTGTTTCCCTTCGCCATGTAATGGGCTTTCCCTTGAGGTCGTTACTCTCGTTCAGATGTTTTACATCCTACCATCTCTGACTACTACGGAAACTCCGTTACCATATCCGATATTCAGGTTCTTTAACCATAGCTGTGTAAATTTTTGTATATCACCACAGCTTTCGGACTTAGGTAATCCCCGTTTAGCGTATCGTAGACAATTCTTAACTTTACTTAGGTTCCCGTTCGACCATTTTCTCCAGAGGAGATGAGAGGAATCCTTCCATCTAGCATAATGCCAAATTCTAAGACATCTGCGTGATTCCTTCATACCATACTAACATCAATTAAGATATGAGCCGCACTTTCTAGCCTCTGATCTGGGTTTAAAGCAGTTTAGCTTTGACCTTATAAAGTATTTTTGGACTCGACATTCAGTTGCAGGGGTGATGTTCCTCCCGACTTATGCCTTTCCAAGCATGCTACTTTCCCCTTCAAGTTTCCCATCTAGGTCAGCTTGGTGTCCACAAGAGGATGGTTCTCTTGGTTGTCACGTTTTTGCGGAACAACATTCTACGATGCACCACAAATAGATAACCACCTATTTTTACGGGCGCACGAACTTTAGTGCTCTACCACCTGGTGTTGTGTGGAGTCGAGATTAGTTTCCCGCTCCCCGAACCGTGCGTGCGAGTTTCCCCGCACACGGCTCTCCAACCGGACGCGTTGACGGAATCGTAATTCCTTCAAGCGTTGGATAGCCTAGCATAAAACGTTGGTAGACTTCTTTTTTGCCAGCTTTATCATATTTTTTTAGTAAAAAAAGGTAAACTCGTTCTCTAACGTAGCTATCTAAGTAGCGACTAAGTCTGCTGTCAGTACAAAAGCCAAAATCCGTATGCCAAGCAGAGATTGTCTTTGAAATCTCAATTGCTGTATACCGCGCACTAAACCCTGTTTTGCTACGTTCTGTTAGATGCTTAACGCTTTTTTTAAACATTTCGATAGCTGACTTTGCAGGTAGTACTTTACAGATAGGATCAAGTTTTATCAGATAACCTGCAAAACTTAGATCAGAGTTTTCTGGTAGACCATCGATCTTTTTACTTAAGCTAAGCATCTGACCGTCTTTAATAAATACTGCAGTGTTTTTTAGTTTGAGAAGTGGTGCAAGTTTTATTAAGACATCTCTTTCCTTGATTTTTGCAGCTTTCCAGACGAGATCAATAAGTTCATTCTCTACTAAAACTAGTTTAAGTAGCCCAAAAAGTTCCTTTTTCAAAATCCCAAGATCTAGCTTTTCTACTTCAAGCTTAACTAGCTTTAAATCTGTAGCCTTTAATGCCTTATAAACCTCCAATCCAGTATCTTCTTTAACTATTGCTTCGATTATTTCTAAAACAGTATCCACTAATAGAGAATCTACTTCATTACCGTCTAGAGGTCTATATGTCTGATTTAAAAGAGACTTGGAAAGAGTCCTTGCTGAGTTCTCACTGATTCTTAAAGCTTTCGCTTTTTTTACTAAATAATCATAATTGGCTATGGCTTGAAAAAGTCTACCTTCGCTTGCTAGTCTTTTCAACCACTCCTGCTTTCGTAAGGACACAGGTCATTCCTCCCTACTATTTGCGAGTGACCGGTCTGTCTCCCTTCGCAGAAACTTCCTACTACTACGAAGACTCCGCCCCTTCTGCCCTTTGCAGAAGGTTCCTTTGTTCTCCTCTTTTGCTCTATTAACGATGGATTTAGGCTCCGCCTATGTCCGTCCCTTGCCCTGTTAAGGCATCCAAAACCATACCGGAGGGTAAGTTTTGAAAACGGGTGTTTTTTGGCATTCTACGGACCTCAAACAGCGATTCCTCTCGTAGCCATGTCCATCAGAGGCTAGCAGTTTTAACCACATTCCCGCCCAGCTCCATGCATTGTTACATGTGGGTTTGGCCTTTAGCATTAGATACTCTAACGCCTCTACAAAAGAGAAGCTTCAAAGCGCACCTCCGGATTGCCAAACATTATTCCAACTTTCTCCCGAATCTGATTGATGAAAATTACCAAACATTTTGTCTTGCCAACTACACCTGTTAGTTTTCTAAGAGCCTGAGACATTAGCCTTGCTTGAAGACCAACGTGGGTATCACCCATTTCACCTTCAATTTCAGCTCTTGGCACTAACGCAGCAACTGAGTCAATAACAACGATATCGACAGCTCCACTTCTTACTAAAGCTTCTGTAATCTCTAATGATAGTGATAGGTAACGCTTTGTTTGTACTCTGCGTTTTCCCCCACTCCACACCGTGCGTGCAAGTTTCCTCGCACACGGCGTTCCATCGAAAAGGAATTTCCAAGATTCTAGGTGTGTTCTTTCTACACCACAAAGATAAGTATCAATTCCTCTCCGACTCGTCCCCTTCACTCCTACTAGTTTTTCTCTTTCTAAGCTTACATGGCATATTAGAGCTAGTGCTCATCGCTACTATGGGACGGCTGACTCCCAGTTAGATCTCATAGAAATCGTCCTTCTCCCTCTAACGGGCCTCACACGTTCCCTTAACCATATCCCTTGTTTTACGATTCCTTAGGTGCCCTCTCTACTCGGCCAAATCCTTTATCTGATAAAGTCCATACTCATTAAAGGCAGTAACAAATAGATGATCCATTTATTAAAGTAACTTCCGCAAACAAGAAACGGTTGTTAATTTGATTCTGCCGTACCAGGCATTTTTAAACACCGAGCTTTATGCAAGGGTTCCTATGCGTCACCATAGATTCGTTTTTAAGGAGTCCCGCATCACTTGTGCCAAAGCATTTGCTTAGGCTACTTGGATTACGACCTCTCCTAGCTTCGTACAACCTAATTGAACGATAAATAAAGCTGCACGTAGGGGTATTAGACACTTAAACTTGGACTAAAATTTAAGGAAAGGACTCTCACCTTTCAGTTCTGGTTAAGAGTTGTTCTAGATTAAACATAGCCTTCGCTTTCCTGCTTTAAGCAGTTATACGAAAACGTGTCGCACCTTGCTCTCCAGTATCAGGCTGAGATACAAGAAGATTGTCGATATCTACGCCAAGATTCTTTGCATACGCTGGATTTAATGATAGTGATAGGTAAACGTCATCCTCGTCTATGTTCATAAATAAATCCATTTATACGTTAGGAGCGTTTTTCCCCCACTTCACA
Organism: Bacillota bacterium; assembly: GCA_028708605.1. Classification (GTDB taxonomy): domain Bacteria; phylum Bacillota; class DTU065; order DTU065; family DTU065; genus DTU065. The sequence continues at coordinate 40,510 of JAQVYS010000006.1, forward strand.
CCGTACGTGCAAGTTTCCCTGCATACGGCGTTCCATCGGAACAAGCAAATCTTTTGAAAAGTCTTTGTTCCGACTATGCCCCTTTGCTAAAGGTAGTTTTCTCCTCCTTCGCACATTACTGTACGTAGTAACTAGCGGCTACCTCTAAACGCTACTACGGGCTGCTGCCCCTCATCTGAAACAGTCATTTCCTACTGTTTAGAACCATCAGATTTCACTCTCTTTAACATGCTCTGATGAGGTTCACTTGTACCGCATCTCCTATCCTTACATAGCTCCCTTAGACTTCCTCTCTAACCCGTCAGCCGTCTTTTTGCCTTGGTTGGTGAACTAAAGACAGAAAACCTTTGTTGGGTTTAATTCAGTTAATGTAAACACGAATACAATAACTGAGACTGAACCTCCCATTAGAAGGCGTGAGCCTTTTTTTTGCACTCACTATGCTTTACGAGCCGTAATTTAAGGATTCATTTTCTTAGTCATAGAAGCTTTCTGGACTCCCGACTACTTCTCTAACCTCTTTTCAGGTCTGATTTTCGCCGACCTCTCCGAACTTCGCACGGTAATACAGTGAAATATTACCACACGTCGGGGGATTAGAGCGTGTGACCCAACTTTGTCACAGGGCTAGCACTTCCCCAGCCATTTCGAAGATGCAGTTAGGACAATTTTGTCCTGCTAGATTTAGATAGTGTTTCCACTAAGTTTGCTCTAGCAACAAGTCGTACCGTGTTCAGCATCGATAAAGGCGGCAACTCCGCCTAATTTTTGTGCCTCTGCGATTGCATGCAAAGCAACTGTAGTTTTTCCAGAACTCTCTGGTCCAAAAACCTCGATCACTCTACCTCTTGGCAATCCCCCAACACCCAAAGCTAAATCTAATGAAAGAGCTCCTGTTGGAATAGTTTCTACATCCATTGTGTGGTTTTCACCAAGACGCATAATTGAGCCTTTGCCAAAGTCTTTTTCTATTGATGTGATAGCACTTTGTAAGGCTCTTTCCTTAGCCTTAATGTCTGACATTTACTGACCTCCTTTAGCGAACATTTGTTCTCTTTCAGTATACTATATTACTTTATCTCAATCAACAAGCTTCCACTGGGCCTCAGCCTTATAGACTGGGCCTGAAGGTCGCAGGTTGCTTGAAAACAAAATCACCTTGTCCACTTTAAAACTGCCAAACTCTTTAGATTTGTATTGTTCAAGTAGCTCTTCTAAAGCTCTTTTATTGACATCTTCTTTTAGCCTACTTACTGTAAGATGAGGTTTAAAAGGCTTGTCCCTTTTGTAAAAAGGCAGAGATGATGCCACAATCTTTTCTAATTCACAAAGCTGCTTCGAGCCTTCTTCAACCTTGATATAAAGAACCTTAGGAGTTGTTCTGCTAAAAAAAGCACCTAACCCTCTTAATCTTAGCACAAAAGGTTTTTTATCTCGTAGCGCTTCATCTAAATAGCCAAAAATTTGACTTGGACTTTCAAAGCGTTCACCAAGAAAGTATAAGGTAAAGTGCAGGTTTTCTGCTTCGACTTTTTTCCCAGGCAGATTAACTTCCCTACTCCACTTTTTAATCTCATTTGCAACATCATAAGCTACTTTGACAGCTATAAACAGACGCATTTTTTAATCTCCTATTCACTTTATTGATAAAAAGTGAGCCTAAGGCTCACTTTGCTTCTATCATCTTTATGCTGTCTAACCATATGGTGCCTGTTCCAGGATAAGCAAAAAAAGCTAGTCTTAATGCTTGCGTCTTAGAAGGAATCGTGATTGTAGCTTTAATCTCACGCCAATTAAAGGCTCCGGTAATTGGCTCTGTAAGATCCTCACGATTTCCCCACTGTTTATTTGTTCCCTGTAACCAGTAGGAGATATTAAAGCCTGCAGGATCTTGTTTCTCTGAGACCTGCCAATCAGCTTTGACCCACATTGAGATCTCATAGGTTTTACCTGATACTACAGGTATGTCCTGGTAGACTCTCCCTCCAAAGTTATTGGGAACTTCTAATGAACTCACTTCGATTCTCAAACTACTATTTCCATCAACGTTTTCACTTTGATCCATAACAACCTTATTAGGGCTAGCAGAAAATAACCAAGTTATCGACCAATAATCTGGCAGGCTGTTCTTATCCCAATCCATCCCTAAATCGCCATTAACTACCATATTTGAGTCTGTCCAAGCATAAGAGCTAATGGCTAACAAGGAGATCAGTAGTACCACTTGTAGCCTTTTTAGCATAGATTATTCACTCCTCGTATTTTAAGTCTACCCATTAACTAAACTACTTATATTTTTCTACTTATTTTATTTTAATCCTCTATCTTAAGAGAAGTCTTCTTTGGCCCTTTCAGAGAAGAATCTGCCAGATGACAAAGAAAATCAAAAAGGCCCCAAAAAGGGGCCTAGAGGTTATTTAGTTTGTGATTTGATTCATGATCTGGTTTGCGTTAGGTCCTTGACGGTTTGCAGCGTTTGCATACTGGTTAAGGTCTTGAGCTAACTGCTGTTTGTAAGGAGTACCTACGCTAGGTGTTCTACCACTTTGATACTGCGAAAGCAGCTGCTCTTCTGCAAGCTGAATCATGCGTCTTACCATGTTCCCACCAACAGCACCACAATCGCGAGAAGTCATGTAACCCCAATAACCGTTTTGAATCTGGTTGGTGTCGATATTAAGTTCATTGGCCACTTCATATTTGAATTGATCCAATGCTGACTTTGCTCCAAGAACTACAGGGTTGTTAGAAGAATTGCTTCCTGCACCCATTCTTATATCACCTCCCGGCATCAATTATTCTGCCCGGTGACTAAAGAATGATGTTACTTTATTTCTTCTAATGTTGGAAAAACCTAACCAATGACAGAACTAAGTTCCTGCGCTTTATTATTCCTGACTTTAACTAAAATAACACGACCTTTAAGAAGTATTTTGTCGTTTTGAGTTACTTCAACTGCAACTTCAATGTGTCTTCTACCAATTAACACAATTTCAGCACTAGAGGTTAGAAGACCTTGAGGCTGTATAGGGTTTTCCAAATCAAAGCTCATAGCCTTTAGAGTATCTACTCCTGTTAAGTCGCTAGCTGCAGCTTCAGTTGCCGCGTCAATAGCTACGCCACATGGAACCGTTGTCATAGGGTGGAGATCTTTGCCTAAAGCCCTCTCGCCATTTTCAGCTTCCATTAGATGATTGTATACATCCGTTCCCATGTATACTGTTGCTTTATCGCCGACACTGATTTTACCTTCTGACTTGAGCATTCTAATAATCTCTCTTGCACCTTTTTCCACTTTCGAACCCTCATTCCTTAGTTTTGAATCAGTACTTTAATATGACGCCAATATGGTCTTGGTTACCGCTTTGGATCATCTGATAAGCTTCCTTGGCATCTTCAAATTTATACCTGTGAGTAATCAACTCTTTGGTGCTTATCCTGCCCTTTTCAAGCATTCTGATAAACTCTTGCATATTCCGCCCTTCAGTCCAACGTACATACTGCAGAGGAAAGTCGTGAGCATTAAGCTCATAGTCTCTATTGTATCTTCCAGGTCCGCCTGCTCTAGTTACCATAACTTCACTTTCTAAATCGAACATGATATCTCTGTTTAGATTAAGCGGCGACACACCAACCATGACATATCTACCGCCAGGTCGTAAAGCGGTTAATGAGTCGTTAACTAAATTCTCAGATTTGCTTCCAGCTGTCATGACAACTGCATCTACACCTTGACCTAAAAATTCTTTGATGACCTTAGGTGTTATTTCATCTGCACGTCCTGCAAGATCAGCTCCAGCTTTTTTCACCAAAGAAACTTTCTTCTCATCTAAATCAGTAGCAATAACCTGGTAACCTGCGTTTAGGGCGATCTGAGAAGTCAATTGTCCAATTACACCAAGGCCAATAACCCAAACACTTTCGCCAAACTCCATCTTTGCTGCTCTTAGACCATGAATGCTAATTGCACCTAAGCCTACAAAAGCTGCCTCTTCTGAATCAGTATCTTCTTTGATTGGAACTAATAGATGCTTAGGGACTGCTAGATACTGGTGATGGGCAACGTAAGGTCCACCATACACTGCCACTCTAGTACCAATCTCATAGGGAACGTTAATGCCTTTATCAACAATTACACCTGCTCCTTGATAACCTAAATTAGTAAGGTTAAGCCCTTTTTGAGCAGCGTTTTCAATCATAAAGATCTCTGTGCCCGCAGAAATTAGCGAGCACTCAAGTTTGACTAAGGCCTGCACATCATTTATAGCAGGGAGAGGATAATCTTTAATTTCAACCTGTTTTCTTTCGCTTGAATAATAGATTCCTCGCATAGTTTTTCCTGACATTTTAATACCCCCAATTCTAAATTGAGCTATCTTTACAAAGTGAATAATACTGACAAGCAGAAACACAATCTTCACTAGGATCAGGTAGCTTATCCTCATCTAACACTTTAGAGATTCTTTCTAAAACCTTATAGAATTTAGCTAAAGCTTTTTTGGTGTCAATCTCATATGCTTGATCGGGATAAGGGAAATAAACAAAAGCTTTAACTGGTCTTTTGTAACTTTCCTCTAAAACCTTACTGTAAACAGCGAGCTGGAGCTCGTATTGTTTAGCTTTTTTAGCAAAATCGCCTCGTAACTGAGTTTTAAAATCAACTACTGTAACTAGCTCTGGCTCGACAATTACCTTATCAGCAAAACCAATTATACGTAAGTTGTACTCCGGCAAATACCATGAAAGTGCGACTTCTCTCTCACCTTTTTTGTGGAAGAACTCTGCAGCAAAAAAGTTTTGTATAATTGGTAAATAATCGCTTTGTAGGTTGTTTACGTTAAATATTTGAAAAGCCTCATCAAAGCTTTCTGCGGTAGCAAAGATCTTATGCAAAACTGTACCAATTGTAGCTTTGCTATTGTTGCCTTCTTCAAAGGTTATTTCTGAGTCTTTAAATTCTGACCCTAATTCCAATTTAGTCAATTCTTTTGAGGTAACTAAATCGGTACTTGGTACTTTTAGCCTTTGTTCTAAATAAAAAAGTCTAGGGCAAAGGTCGAATTGCACTAACGCAGTTGGTGATAGAGCCCTGTATCTTGGTGGTAAAGAAACTTTACCTATTTTTACTGGTGGAATACCAATTTTTATTGTAGTCTGGTAGTTAATATAATCATAGGCAGTAAAGTCGCTATAAAAGTTTTTAATTCTAACGTTTTTTTCATTAAAGTCCCAGTCAAACATCTCTAAAAGAGGACTCGTTAAGCTTTCATTTTTATTGACTATTTTCCCTGCAAAAACTAGATACAGCTTTTCTATCGCCCTTGTAAATGCTACATAGAGAAGACGCTGGTCTTCATAACTATCTTCGTCTATTTCCTTATCTAAATAACGATAAAACCTTGGATCTGTGCAAGGTACATATTTCTTTAGATCAGACAAAAAACTTGGAAGCGAGACTAAAAGACCTTCGTTCTTATCAAAATGAAACATCGAATTCTTATATGAGGAGCTTCGAAGATAAATAAGTCCTGCAACTATGACATTTTTAAACTCCAAACCTTTTGAAGCATGAATGGTCATGATTTTCACACGATCTTGATCTTCTGCAATTACCTGCGCGTCTGAAGCATCTTTTTCTCTTTGGACTTTTAAAATTTCAACGATCTCATTGTTGGATTTGCCCTTTTGTACCTCTAGAGATATTACTTCAAGAAGCTTCTCCACATTTGCTAATCTCTCTTTTCCCATGTTTTGAGCAAGAAGCACTAAGTTAAACTGAGATTTTTTGATCTCGTCAGCTAAAATATCGTCTAGATTCTTGTATCCGTAATATCTACATAGTTCCGCTAGTTTCTTAGCTAAGTCCTCGAAACTATTATCATCTATGTCCTGTATGCCAAATTTCTGTTGTTCACTTTTTACAAGAAAGCTGTTTCCACCGTAGCGTAAAATTGTAGCATAGATGTTTGGTAAATTCTCTTTCTTTGTCTTCTGAAAAATCTCATACAGCTTTTGATCTGTAATGCCAAAAAAAGGACCTTTAAGGGTAGCCGCAAGAACTAGATCATCTGTAGGATTGCTTAGAAAATCAATCAAAGCAAGACACTCTCTAATCTCTTCCCTTTGGTAGAAAGCCAGACTATTGCCTGAAACAAACGGAATTCCACTTTGGCTGAACTCTTCTTCTAATTCAGAAAGACCTGTACTTCTTTTTGCAAACAGTACTGCATAATCTCCGTACTTTGCCTTCTCCTCTTTAACGGCTTCACCAATTAACCTGGCTATTGCTTTAGCTTGCCACACTCTATAAGGAATGGTCTCCGGGTCTTCTCGACAATTGTAATGACAAGCTATAATGTTAAAAGCATCATTGTCTGGATCTTCTTTGGGACTTTTAGCGTTTTCATACCCTATAGCATAAGGCTTATTATCTTCGCCTGGCATAAATTCACTAAAAAAATCGTTATAAAAATCAATTAAAGTACTATTGGAACGGAAATTATGGCTTAATTTGACTTTTTTTCCAGATTTTTTCTCGATTTCTAAGCTTGTATCTTCAAATAACGCCACTTCAGCTCCGCGAAATCGATAAATCGACTGCTTAGGATCTCCAACAATAAAAAGATTCGTGTTATCCTGCCACAGCTCATCGACTATCTGTTGCTGAAGGTAGTTCGTATCTTGATATTCGTCTATCATAATATAAAGATATTCTTTTTTTAACTGCTGCTTTACATCAGGATTCTTAATTATTTCTAAGGCTTTTTGTTGCAAGTCTATAAAATCTAGACTACTTAACTCTTTCTTTAGTTCATTATAGCGAGTGTCAATATCTTTAAGTAATTGAGAAAATCTCAAGATAACGTTTTTTTGATCTTTTTCTGTAAAGAAAAATGGAATCATTTTTGATTGATTAATTATTACATCCTTATACTCTTCATAAGCTTTGCCTAGTGAAGAAAGACCATGTAAAGACTCTAAGTATAAAATAAGCTCTTCTTTCTCATGCAAGGCCAACTTTTCGTCTTTTTGAAGCCTCTTAAATAAAACCCCAATGTCGCTCCACTGTGGAAGTAGATCCTCAGCAAAGAAAGAACGCGAAATTTCATTAGCATCATAAGCTCTTTCCATTGTGCTAATAAAATTTGCTAAGTTTTCTTTAGCGTAAGCTTTGGCAGTAAAAAAACTCTCCTTAGAAATATCTACCGCTTCATCTAATCTATAACCAAACTCGCGCATTTTATTGTAGGCATATTCAAGATTCTCCTTTAAGTTATAGGCTTTTGCCTTAAAACGTATAAAAACAGGATCATTGATGTTTTCGTTAGCTTCTAAAACCTCTGTAATACTCTTTAACAACAATCTTGAGGAATCTTCTTGATCAAGTACAGTAAACTCAGGTACATACCCAATAGTTAATGCGAACCTTCTAATGATATTACTGCAGAAGCCATGAATTGTTGAGATCAAAGCAGTCGGCGCCTTAGAGAGTTTGTTTTTTAAAAGAGGATTGAGTTTTATTTGATTTGAAGCTTCCTTTCGTAGCTTAACCTTCATTTCAGCTGCTGCTTTTTCTGTAAAGGTAATAGCTACGATATTGTTAAAATCAGCCTTGTCATTTAGGACAATATTTAGGATGCGATAGATTAACACTCTAGTTTTACCTGCACCTGCCCCAGCTACTACAGCAACGTCACTATCTAAGCAGTTTATAGCCTTAGCTTGCTCAGGTGTTGGCTCAAAATCATATCTAATCTGCATCTTCTTCACCTTTTCTTGTAGGTCTTTGGCAAAGATCCATGAAAGAGCAGTATCTACAGGTAGTGCTAGTGTAGTTTGGTGCATAGACTCCATTAAGCAGCTCTATAGCCTTTTCTTCCGCTCTCTTTAAGCGATCTCTAATATCATTTTCAAAGTCTTCCTGCGTTTTTGTGCGAAAACCTCTTCGGTTAAAAAGCTTACATGCAATCTTACTCCATAAATGAGTTTCATCTCCGGTTAAACATTGGAATTTTGCCCCAAGTATTGGCAGAGATCCTGCCTCTTTTAAGGCTAAAATATAGGCAACAAGTTGAAAATTATTACTAGCTTTAGCGCTTTCAAGACTGCTTTGAGAACGCTTATAGTCGGTTATAAAATAGCCTTCTAAATAGCCGTCGTTTTCAACTTCTCCGTAGATAAAATCGACCCTGTCGATCATGCCTTTTAAAATGTACGGTCCTACTTGCAGAACTGGCTGTTTTTTATCGCCAAAGCGAACCTCTAACAATTTAGGTGTAAAATTCGTTCTATTTAAATCATCCTTAATATAGCGTTTGACGTTTTCATAATACTTTTCCATCTCTACTTTTTGATAAAACTCACTTGCAGTACTTTTTTCAAACACATTGTAAACAATATTGTCATATCTTTCAGTATCAAATCGATACGGGGGAGTTTGGTCTAAAAGGTCTTTATAGTAGAGTTCAAGTACCTTATGCCAAAGACTTCCTCCTTCAAGGCTAGAGACTTCTTCGCTGAGAATCTCCTCTTTCCGAAGACCAAGAAGGTTGTGAACAAAAAACCTGTAAGGACAGTCTAGGTATTCGTCAAATGCCGTTACCGAAAGAGTTTTCTTGTATGCCCCTTTCTGGTATCCTAATTTGGCGCAAGTGTATTTCTCGTTGGCATAGTTTTGATAGTCTAATATGCTGTCTTGAAGCGCTTGAGGCAGTGTTTTAAGGTTTTTAGGATCTTGTACAACGTACTCCATGTATTCATTTTGGGTAGTTATTAAAGGTTCTACTTGAGGCTCTTCAGGCAGCTCTTCTAAGCCAAATTCATAAAGTTCGTCAATATATCTTGATTTTTCTTTATAATGACCGTTACTTTCTGCTGGGCTAGATAAATATACTCCGCTGCCGCACCTTATGCTTTCCCAGTAGAGATAGTCCTGCAGCTTTTCTTGATCCTTTGAAAGCGACATACGGTATATGTTATCTTGGTTTAGAAGTTCTCTTTCTTCATCTTTAAAACTCCACTTTTCAAGTGCTTTAGCTGGGAATTCATCTTCAGATAAACCAACTACAAAGACGTACTTACTCTCAATTAATGGGGCTTCGTTAATGCTATGAACACTGATGCCATCTTTGGTTACGGTTAGACGACTATAATCTAAACTATAGCTCCATGATTTCAAAAATTCGCTAACTGTAAAGGTCTCATCTTGAACTTGCTCTGCTAGGTTAAGTAGGTGTTCTTTCGCTTCTACAAATGCTCGTAATTCCAAGATTTGGTAGGGATCGAAGCTTGCAGTTAAAAATAAGTTATCATATACCTTAAGTTTCTCTAATAGTTCTAAGAACGATTGAGCAATGCTACTTGCTTGAAGCTTCTTTTGACCCCAATCTACGATCTCTTGGAGCGCCTCAAGTGCCTTTAAGAGTTGCTTAGATTCTATCGATTTATTCTGTAGTCTTTTTAGTCTCCTAGACCAAAGATCACTTGTCCCATTTAATCTTATCTGATTAAGAAATGTTACAATCTCAACTTGGGAGATCTCTTTAAGAAAATACTCAAAATCAAAGTACTTGCTTAAAAGCAAAGCTCGAAATTCTTCTTTTTCAAGAGGTCTTGTAAGATATGCTATTAGGGTGTTTATTTCCTTTACGACTGCTGTTTGGTTTAAGCTAACAGGCCCTGGCCTAAAATCAATCTCTTCAGCCTCACACATTCTAGCAAAAATCGGTCTATAGATTTTAGGATTGTTAGTGAGTATTACAATATCGTCTGCATGGGTTATTTTTTGTTCCCAAAACAATTTTTTGATAGTTTTAAGAACATATTGAGCCTCTTGTTTTGGAGTTTGTGCTTGAAAAACTTTTACGTCGCCTATTTGCCTTGGACTCGATACTAAGACTTTCCCTGCTTGCTTTTTTAAGAACCTATAGCCTGTCTCTAAAGCCTCAAAAGCTTCTGAATCTGCTACATAAGGATAGTTGATGTAAAGATCAACATTTAGTGTTAACAGTTTTTGAATCAAAGCCTCGTCAAACGGATCTAGGTTGTAAAAGCCATCAAGAATAACTGTTTCGTCGCTAGAAAAATACAGAGTATCTAAAGCCTTCCACAAAACCTCTTCCACTTCTCTAAAGCCTTTGGTTTTTACAAAATCTGTATAAGCCTTGTAGAGAAGGTGCAAGTCGTGGTTCTTTGGTGTTTTTAGCCTTCCGTTAAGATTTTCCTTAAACGCTTCAGGACTGATTCTAGCTACCCTGAGCTCCCTAAAAAACCTACTGACTGAAGATACCAAGCTTCCGATACTTAATTCATTTAATAGTTCAAGATTCTCTCTCTCTTTCTCAATTATCTGCAGCAAATAAAGATCTTGTAGAGCAGGATGCAACGACTCTTCTTTGCCCCTAAAAATTACATCCCTGGTTAAAATTGGATTTGGGGCTAATGCAAAAATGCCTTTTCTTGTTAGTAATTCTTGAATTTTTGTTCTTAAGAGCGGCTCTTTGACTATGTATTTTACCTTTGGGTCTTCTTTGTTTAGTCTGTCGCAGAGCAAATCTACAAGTTTTTCACGATTTTTCACTGCATCTCCAACTAAAAGAGTCAACATTTCTATCACCTCCCACTTACGATTAAATTCATGAAAATCAAGTTCAAATCCTTTAGTTTTTTGTCTTCTGTTTAAAAAACAAAGTAAAAGTTAATCGAGTAGGTAGCCTCTAGGTGATCAGCCTAGCAGTTTTCCTCTCATAAAACGGCACATACGAGCCGCGTATACCGCTTTTTAAGATCCTCAGGCAGTTATTTCATAAACCTGCCACAAAACCCCAACATTGTATTTTTCTAAGTCGATTAGACCTATTTCGTCAAACCACTTATTCGGTAAGGCTAGACTGAGTAAGGAGATCGCTGAGTTTCTCCATCGATTCATGGAGATTTTCACAAAATTACCTTTGTAGCCTCTTTGCCTTATTGTACAGTGGAGAGATTTCCAACTTTTCCACTCACGCATTTTTTATCCTAAGTCTTCGACAAATCCAACCCAACATTACTCTCAACAAGATTTTACAGTTCGTAATTGAAAGTAACCACTCCATCCCCTGAGAAATTGGTTTAGTTCCTCTACACTTCTCCCGCTGTTTCGCGGAGTTAGTTTCCTAACTCGGTTTTTAAACCGTTTGATGCGTTTGGGATGTACTGCAATATACTTTCTGTGTACGACTACGCCTAGAAAAGGTACTCCCTTATCTAGGCTAGTGATGTGAGTATTGGTTTTATTTACCACAAGCTTTAAGTCATTCGCTAGCATTTGTTCTGCTAGTTACTGATATCTATTCGCCTCATTATCATTTCGGGCAAAGTTAAAATATCGTCCGCATAACGCACGATTCTTATCCCTTGAGCTTTCATCTTCTGATCAAATTCATCTAGATAGATATTCGCCAATAACAGAGAGATCACTCCACCTTGTAGACTACCTATCGCTATATCTTCAAAAGCTCCATCTGTAATTACACCTACCGTCAATGATGCCTTGATCAGGCTGAGGATTCTTCCATCACTAATATTCCTGTGTACTCCCTGGATAATTAGTACATGATCTAGGCTGTCAAAACACTTCGATAGGTCCATGTCTACTACATAGGTGAAGTTGAACCTTTTAAGGAACAGCTCTGCTTTTGCGATCGCATGTTGACATGAACGATTTGGACGGTAGCCGTAGCTCGATGGGTGAAAGAAAGTTTCAAAGATAGGCTCAATCACTTGACGCAGAACCTGCTGAGCACACTAAAAAGCAGGCCAAATGGCCTGCTTACTAAATTGTTCTAAGTCCTGGATGCATCAACTGACCATCTGCTGTATTGACTCCTCTTGCAAGAGGTCTATTAGCTTCAATTGCCTGCTCGAAGCCTTTATCTGCCAAGAGCAAAACATAAGGTAATGTGGCATTAGTTAACGCAAAGGTCGAAGTGCGAGGCACAGCTCCAGGCATATTGCTTACGCAGTAGTGAGTCACATCGTTTAAAATAAAGGTAGGTTTTGAGTGCGTAGTAGGTCTAGAAGTCTCAAAGCAACCACCTTGGTCGATGGCAACATCAACGATAACGCTACCTGGTTGCATCTTAGAGATCATTTCCCTGCTGACAAGATGTGGCGATTTTGCACCAGGAACTAAAACTGAGCCAATGACAAGGTCAGAGTACATTATCGCTTCTTCTATATTATAGGCGTTGCTAGCCAAGGTCTGAATCTTACCCCAATAAATATCGTCTAAGTTTCTCAGTCTTTCTAGATTAATGTCTATAACAGTGACCTGGGCTCCCATGCCCATAGCCACCTTTGCAGCATTGGTACCGACGGTACCTGCCCCAAGTATTGTAACGTTTGCAGCTGGAACTCCAGATACTCCTCCTAGTAGAATACCTCTGCCTTTTCTGACCTTCTCTAAATAAAGAGCTCCCTCTTGAACTGCCATTCTACCTGCGATCTCACTCATTGGAGAAAGTAGCGGCAATGCTCCAGAATCTAATTGAACTGTTTCGTAACCGATGGAGTTTACCTTGTAACGCAATAGAGCTTCGGCTAGCTCTGGTACAGTAGCTAGATGCAGGTAGGTAAAGAGCAGAAGGCCTTCATGCATCATTGCTAGTTCCTCTCCTATCGGTTCTTTTACTTTAAGCATTAACTCAGCTCTGTCCCATAGCTCTTTGACATCATCTACTAACCTAGCACCTTCTTTTTCATAGTCACTATCTGGGATGCCACTACTGAGGCCAGCGTTTTTTTCGACTAAAACCTCATGCCCTCTTGCAGTTAATGCTCTTACACCTGCAGGTGTTATAGCTACGCGCCATTCAGAATCTTTTATCTCTTTAACAACACTAATTCGCAAATATAGTCACAACCTCTACTAAAAGCAAAAGTTGCTTCCTCCCTTCATTATCAGGCTAAACAAGAGTAACTAAATCTTCTTTGAGTGCTATTTTCTTCTCTCTTTCTCTAAACTTCCCCAAAGCGATTTTATAGACATTATAATTTTCTTTACAGTTCCACTTGTAACTGTAGTTAAACGCTGTAGGGTTTATAACAGGGTTTCCCTTTTAATACTAAATAGAACCCTAAAATTCCTGCTTTTGTTTTAATAAGTATACACCTATCCCAGTGAAAGCTATACATCAATCTTTAGCAGGTTTTTAGCTTCTATGTCACGCAATCTTATTTTAAAACTTGGAAAAATTTTCACTTAAATTTTAGAGGCAATCTAACTAACTACAAGAAATAAACATTAGGGCTGTTTTATTATTTTACCATGTCTTTTAGAATTTTAAAATGCAAGGATAATTTGGAGGGAAAAACATGTCGTCATTTAGGAAATTAGCATTTACTCTACTTATTTTTTCTACATTTACTTTTGTCTTAGCCTCTGCAAATCAGAGTCTCGATGGCTATGCTCTGAATTTAAAAGAAGGCGAAAACCTTAAAGGAACTGCAAATATCTATGTAAAAGGCAACGAAGGTGACTTTTTCACCCTAAAGGTAGATGGCAACGAATATAAACCGGCAGATAAAAAACCACAAATCCTTATTATTTACCAAGGTGGCGATGGTACGCCTGACCGGGATATTAAAACAGATAGTACCTATAATGCCAGTAACACAATCGGTCTAAACGGCAAAAGCCTTGGTCGTTTTCCAAGTGATGGCGCTAAAGGCTATGCGATAAATGCAAGTCTTTTTAGAGAAGGCGAAAACGCTGTATCTGTGATCGTAGGCGGCTATTGGGGAAATGGTCCCTATAATGAAAAAAGACCCCACGGACAAGCAACAAACCATCAAGGACAAACTAAAGACGATTTTTTGTTAAGTCACGTTAAGTTTGTCTTACCTGATGGCTCCATCGTAGAGCCTGATGGTTTTGTCTCTTATAAAGCAAAAGCTGTGGGTTCAACAGAAAAGGTCGTTACAAGATACGTTCCGTATCCATTTAGTGAAGACGAACTCTTCTGGCTTGGCGATGGATGGGGAAATCATGACACTTGGGCTGGAAACAACACTGATAGAACCAAGCTTAACTCTGTAGATATGGGACGCTACGATATACCATACAAAGTCGAATTTCTCCTTAACTACCAAAGACCTGGCTCTGAGGCAGTCTTTGAGATTGATACTACAAAACTTAATGATGGTAACCACCTAATTGAAGCTTATGCTGGAGAAAACTTGATTTTTAAAGGTGATATCCTAGTAGACAACTCTCCACCTCAAATTGTAACAAATCTGAAAAATAACCAGTTAGTTACAAATGGCTTTATGATTGAAGGTAGCTTCACTGATGAATGTTCTGGTCTTAAGATAAGTAATATTCTTTTAGAAGGAAAGCAAATTGCTCGGGGTAAAGACTTTACCTACACTCTCAAAAACCTTAAGCCCGGTTCATATTCTCTAATCTTTGAAGCTAGCGATAAAGCAGATAACACAGTCTATCAGAGTGTTTACTTTATAGTTACAGATGATGTAACCCCAGATTATCAACTCTTAGAAAACGAAGATGGGGCATTCGATTTAACAGTAAAAGAAGGGTCGCCTAAGGTTACTCTTTATAACATTGATACACTGGATTATAAAGCCTCCTATGGAACAACACCTGATCTACAAGACTTTTCTATAGTAGAGGCTGTTCCAGAGCCTAACCTGCAGCTATTCCGAAACAAAGAAGGTATTTTTACCACTACCTCAGTATCTGGTATACCATATCACTTATTTGAAGTTGATGTTTCTAAAGTCAAAAATAAGACCCTCTTTCTCTCCTTTCATGGCAAGACTTTAGAGGACGAACGTTTAGCACTTAAGGTCTATAATCAGAAGACATCGTCCTTTGACCGTGTTGCCTTTGGTTATGGAGAAGTCGAGTTACAAGCTGAAGTAGATATTCAAACTTACAACATGGATGGTAAAATCTATGTTATTGCTATGCCTGACTACGTGACAAACGGCAGTAATACAATGCTTTGGATCACTGATCCTCAACACTATACCAAGTTTGAGGATTTGCACGACTTTTACTACAGAAGCTACCAATTTGCCGGGGCTGAGTATGAAGCTGGAAGAGCCGGCTATCTAATTACTACCGGTGACCTAGTTGACGACTCTCCAGAAAGTGCACTTGCTCCTGACCAGTGGGTAATCGCAGACAAAGCCTTTAGTTATGTCGATAAGGCGGATCTTCCAAATGGCGCTGTTTCCGGTAATCACGATACGGGAAACTACCCAAGTGCAGACTACAGCCTGTACTCCGAGTACTTTGGAGCCAGTCGCTACCGCAATAAGGCTTTTTACGGAGGTAGCCTAAACGACAATGCATCTCATTTTGATCTAATTACAATAGGAAATACTGACTTTGTCATTTTGTACCTTGGCTATGGTGTCGAGGGCACTCCTGAGACTGTAGAATGGGCCAATCAAGTTCTAAAAAGATATAGCCATCGCAATGCAATTATCTGTACTCATCAGTATCTAAGAGCTACTACAGCGACCTGGGATGAGACTTCCCGCGCTGAAGTAATCTTCAACGAAATTGTTGTACCAAACGAAAATGTCAAAATGCTCCTTTGTGGTCATAGCGATGGAGCTGTTACTCTAAAAAAACAGATTGCCTCTCGCACTTTCTACGAAATACTATCCGACTATCAATTCGTCCAACTAGAGCCAGACTCTTATTATAATGGCAACAAACATTACATTGGTAATGTCCCTTACTGTAATGGTGAAGGATATATGCGCTCGATGTCTTTTTGTGGCAATACTGTATCTACGAAAACCTTCTCCCCTATTACAGGCGGAAAAAACCCTCACGGAAACCGTGACGAATTCACAATTAGCATTGACTTTATACCTCCAAAAAGGGAGATCACAACAGCTTTCTTTAGTGCAGCTGTAACAAAAACTGAAATTGCAGCTAAAAAGCTAAAGAAAGGTCAAACCTTGAAGGTCTCACAAGATTCCTCCCCACTTATGGCCGTTATCTCAAATGCAAATAAAGTAGCCTTTACCTTCCCCATCTTTCTAGAAGAAAAAGCTCTTAATCTTTCAGACGCTTTTATAAGACCAGTTGATTTACAAAACCTAGAAGCACTTGTCTGTGAGTCTAACCTGCTCGAAAAAGAAGACTATTTGACTGCGTCTTTTAATGAATTTAGTTCTGCCTTAAAAGTAGCAACAAAAACCTTGAAAACAGACTTCCCTAGTGATTTAGAGGTCCTTAAAGCATATATTGATTTAAGTAATGCAATCTATAACCTTCGAAAAAAATCCGAAGACGCGATCGATCCTGCTGATTTAAAGCTACTCTATACTTTCGATTTAGCTTTAGATGCCTGGGAAAACTCAGCAGGCCCTGCTAGCATAAAAGATGAACGATCTTATCTGAAAGCTACGCCTACTAATGGAAGCGGAATCACCATTGAAAAAACCGCATATGCCCCAAACAGTTGGCCCCAAATGAAATACCTAACTGTAAACATTCCTCTTCATCTTGAAGGTGGCAAAATCTATCTAGAATTAGATGTAAATGCTGGAAGCGGTTGGGTCATTTATCCCCTAGTCAAACAAGAACGTAAACGTCGATCTTTCCGCATCAACTATGTCATTGAAGGCATTGCACGGAAGGATTCAGACGGTGGTCCTGGTCTCTTTACGGGCGTATATGATATTACTCAGGCCTTACTCGATAACGGTTTTGATCTTACAAAACCTCTTGAGTTTACCATGATGATCAATGCTGTCCCAGGTCCTGTAACTATTAATAGGTTAGCGATTTTGACTGACAAACCAAACGATGAAAACTAAAAGAAAAAACAAAAATTAACAACTAAAGTGGTAAACGAAAAGAGCCTTGCATTAATTGGTGCAAGGCTCTCTATTTTAGTAAGTTATTGCCACTAAATCAAATGGTCTTGTAGTGTATTCAAGAGGTGTAATAAGACTCTTTAGCTGGCTTAAATCGTTTTTCAACCTTTGTTTTTTCGGTCCTTCAAGTTTATCAGTTTTTGCAGACAGACTATTTATCTCTTCTAGCACCTTGTTCCAATAGTCGTTATCCTCGGGAACGTGGGCTCTTAAATCCCTAGTTCCATACTTTGGGCCAGGGAAATTCTCAATCATGTCGCTGATTCTGTTAAAATCAGCTAGCCACAAGTTTTTTTCTTCCACTGAAAAACCAGCATAACTACCTAAGGCCTCTACACGTTGACTTAACCAGTCTAGGAATATAACTGCTGCGTTTGCAGGATCGCGGAATGTAGGATACGCTTTATCTCTAAAGAGGCCGTTTCTTAAGATCTGATAATATGGTGTTTTAATGTGTAAGAGCGAAAATAACGTCTGTCCTGTCATCGGCGCATTTTGTCCCACTAACCATTCTTCTGCCATGACTTCAGGTGTAAAGGAGTACAGGGTCATGCCTGGGTAAGCATAAGTGCGTCCACCAATACGGTTAAGATCAAAATCAAGAAGCTCTTTGTATTCTTTGGGGTCTGCAGAGTAACTCATCGGTAAGACAAAGTGCAAGCTTCTATTGTCGATCCAGTTATGCCAATCCTGTCCCAGTGAGTTTTTACCCCAGGTTCTTGGAGCTGTAGCTGCTGAGACCATTATATGGGGATCTAATCTTAACATCTCAACTCTTACTAGTTCCACAAAGCTTGCGATAAACTGGGCTTTAAACTCTCTGAAGTGGTTATAATAGACTGAAGACATTGAAAGCTCACGGGGATCACGTCCGAAAAGTTCTTGATACAACCCTACGGCGTAATCTCCATAGCCAAACCCGTCTTTGTACCTAATATTATCTAAATGGATACCATCAATATCGTATTTGGCGACTTCTAACATAATAGAAAGAAGATGATCTCTTGCTTCAGGGTGAGCAGGAGAAAAGAAATAATCTGTATGAGCAGTGTCATTGTACTCGCCTTTAATGTTTCGATCAAGCAAATCTAACCTATCCAAAAAAGGCTCTATGTTGCCTTGTAAGCCATAGACCATAACCCAAGGATGGACTTCCATTCCATATTTATGTGCCTCCTCGATGATAATGTCAAGAGGATCTTCATCTGGGAAGCAGAGTTTGTACCAAAGTCCTTGTTCAACTATATCAGATTCATAGATAGCCTCTCCTGCAAAATAAACACAAGGCAGTATAATGTTGACATTTAAATCATTTAACCAACTAATAAGGTTTCTTAGTTCCATTGGAGAGCTAATCTTAGCTAAAGCTTGGTCATCAAGCCATACTGCACGAGTCTCTACTGGGCGTGATTCTGTAAGATCTGCTCTCACTTCTTTCAAAAGTGCAAAAGCTTCTGCTCTGTCTTTATCTTCTGTGCTTGAGGCAAGAGATTCTATTCTATTTATTTTATCCTCTACAGTATCGTAATCTAAAAGTGCCATTTCTTGCTTTTTTTGTTCCATCTCTTGTCTCATAAGTTGATTCTCCTCAAAGACAGAATTCTGAGCAAAAACACTTGCAGTCAAACTCAAAAAAAACGTAAGACAAATTGTGATACAAAACGTGGATCTTACCTTTCTTCTTATTAAGCGCAAATTTTTCCAACTCCCATCGGATTAAAGATAAATAAGACTATACACTACTAGATTACATGTGCGCTTTCAATCTCCTCTAAGATTTAAATATCTAGCAAAACTTCAGTTTCAAAGGGATAGTGTAAAATATTTTGTGTAAATAAAAGGAGAAGTCCTTTAGTTCGGGTATAAGTTTTGTGACAAAAAACCAAACCCCGAAGGAGGACCTCTCATGATTAATAATACTCAAAAACTTAAAGAAATCCTCTCCTCAAATTCAATTTTGGAAGATTTTATCTTATCTCTAATCAAATCAA
>JAQVYS010000114.1 GCA_028708605.1 Bacillota bacterium
AGTCCAGGTAGTACCCTCAGGAGTTGTAACCGTAAAGGCATAATACACTATTAAAAGCATGGGGATAATGACAAAGCGAGACATCCAAACAAGATAGGGGATCATGGTTAGGTTTCTTTTCATCACTCATCCACCTTCTTCATAATGTGAATGTCAGACGGAGCCAATTCTAATCCTACTTTGGTACCGACTGGTTCCATCAGTGTGCTATGGACGAGCCAAGCAGTCCCATCGGGCGCATCCACAAACATTTCGTAGTGCACTCCCAAGAAGGTTACCGAGCGAACCGTACCTGTAAGTTTAGCGCGGTCTTCTGGAATTAAAACCAAATCCTCAGGGCGAATAACTACATCAACTGGTTCGTCCTGATCAAAACCTGCATCTACACAGTCAAATAGGATGCCTCCAAATTCAACTAAGCAATCTGCACGCATGATACCATCAATGATATTACTTTCTCCAATAAATCCTGCTACAAAGGCATTTGCTGGTTCATTATAGATCTTCTCTGGTGTGCCGATTTGTTGAATCTCTCCATCTTTCATAACCACGACAGTATCAGACATAGAAAGAGCCTCTTCTTGATCGTGTGTGACAAAGACAAAGGTGATACCTAACTGTTTTTGCATGTTTTTTAATTCGTGTTGCATTTCTCGGCGCAGTTTTAGATCTAATGCAGCTAGAGGTTCATCTAGGAGGAGCATTTCTGGTTCATTGACAAGTGCCCGAGCAATAGCAACCCGTTGTTGTTGGCCGCCACTAAGGGAGTTAACACCCCTTTTATCAAAGCCTTGAAGATTCACCAGATCTAACATTTTGCTCACTTTCTGCGCAATAGTCTTTTCGTCAAGTTTTTTAATACGTAGTCCAAAGGCGATATTTTCGTAAACATCAAGATGTGAAAACAATGCGTAACGCTGGAAAACAGTATTTACCGGGCGTTTATATGAGGGAACATTACTAATCTCTTTGCCTCCGAACCAAATCGTTCCAGAGTTTGGTTGTTCAAAGCCTCCGATCAAACGCAATGTGGTAGTTTTACCGCATCCGCTTGGTCCTAATAGGGTTACAAACTCGTTTTTTCTAATAGTTAGATTTAAATCTGCTAGTGCCACTGTTTCATCAAATATCTTGGAAACTCCCTTAAGCTCAACAATGTCTTCAAGCATTTCAGTTCCCCCTTTCTGAAAATTAAAAACTAGGTGGAGTAGAAACCCACAACACGCTAGCTGGTTTTTCTGTTGCGTTGGAAATATAATGACTTGTTTGTGCAGCAAAATAAAAAGCTTCTCCAGAACGGACTCGTACCTTTTTAGTACCGAAGTGGAGTTGAACTTGTCCTTTTAATACATAGCCAAATTCTTCACCGTCATGAGGTTGATCAAAAGCGGTTTTTCCGTGAGGCTTGAGGTGAACAATAATAGGTTCAATGGCGTTTTTTTGGGCATTAGGAATAATCCAATGGATTTCGTTATTTAGTTCCTCGTTCGTTTTTACTGAGACGTCATCTTTAGTAAAAACGATTTTATCTGGCAATTCATCGTTAAAAAAATCAGGTAAATTAGTTCCAAGAGCAGCTAAAATATCCACAAGGGTTGCAATGGATGGGGAAGTAAGTTCCCGTTCTACTTGCGAAATAAAACCCTTGGACAATTCACAACGGTCTGCTAACTCCTCTTGCGTTAAGTTATGTTGCATACGTAGACGTCTAATTTTTTCGCCAATTTTCATTCGAGTTCACCCCTTTTTTGGTATTACCTTACTAAACAATTGGTTTAGAAAGACTAAACAAATGTATTTTAAACTACTACGAGGATAAATGTCAATACTATTTAGCTAATTTTGTAGTTATTCTATGAGAAAGATGGGTTGGACTGATCTTGGCAAATTCTTGTTTTGAAGAAAAAAAGCGTTGTAATCGTTGTAATGTGAACCTTAGAAAGCATTAAAATCAGCTAAAACTAGGCAATTAAAACGAACTCTTTAGCGAAGTTAAGTACAACTAGATCATTCGTGACCACAAAGTCATAATGCCGGTTTTTTGGTTAAATTAAGTTTTCTAGATAACTTGTAATTATCGCTAAGACATTTTGGCTTAATCACAAAAATTTCCAGGAACTATCTTTTTTGCTGCCATCGGTTTTAAGCTCTAAAAGGCCGCATCTATCTTTAGAAGCTAAACTGATAACAGGTGTATATTAGCTATATAAAAGATTAGAGTATGCTTTTTAAGCTAAATACCTTTACCGCAGTAAGAAGTGCAAACGGGATTGGCTTTACAATGATCTTAGCTAGCTTCCTAAATTGTTTGGCGCTCGTTTGCTTTTGTTACCTTTTGGCTTTTCTGTTTGGTTCTTAACCAATAAAGCTAGAAAAACTACCACTATAAATGACCCTAAGCTTAAAGGCCTTGCCTACAAGAGACCAAGTCAGGTCTTTTTTTGCTTCGAGACTAAATTGCGGATCTACACGGACTGCTTCTAGAAGCCAAACTCCAGCTCCGAAATTCATCTAGATTCTGCTGTTATAAAATTGACTCGCATCGTAGTTGCGTTATAATCAATATGAATTTTGACGAATGATCTAGTCAAAAAAGATAGGGGAGCGATCGCAGAATCGCTAGATGCTTTTAATAAGATAAAAAACTGTTTCTTTCTATGCAGGTGTTTAGCAAAAGCTAGCTAAGTATGTACTGAAATTGCCAAAAAACGTCCAGTTTGACGCGTCTTTTATTGCGGTACAAAAGGAATCGGAGATTGTTGATTAAGTAAGAGCATCTAGATTAATATAACTGCTTTCTATTAACACCATCTCTCCTAGATCATTACTAAAAGCCACAATAAAACTCTTAAAAGATTTTAAGTAAGTGAAATTATCGATCATTAAAAATATCCATAGAAAGAGGTTTTGAACGATGAGATTGTATACGCTTAACAGGGAGGGTAACTATTATAAAGGCAACCTCCATACCCATACTACAGTTTCTGATGGCAGATATTCACCGCTTGATACAATAGAGCGATACAAACGAAATGGCTACCATTTCTTAGCCATTACTGACCATATGGTATACAGCTACTTTTCAGAGTGCGAAAATGCAGAATTCCTTTCCATACCAGCTGCTGAGGTTCATACCTCAAAAGGTGGAGCAGGTCTGCATCACATGATCGCCTTTGGAGATCCTAAAACGACAAAATTTGGAAACGGAGAGCGACTAGATCAGGCGTTTTTTAATCAAATGTCGACTCAAGAATTAATCGATTATCTCTTAGAAAGAGATAATCTAGTCATCTATAACCATCCGCATTGGTCACGGGATTGTATTCGAGATATTATAGATTTAAAAAACTTAGTAGGAATAGAGATCTATAACCACAATTGCCAGATCGAATGGAGATGCGGCAACGCTGAGGTTTTTTATGATCACCTGCTATGGCATGAAAATTATGTTTGGTGTTTTGCAACAGACGATGCCCACGGAGGTGGAGGTACCAACGATTACTGTGGTGGGTATATTACCGTGAAAACCAACGACTTTTCTCATAAAGGCATATTAACTGCCATCAGAGATGGAAGCTTCTATGCCTCAGCTAGCAGAGAAGGCGAAACTGCGCCTATAATTCGCGATTTTATTTTTGAAGACGGTATTGCCAAGCTATGGTGTAGCGCAAGTAGGGATGTGAACTTTTTCGCAGGACAAAAGTCCTACCCAACAATTTTCCCGGGTGGTTACAGCTTCCGCTCGTTTCAAGCAGGGAAAAGTTGTCCCATAACCTATGCTGAATTTAAGGTCCCAGAGGACGCAAAATTTGTTAAGGTATCGGCACAAGACTTTGCAGGCAATATCTCT
>JAQVYS010000115.1 GCA_028708605.1 Bacillota bacterium
TTACCTGCGATGGGAAATGTCGTTTCTTCAATAAGTAATGGCATTTTAGGGATTGTAGCGGCACTTATATTTGGAGTGTTTTCAAATTATTTTGCGCCAACAACTCTCCCTTTAGTAGTTTTTGGTGTGCTTATTGCAGTTTTTGATTATTTTTTTCATATGTATCTGTTAAGTACAAATAAAGTCGCTCCCTAAACTAAAAGCAATAAAGGAACCTTTAGGCAGGCTTGCTAAAGATCATTCAAGATACAATTAGCTGTAGCAGGAAAGCACTTTGCTTGGAAAAAACAAAAAGAAAATTTGGAGAAAATAACTACACAAAAACCGAATATCTGTTGACACATTGCGTCTTAGGTGTTACCATAGAAACGAACCTTCTAGGGAATTGGGGGCGTAGCTCAGCAGGTTAGAGCGCTTGCGTGACATGCAAGAGGTCAACGGTTCGATTCCGTTCGCTCCCACCATGTTTACTAGTTTTTTTAAAAAGACAATATTACAGGCAATGATAAAGGAAGATTCCTGCAACCTTTTAGAGAAAGAAGTCTAAGGTTCTAAAATCTTTGGGTGAAAGCTTCTTACTATGCAGGTGACCACCTTTTAGTCGCTCTTTGGAACACTTTTGTAAGTATAAGGAGCCGGTCACAGACCGTTATCAAAGCAGAGTACAAAAAAAGAGCTTAGAACGCTTTTGATTTGTGAATTAGGGTGGAACCACGGAGCACTTCGTCCCTAGGGACGAAGGCTCTTTTTTTATATTCAAAAAGAGGAGGTCAGGATATGTTAATTTTGACATTACCAGATGGGAGCAAAAAAGAATACCACGAGGACTCACGTACTACAGGCTATATGGTTGCAGAAGAAATTAGTCCACGGCTTGCTAAAGCTGCTATAGCTATAAAACTTGATGACCAGTATATGGATCTGAATAGACCTCTGCCTCACAGTGGAAGTTTTGAGGTCATTACGCTAAAGTCAGAAGCGGCATTAGAGATTGTCAGGCACTCAGCCAGCCATATTATGGCGCAGGCCGTAAAGCGCCTTTTTCCGAGTGCCAAATTTGCGATCGGTCCAGCTACAAAAGATGGCTTTTACTACGACATAGACCTAGATGAAAAACTCAGCGAAGATGACTTAGAAAAGATCGAAACTGAAATGAAAAAAATAGTTTCAGAAGATGTGCCTTTTGCTAGAAGGGTATTATCACGCAATGAGGCTTTGGCTTATTTTGCAGCCAAAGGAGATCAATATAAAGTCGAGATAATCGAAGAGCTAGAAGGTGATGTATCACTCTATGCACAAGGTGAATTTGAGGATCTCTGTAGAGGACCTCACTTGCCAAGTACAGGTAAACTCAAAGCATTCAAGTTATTGAGTCTTGCTGGTGCCTATTGGAGAGGTGACAGTAAGAGACCTATGTTGCAAAGAATCTATGGCACAGCTTTTACAGATAAAGACAGTCTTAAAAAGTATCTTACTCTTTTAGAAGAAGCAGCCAAGAGAGATCATCGCAAACTAGGTAAGGAACTAGATCTATTTAGTGTACGCGATGAAGGACCAGGTTTTCCTTTCTTTCATCCAAAAGGGATGGTACTTAGAAATAATTTAGAAGACTTTTGGAGAAAAATTCATAGGAAAGCTGGATATGAAGAGATAAAAACGCCAATTATTCTCAACGAGCAACTCTGGCGAAACTCTGGCCACTGGGATAAATACAAGGAAAACATGTATTTTACAACTATCGATGACACCAACTATGCAATAAAACCAATGAATTGCCCAGGTGGTATGCTTCTTTATGATAGACAGCTAGTAAGCTATAGAGATCTCCCAATGCGCTATGGTGAGCTTGGCTTAGTTCACCGCCATGAGCTTTCAGGAACCTTGCATGGTCTGATGAGAGTACGTTGCTTTACTCAAGATGATGCTCATATCTTCATGAGACCAGATCAAATAGAAGATGAAATCATCGCAGTTATAGATCTCATTGACTATGTGTACAGTGATGTCTTTGGCTTTGAGTATCACGTTGAACTAAGTACTAGACCAGAGAACTCTTTTGGTTCTGTTGAAATCTGGGATTTAGCAACAAATGCGCTTAAAAAGGCATTGGTACGTAAAAACTTAGAGTTTACGATTAACGAGGGCGATGGAGCCTTCTACGGTCCAAAGATCGACTTCCATCTTACTGATTGTCTAGGTAGAACCTGGCAATGCGGTACTATTCAATTAGATTATCTCATGCCTGAGCGTTTTAAGCTTAGTTATATTGGCGAAGATGGACAGAAGCATCAACCGATTATTGTCCATCGCGTAGTGTTTGGTAGCATCGAAAGATTTATTGCTATTTTAACCGAGCACTTTGCAGGGGCTTTCCCAACTTGGCTTGCACCGGTGCAGGTCCAAATTATTCCTGTAAGCGATGCTCATAGAGAGGCTGCTCTAAGGTTCAAAACAGAACTAGATGATTTAGATGTAAGAGCACATGTTGATGATAGAGATGAAAAACTTGGCTATAAGATTCGTGCTGCCCAGTTAGAAAAGATCCCTTACATGATAATCCTAGGTGACAAAGAGATAGAAAACGAAACAATTTCTCTTCGCTCTCGGATCTTAGGCGATCTCGGATCGATGGATAAAGCGGAATTTGTTAAAGGTATTTTAGAAGAGATCACATCTCTAAGTGTAGATAGTAGCTTTAAGAAAGTATAACTAAAAAAGGAGTGGGCTAGCGTCCACTCTTTTAATTTTTAACGCTAAAACGAGAGTAGTGGTGATGTTAGGAAAAGCCTTAATTAAGAGTTGTTTCTTGATTTGTAAGATTAACTTCTACCCTAAGCAAGTTAAGGGGTGGAAATTAGTTTTGCACTTAAAGATTATCACCGAATAACTACAAATTAGAAGAGAATGGTTGACAGCAAAAACCAAGGATGCTATACTTCTATAGTGGAAGAAGAAGCTACCCGCTTCTCACCATACGGCGTTGCTAGTATGGTTACTCGTAAGCAAATTTTTGTATGTATTTGACTTTAGAGGAGCGGGGATTTAACCGCTCTTTTTTGATCTTCAAATTTAGGGAGGGAAGAAATATTAGCAAAGACCTTAGAATCAATGACCAGATTAGAACTAAAAAAGTCAGGGTAATTGCAGAAGATGGAGAACAACTCGGTATAATGGATATACGAGATGCTTTGAAGGCGTCTGAAGAGCGCAGTCTTGACCTTGTTGAGATTGCTCCTAATGCGACTCCACCTGTATGTCGAATAATGAATTACGGCAAATATAAGTACGAACAAAGTAAGCGTGAAAAAGAATCGCGTAAAAATCAAAAAGTCATTGATGTCAAGGAGTTAAGGATTACGCCGACTACTGACGTCCACGATTTAGAAGTAAAGACCAATCGTGCTAAGGAATTTTTATCTCATGGAAATAAGGTTAAGTTCAGCGTACGTTTTCGCGGTAGGGAGATTGTTCATTCTCATTTAGGTCAACAGGTGCTCACAGAAATAGCTCAAAAGCTGGTTGAGTTTGCTGATCTAGAAAGAGCCCCAAGACTTGAGGGGCATAGTATGGTCATGATCTTAGCACCAAAGCAGGAAAAATAGGGGGTAACTTAAATGTCAAAGCTTAAAACCCACAAAGGTGCAGCTAAAAGATTTAAAATCACTGGCAGTGGCAAAGTCAAAAGATGCAAAGCCTATAGAAGCCATTTGATGAATCATAAGTCTCAAAAACAAAAAAGGAAACTTCGCAAAGAAGGAATCATGTTCGAAGGCGAAGCTATAAGAATACGGAAGCTGCTACCATATTCATAATGATTATTGAAAGAAGGTGACATGCCAT
>JAQVYS010000045.1:0-9077 GCA_028708605.1 Bacillota bacterium
ATACTAGAAACTCAAGGATTTCCGGGTTTTATAAAGCGACTACCTTCGAAAGCACCATGCCAGTAATCGTAAGCTTTGATTATGAGTTTGAAAATATGATTATCTCATCTAGCCTTAGAGCAAGTACCGAACTAGTCTGTACAAAATTCTATGGTTTAGGTAAGATAAGTAGTCCTGCAATAAATGCTGATACTGTTTTCTTGCTTGCAAATAATGGCACAAAGATAGGTGAAGTTACGGGCTCTAAAGTTACAGTATCAACCAAATTTAAGCTAGATAAAGCTTTTAAATCAATTCCCAAAACCCTTAGGATTGACGGAGCGATCTCTGACGAAAGCATTATCGACATCGACGCGATTAGTGCAGATAAAGTGACTATCGAGTATGTAAAGGCCACGTCTGTCTCAGGTATAGACGTGAAAATTGGTGATCTTTCAATTGTAGAGGAAGTAACCTATCAAAACTCACTTACGATTTCGGATAAGGCAATAGTTGGGAGGGTGGTAAAACAATGAAAAACGAACAGATCCAAGGTATCGGTTCAATAGAAAGCGGAGAATATGAGTCGATTAATATTGAAGGTATAGCAAAGCTTAAAGGAGATGCCAAAGCAGGAAATGTACTTGTAGAAGGCATGTTCAAGTCAAAAGGGAGAATTGAAACAAAGGATCTCAATATCCAAGGAGTACACAGGGCTTTTGGAGATATTAAAGCAAAGGACGTAATGATTGAAGGGGTACTTAAGCTAAGAAGAGCATCTCTTCTAGCAGACAAAATAAACTGTCGAGGTATCATCACTTGTACAGACGAGATAAGTACAGACGAGCTACAGATAGAAGGGATATGCTCTCTAAAAAGAGTGGTAGGCGATAAAATAAACATTCATTACCATCAAGGAGCTAAAGATCAGCTGAAAATGCCTTCAAACATGTCTGCTCTAATTAAATCTTACTTTGGTAGGAAAATAGATCCTTCCAAATGCCTAGTAGATGAAGTAGAATGCACTTATTTAACTGCAGCAAATACCGTCTTTAAGACTATCAGAGCACAAGAGGTCATCTTAAAAGATCACTGCATTGTAGATGAGCTCTACTCAGATGGTGATGTACAGATTGATAAAACATGTGTGGTAAAGAAAACCATCAGAGCTGGCAAGATTGTACAAGTTAAGGAGGATGATCAGATGGCAAACCCTACTTTAGTTAAGGTTCTTGATTTGTATAAGGAAAATCGAATCAGTGTAGATGAAGCAGAAAAAATGCTTTCTGCAATCGGTAGTATAAAAGAAAGTATTTCTCATGGCATTTCGCTACCTTGGGATGATGACAAGAACCTCCGGATTGTGGCTTTTTTAGGGCACAATCTTTTAGAAAAATCGGCTCCAGAATGCCAAAATATCGAAGTGGTCTATACAGGGGATGTAAATCATATTGAGTCGTATGGAAGTATTACATGCGGTGACATTAGAGGTCATGCAACTGCTGGTTCTTCTATTACTTGTGGTGATGTTGGAGGCAACATTACTGCTGGCTCAAGTGTGCACAGCAAAGATGTAGGTGGCAAAATTACAGCAGGTGGCGGTGTCCACATCGAAAAGTGAGGTAAAGTATGTCATACCACTTGACAAAAAATCGCGTATATAAATTTACGGATTTTCTTGCTATTCCTTTGCAAGTAAGTCCTGTATGTACAACGACAATAATTCTTAATCACATCTTAAGTGCTCTGATGCCAGCGCTACAAGTTATGATCACAGCAGAGTTCATTGATACAGCTCTTGCAATTTTTAATGGATCAGCTATTAGAGGCGATATCTATCAGCCTTTGGTATTTCTAATGCTCATAGTAGCTTACCATAGCTTAAACTGGCAGCTTATGAGCTATGTTAACCTCAAGTTTGAAATGAAACTAACTAAAGTTTATCGAAGTTTAATTGCAGAAAAAAGAGCAAAACTTGAGTACTGTCATATTGAAGACAACAGTACTTGGGATCTTATTAATCGAACTTGCCAGGATGTAGTAGGCAGACTAACTAGTGGACTTAATAATCTTCTTGGTGCGTTTGGTATTGTGATCCGTGTCTTTTCGCTTCTATTAATTTTGATGACTCAAGTTTGGTGGGCAGGTATAATTATAGTTCTGATTTCAGTTCCACTCTTTGCCCTGGCAATATATGGAGGCAAAGAAACTTATAAGGCAAACGTTGAAGCAGATAAGTATTCAAGGCGCGCTAGCTATCTACAAAGTGTTCTACAAGCCCGAGATAATGTCGAAGAACGAACTCTTTTTGGCTATACTGAGAGTGTAAATCAGAGATGGCTTGAAAAATACGAAACCTCTCGCAAGATAAATATGAAGGTCCGGCTGAAGTATTATATAAGGATGAAAGGCTCTAGCCTGATTACAGTGTTTTTGTCTTTAGCTATAACAGGTGTTTTGCTTGTACCTCTATCCCAAGGAACAATTACAGTTGGTATGTTTATGAGTCTTGTAACAGGTACGCTAAATCTAATACAGATGATGAGTTGGAACCTATCTTACACAATGAGCGAGCTTGCAAAAAATCGTGAATATCTAAAGGACCTAACTATGTTTTTTGGGCTATCGGAGACAGAAGGAGCTCTTAGTCTTCCGCAAGAAAAAGATTCCGTGGCCTTTGACAGTATAGAATTTGAAAACGTTTCTTTTAAATATCCTGGAACTGAGAAATATGTTCTAAAAGACTTTAGCTTACGATTAGACAAGAACCTGCACTACGCCTTTGTTGGAACAAATGGTGCTGGAAAAACCACAGTAACTAAGCTTTTAACAGGTATGTATAACAACTATGAAGGCAAGATCCTCATCAATAAGAAAGAGTTAAGACAGTATACCCAAGCTGAACTTAAGACCTTTTTTGCCGTGGTCTATCAAGATTTTGCGAAATACTATATCTCTTTAAAAGACAATATTTCTTTAGGCAACGTTTTAGAGTTAAATGATGCTGCAATTAATAGAGTCGCATCTGTTATCGGTTTAAATAGCACAATTGGAGATCTCCACTCTGGAATTGATACCCCTTTAGGTAAAATTAAGGAAAATGGAGTGGATCTTTCGGGAGGTCAGTGGCAGAAAGTAGCTATTGCCAGAGCTCTTTATAATCCTGCTCAAATTAGAATTTTAGATGAACCCACTGCTGCTCTTGATCCTGTTGCAGAAAGTAGCATCTATGAGATGTTTGGAAAAATTAGTAAGGGAAAATCCACCATCTTTATTACTCACCGCTTGGGTGCAGCAAAGCTTGCAGATGAGATTATTGTCATCGATGAAGGTAAGGTTAGAGAACAAGGTAGTCACAAGGAGCTCCTAGAATTAAACGGCATCTATGCTGAAATGTTCAACGCTCAGAGGAGTTGGTATAAATGACCGAAACTAGGCCACCTAAAAAGAAAATCAGCGTGTTTAATGCATTTAGAAGGCTTGTTCCGGTTATATATGGTGCCACTCCTATTTTCTTTTTAGTGTATACAGTAATTAGTATTTCTCATGGGCTACTGTGGGGCGTAGAAACTATGATGCAACAAAGATTCTTTGATACTGCTACTTTGTTTGCAATTGGAAAGAACCAATTTTCTACGGTTCTTAGAGCATTAGCGTTTTTAGGTGGGGCGAATATTTTTTGTCAGATATTAAATGGAGTTGCAAACTACCTACCTGATATGTTCGCTCAAAAAGTCATTGGTAGACTCACCGCAGGTATCAATAAAAAGATGGCAAAGCTTGACCCAATTGTCTTTGAAAACACTGATAAACTAGATGATATTAACAAAGCAGAGCAGGGTAAAAACAATTCTATTTGGTTTATGTTCATCTTTACTACGATCTTTACGTTTTATCTGCCGTACTTTTTGTTTATGGGTTGGTATTTGTTTACTCTAAAGCCGATTTTAGTTTTGTCGATTGTGATTATCTTCGTTCCCACACTGCTGACACAGATCATTCGTACTAAAGTCTTTACTAAACTTGAAGATAAATTAGCGCCGAAAAGGCGCGAATATGACTACTACGAGAGTTGCATGGTAAGCAGAGAATACTTTAAGGAAACACGTCTTTTAGGTGGATTTTTGTATTTTAAAAAACTTTATTTAGAAAGCTTAGAAGCTTTGCAACTGCTAAGGTTCAAAGCAACTA
Source organism: Bacillota bacterium (assembly GCA_028708605.1). Lineage (GTDB taxonomy): Bacteria > Bacillota > DTU065 > DTU065 > DTU065 > DTU065. The sequence continues at coordinate 4,171 of JAQVYS010000045.1, forward strand.
TGAAGACAAATCTCATCGAACTTCTTATGCGTCTATTAACAGTCATTGGGTTTTTTACAATATTTCTCATGCTTTTTAATGCTTTGATGAAAAGAGAGATAACTGTTGGAGCCTTCGCCGCAGTTACAAACTCGGTCGGTCTTCTCTATAGTATTATGGAAGAAGTCGTCTGTCGTCATATAGGTCATATGGCAGAAAGCATGGGTAGTATTGAAAACTACCTTAATTTTCTTGATCTTAAAGAACGTAGGGGAACTGTCGTTGTTGCACCCATTTGGGGTGATATCACATTAAAAAAAGTAAGTTTCTCATACCCCAATAAAGAAAAACCAGCTGTAAAAGATGCTAGTTTTACCTTGAAAAAAGGCGAAACACTCGCCATTGTGGGAGAAAACGGTTCGGGAAAATCTACTTTAATTCGGTTAATAACAGGGCTCTATCTTCCAGACGAAGGGCATGTATTTATAAACGGAGTAGATACAAGAGAACTTGGGATCGAAGCTCTTTATCAAAATACCTCAGCTGTTTTTCAAAAATACCAAAAATACCAGATGACTCTGGAAGAAAACATTACAATAAGTGACCCATTACGTAAATATGATGAAAAAACGCTAGATGGAGTTTGTCAAAAAGCTGGAACAACTAAAGAAGAAGCTTCTTTTCCAGACGGCTACAACACTATGTTATCAAGGGAATTTGATGGCGTAGATCTTTCAGGTGGGCAGTGGCAAAGAATCGCAATTGCAAGGGGTTTTTTTAGAACCCATAACCTAATCATCTTAGATGAACCTACAGCAGCAATAGACCCGTATGAGGAAACTAGAGTCTACAATCGTTTCGCTGAGATCTCTAAAAACAAATCAGCGATAATCGTAACGCATAGACTTGGATCTGTAAAACTTGCCCATCGGATAGTAGTTATGAAAGAAGGACAGATAGTACAGATAGGAACTCATGATGAGTTAATCAGTGGTCCTGGAGAGTATCAGCGTTTGTACAGAACCCAAGAGAAGTGGTATATTGAAGGTGTAGGTTCTGATAAAAAAAGAACTGAAAAAGGTGCTTGGAAGTCTCATAATATTGAAGAAACTTTTGCCTAAAGCAATCTGGTAAGTTGAAAAAGTAAATAGAACGGAGATGCTAGATGTGGCGAGCAAAGTGTTTTTTAAAGACTCAAATATATTTTTAAGAGTTCTCTTTGTTATCGGAGCAGTTATTGCTGTGGTATTGGCTGGAGCCATTAGTGTAGCTATTATTGTCCCAGCAGCGGCTTTTGCTACATTAATCGGACTCATTGCTGCTGGAGCAGCAGCTGTTTTTGTGCTAATTCTAATACCTTTCGTGGTGATTTTGAAATTGATCCGCAAAGAATAAACATACAAAAAAACACTTAAAGCTACTCAAAACTTACAAGGGTAGCTTTTTTTTACGTTAACAAACTAGTTTTAGACCCTACTTTAGGAAAGTAATCTGCTTATTGTTTTATTGAATGTTACGCATACCTGCTTAGCTCGGAAAGGGGATAGGAAGCTAAACCTAGAAATAGCTAGAGGTAGTTTGTCAGATTGATTAGAGTTCGATCTAACTTCACACCTGACACTAAAATTGAGGTGAAACACTTGGATAAAGGCTGGTTCTATCTGATTATCGGTTTAGTTATGATAGGTATACTAGGTTGTTTAAATCGTGAGAATAGCAGCTCGGATTTTGATCAGTCTTTGAGTAATACCGGAAAAGTGAGTTCTAAAATTCAAGAGGACTTTTACATGACAGAAGCTGGACATATAGTCCCAGAAAAAGCTAGAAAAGCAATCGAAAATACTCTAGATAATGTGATTGAGGCGATAAAACAAAAGGACTTTCAGAAAGTTGCACTCTTCGTTCATCCTGAAAAAGGCGTTAGATTTACTCCATATACTTACGTAGTTCCGCAATCTGACATCGTTTTACAAAAAGATCAGATCGCAAACTTTTTTCAAGATGAAACTAGATATCTTTGGGGCTACTTTGACGGAACAGGCGACGAGATCCGATTAACTCCAAGCGAGTACTACAAGAGATTTATCTACTCACAGGACTTTCTGAATGCTGAAAAAATAGGCTATAACGAGGTCTTAAGCTTTGGAAACATGCTAGAAAACCAGTTTGAAATCTATTTAAGGCCAATCATCGTTGAATATTACTTTTCAGGCTTTAATCCCGACTATGGTGGTATGGATTGGCGAAGCCTGCGCTTAGTCTTTGAAGAATATGAGGGAATTTGGAAACTGGTAGGTATTATCCATAACGAATGGACAATCTAGTAAGCGGTTTCCCAGCCTGAATATAGCTGATTTTCATTGTTAGACGCCAGTTTTTGATTAAAGAGGCAGTATGGGAAGACATCTCATCTGTTTTGGTAGAAAAAGGTCCATTTTGTTTGGAATCTTTGAGGCTATACACTAATTTTAAGGAGTTTTCTGATATACTATAAGTTGTAAAAAACTAACAAAACTATCGTTAAAGTAGTGTTTTGACATATTGGAGGCAAAGATCATGCTTATTAGTCAGTTACTAGGAGAACGTTATAAGGAAAAACCAGCTGATGCGTTTTTAGATAGCCATGTCTTTTTGCTGAGAGGTGGCTATATACGCCAAGTAGCTAGTGGTATTTTTTCGCTGCTTTATCCAGCAAAAAAAATATCAAAGAAAATTGAAGATATTATTCGCGAAGAGATGGATCGTATCGAAGGGCAGGAGGTGCTTTTCCCAGTTGTCTTACCTGCAGAGTTATGGCAAGAGTCAGGCAGATATGACTCTGTTGGTAGCGAACTTTTAAAATTTAAAGATCGAGCTAACCATGACTTTGTATTAGGTATGACTCACGAGGAAGCAGCAGTCCATTTAGCTCGTAGCGAAGCTAAATCTTATACCAAATATCCTTTTATGATCTACCAGATCCAGACCAAATTCCGTGATGAGCCAAGGGCTAGAGGTGGACTAATTAGAGTCAGGGAGTTTACAATGAAAGATGCCTATTCGTTTCATACTTCACAAGCTGATCTAGAATCTTACTATCAAAGAGCTCTAAAAGCTTATGAAAGAATCTATGAAAGAGTAGGGCTGAAAAATGTCAAGGTAATTAAATCGGACACAGGAATGATGGGTGGTCAAACTGCTCACGAGTTTATGTGCGTTTCAGAAGGCGGAGAAGACTCAATCGTACTCTGCGATCATTGTGGTTATTCTGCAAATATGGAAGTAGCAGTGTCTACTCCTCGAAAAAATGTCTTAAAAGAGCAGCAGGAAATAGACGAGGTACTTACCCCTGACGTCAAGGATATCGAGACTCTGTCTAAGTTTCTTAATGTAGAGCCAATGCAAACAATCAAAGCAACTGTCTTTGCAAGAAAAGACAATAATAAACCTGTTGTTGTCTTTATTAGAGGAGACTTAGAGGTCAATGAAAACAAGGTAACTAAGGTTACTAGAACAGAGATTTATCCTCTTACAGATTATACTGAAACTGATCTAAACTTTGGTTTTATAGGCCCATGTCAGTTAGATGCAGCAGGGATTGACGTCATCTTTGATAGATCATTAGAAGGCCTAACAAACATGGTTTGCGGAGCTAATAAAAAAGACTATCACCTAAAAGGTGTTAGTGTCAGTAGAGATTTAGAAGTAACTGAGTTTTTTGATGTAGCTAACGTTACAGAAAATGATAGCTGCAGTGTCTGCGGTAAGCCTCTAACTATAACAAAGGGTATTGAAATCGGGAACATTTTCCAACTAGGAGATAAGTATACAAAAGCTATGAATATGACTTATCTTGATCAAAACGGCAGGCTCCAAACACCGGTTATGGGGTGTTATGGAATTGGCGTTGGCAGGCTTCTCGCTTGCATTATCGAGGACAATCATGATGAGTACGGTCCAATTTGGCCAAAGTCGGTAGCTCCATGGCAAATTCATATCTGTATCCTAAATAACAATGTTGAGGAGATAAAACAAACAGGTTTTGATCTCTATGAAAACCTAAGCAAAGATTTCGATGTAATTTTAGATGATCGCAACGTCTCTGCCGGATTTCAGTTTTCAGATGCCGATCTAATTGGTGCACCTGTAAGGATCATTGTCAGCAAACGTAACGCAAAAAATGGCGAGGTAGAGATTGTTACAAGGGATCAATCAACCAAGGAAAAGGTAAAGGTTGCAGATGTGGAAAGACGCGTAAGAGAGCTGCTTTCGTAAGACACGAATATTTAATTTGCAACAAAGCTCCTGTTTTATGAGAAAGCGGTCACAATCTAATAAACTCCTTAACCCAAAGGTTTTTTAGACGTTTAAAATAGAGATCGATGAGCTTAGCCTCTCTGGCTAAAAGCTAAATCGATCTTTTTTTATTGAGATGCTTTAGCATCTCAATTTTATTTACTTGTGTGGTTAATCGTTTTAAGATTAAAATCTTCAAGGTTGGGTATTATGATTGCTAAGCTAAAAACCTTACAGGATTTATAGTATTTTTAACTCGGAGGCGATTTGTTTGATACTATCTGGCCTTGAAATCAAAAACCACCTAGATAAAGAGATCATCATTGACCTTACAATGAAAAAGACCTTAATCCAAATAGTTACAATCTCCGGCTACATAAAGAGCTCTTAATATATGATGAGGCGGTTTTAGATATGAAAAAACTGAATAGGACTAAAACTGATAAGTTTGTGCCCATGCTAGAAGGACGTTCTTCAGTAGGTAGGTTAGGTCTTTCTATTAAAGATTATTTACTAAAGGTAGTTTTTTCAGTTTGTATCGAAACACTTTCTGTCTGCTACAAATAGCAGCAGACCACAACAAAAGTCCTAAATAAATCAAGTTAATCTAGGGAATACTAGATTAACAGCCATTTTACTCTTTAATAAAATAA
>JAQVYS010000045.1:9177-16076 GCA_028708605.1 Bacillota bacterium
TTTCAGTTTGTATCGAAACACTTTCTGTCTGCTACAAATAGCAGCAGACCACAACAAAAGTCCTAAATAAATCAAGTTAATCTAGGGAATACTAGATTAACAGCCATTTTACTCTTTAATAAAATAAATGACCTGAGTAACTATTCATTTTTAAAATTTCGGCAGCACATTATGTTCTAAGAACATCAAATAAAGACCTAGATCTTTTGTTTAGGTCTTTTTAACTTATAAACAATCTTCAACTATCATAATCAAGCAAGGCAGATGCCCAAAAATTAAAAAGCTAAGAAGCTTTTTAGAAAGAACAAGTAAATAAATACCATTACAGAAAAAACCTATTTTTTGATATAATTAAAGGTAGAAAGAAAAAAGGAGAGCAAAGCGTCTGAAAGTTTCGTTTTTGTAGCAGTGAGTCTATAAGGGGGATACAAATGTTTAGTGTTAACGACTATGTCATCTACAACTCTAATGGAGTCTATCAGATTGTAGATATTTGCACCGAAAAAGATATCAATCATATTGATACTGAGTATTATGTCCTAAAACCTGCTTTCGGTACTAACCTAACAATTATGACTCCAGTACAAAATCGCAAGGTTCTTATGAGAGAGGTTATGACAAAAGAAGACATTTTAGAGCTCATTTCGCAGATCCCAGATACAGAAACCGCTTGGATCGATGATGCAAGAGAAAGAAGCACTGCTTTTAAAAACGCATTAAGATCTGGAGAAGGTGAAAAGTGGGTAAAACTCATCAAAACCATCTATATCGAACAAAAGGAAAAAACAGAGTCTGGCAAAAAGCTCCTAAAGACAGATGAAGAAATTATGAAAGCTGCAGAGAAAAATCTTAATGAAGAGATTGCAATTGCCTTAAATATTCAACCTGATGAAGTTCCTGCATTTATCTCAGAACAAATTGATTACTAAGCTAGCGGAACAATCAAGAGGTACGAGTTAGGTGTTAAAAGAAGGTCTTAGGTGTATATAATAGATGGAGTAGTCACATGAGGCGACTCCATCTATTATTGTGATTTTACTATGTTCCTTATGAAATTTCTGTAATGAAATTCTAGTAATGCACACATTACTGTGATTATAGCAAGAGAAGACTTGAAAGCGATATTTTGACTGTAACATCAAAGTGGGCTAACATGAGTTCGTATAGATCCCTACCCTTACTTTGCCACCGGGTAAAGATATTTAGGTGTTCGAGGCATTCCGTTAGGTCTTAGAAGGAATGCTTGGGGCACTTTTTTATTTGGTGGAATAGCTTTGAAAGTCTCTGTACCAAGAATCTTTGCAAAATATGTCAGCTTAAATGTACTCGGCATGATAGGTGTTTCATGCTATATAGTTGCAGATACATTTTTCGTTTCAAAAGCACTTGGAGCTCTAAGAGTAGCAGCGCTTAATTTTTCTATTTCTATCTATAGTGTGATTCACGGCATAGGTCTAATGATTGGTATTGGCGGAGCGACAAGGTATAGCATTGTAAAGGCTCAAAGAAAAGATGAAAGAGCCAATGAGGTTTTTTCTCAAGCAGTTTTGTTAGGTCCTAGAATCGGACTAGTCTTACTTTTTCATTGTGCCTTTTGTGATGATCTTAAGTAATCTCTGGCAGATGACGGGAGTATGGGTAGCGTTTGTACTAACTCAACTAACCGTTTTGATTATTACAATATGGGCTCTGCGTTTCAAAAAAGAAGAAGTGGTAATTAAGAAGGTTTTAGAAAATAAAGCACCGAACTTAGCAGAAAACAATAAAGTGTAGAAGGCAGTTTAATCGATTTTAAGAAAGAGCAAGCAGGGAATAAGCTAACTTAAAGCCTAGAAAGCTTTCTGAATTTAATTAAGCGTTTAGACTCTGCTTTGCTGATCCCTAGATACCTTAACTAAAGGAGAAGCGTTATTTAGAGGAATACGTAATAACTCGTGAACTTATAACCAAACAGTTATATAGTTAATTAGTTAAGAAAGGTGGATGGTTATGAATGTTAAAAGTCATTTGTTAAAAAATCGCCTCTTAGAAAACATCGATCTCTCCTCTGTGACTCTTCCAGATTGTGAGCTTACTTCTCGTAGTGTTAAAGTCATAATGATAAATGAAGTTTCACCAGCAAACCTTTCAGATTGGTTCTATAGCAAAGCTCCTGATCCTGGTTATCTGAAAACTACTTTGTCTCTTTTTCATGACGCAGGGGTAAATGTCGAGAGCATGCAAGATATTTTAGATCTAGGAATCTATATTACAACAGCTGTAAAGATTCCAAAAACTAGCTACGCAGTTGAAACTGAACTGATTAAGAATCATCTACCGATCTTACAAGCCGAAATACAGCTGTTTCCAAATTTAAAGGTAATCATGCTAATGGGCGATGTAGCGAAAAAGGCAGTTAATATGCTCTACAAAAAAGAACACAAGACGAACCTAATCCCGTCTCAGGCAACGTATAAGATTAGAAAACAAGAGTTTTACTGGGATGATATTAGGGTTTTTCCATCCTATATTATGACAGGAGGCAATATCCTCATTGAAAAATCTAAACGGGTAATGATTGCAGACGATATACGACGCATGATGAAGATTATCAAAAACTGAGTTTATGTCGAGCGACTTCGGTTTCAAATAATCAGATATAGCAGTTGAACTCTAAAATCTGTAGATCGTAGAAGTTTTGCAACTTTAGTTCTACTTATCCAAGGAGATACTTAGTAAAGAGTAAATATATATCATATGGCTTTTTATCTAACTTAAAAGTTGGTAGGTTATTAATTCTAGATGCTGAAAGTTAAGTCATTTAAAACGGAGATGAGTACATGAAATATCAAAACACCTGGGATTTAGAGTCCATCTTTCCTGGTGGAACTAAATCTAAGGAGCTACAAACAAAGCTTCAAAGTGTAGGAGAGAATATTGCAGATTTTGAAGGTCTGCTACATGCTTGGAACGTTTCTAGCAAGTCAAGTGAGCCTTTGATAAGGATCTTAGAGAAACTCGAGGTCATCGAAAAAGGACTCTTTCAGTGTGGCACATTTGTACAGATGTCTCATGATGCAAACACCAAGGATGAATACGCCAATGTTGTAATGGGACAAATTATGGACCTAAAGTCTAGGTTAGACAACCTTCTAACTATCTTTACTAAAAAACTAGTTGCTATGGAAGAAGAACTTTGGCAGGAACTACTTCAAGACCCTAGTTTATCGGAAGTAGCTTTTGCACTAAATGAGATCCGTGATCAAGGTAAGCGTCTTTTGTCTGAGGAAGAAGAAAAAATCATTAACGATTTAAATAAAGACGGCCTTGCAGGTTGGGGACAAATCTATGATACAGTAGTCTCCACCATGAATATTCCTTTTACGGATCAAGAAGGTAATACAGTTGAATATTCAGTAGGCCAGGCGATGAACAGGATGTATTCAGACACAGAGCCCAAAGTTCGGGAGCAGCTCTTTGTTAACTGGGAAGAAGCATGGAAAAAGAATGCGCCGATCTTTGCTGACATTATCAATCACCTATCAGGTTATAGAATCACACTTCAAAAAGCCCATAGCCGCAAGCATTATCTTGACGAACCTTTAGAATATAACAGAATGACTAAAGAGACTCTCGATGCTATGTGGGGAGCAATTGCAAGCAATAAAGAATCTTTTAAGGCTTTCTTAGCACAAAAGGCCAAAGTCCTTGGCATGGATAGGCTAAGCTGGCAGGATGTCGATGCTCCAATAGCACTCTCAGAGACGAAACCGCAGCGTTTTACCTATGACGAGGCCTGTGACTTTGTTGTTAAAAATTTTGCATCTTTTGGACCTAAGTTAGAAGCCTTTGCTAAAAACGCCTTAGAGAATCGCTGGGTTGAAGCAGAAGATCGTCCCAATAAAAGGCCAGGAGGTTATTGTGCAAGTCTTCCTGAAGACAAACAGTCAAGAATCTTTATGACTTTTACGGGCTCTCCTAGTGATGTTAGCACTTTGGCTCATGAGTTAGGACACGCTTTTCATAGCCACGCCTTAAAAGACCTGCCGTCATTAAACCGAAGTTATGCTATGAACGTTGCAGAGACTGCCAGCACCTTTGCTGAGACAATTGTAAATAACGCAACTGTCAATAGTGCGAAGACAAAAGAGGAAAAAGTCACACTGCTTAATGCTAAAATGGAAAACGCGATTGCGATGTTTATGAATATCCACGCTCGCTTTTTATTTGAAACTGCGTTTTACGATGAAAGAACAGTAGGGATTGTATCGGAAAAGAGGATCAGCGAGCTCATGGTAAAGGCTCAAAAAGAGGCGTATTGCGATATGCTCTCTAACTACCATCCGCATTTTTGGTGCAGTAAACTACACTTTTATATAGACAGCGTACCATTCTATAATTTCCCATATACTTTTGGTTTCTTGTTTAGCTTAGGTCTCTATGCTGAATATGAAAAAAAACCAGATGGATTTGAGGATAAATATATTGCTCTATTACAAGATACTGGTAGGATGAAGGTGGAGGAATTAGCCAAAAAACACCTTCAGGTAGATATTTCTAAAGAGGATTTTTGGTTAGCGGGGATACGTTTGCTAGAGAAGGATGTCCAAGAGTTTATCGAGTTAACAAATGAACTAAAGAGTTAGAAAAAGGCTGTTTTTCAGTGATCAAACAGGGATTTTGTTTAAAAAATTCGGCATAGTCGTGATGTATGGCTATGCCTTTTTTCGTTTAGTGTAGTAAGTTGATAGCGCCAATGAACACCCTTTGAGAAAAAAATATTTTTCAAAAAAAGTGTAAGGCAATAGAAAATTTTGATCATAGTTAAAAAACTCTGTAATCGCGATGTTGCTCTGCTATATTAAAAAAGCTCTGGAAATTATTACTTGACTTCCATATGAAAAAGAAAGATATGCAAGTCGCTGTCGAAATAGTCTATCACTCATACTTAAGCTTCTTAAAGAAAAATTCAGTATGGACGTTCTGACGAGAGTTTGCACCTCTTTGGATGTCGTTTCTGAAGATAGTATGGGATAGGTGTTGAAAAAAGGATTAGCGTCCGCTTATATGAGTGAGTAGGTTCTTGTCAGATTCGTTTCCGAATCCTTTACGGCACTTAGGAAACCGATTTGACAATGATAGATACAGTTACTAGGAGTGTAAAATTTTCAGCAAACAAATGGGAGGTGATTGGTGTGAGAAAAAACTTTGATTACTTTGTGAAAAAGATTCCGGTTAATATTCATAATAATACAAAATCGATTGTTACTAGTCATATTGCGATTTTTATTCCTGAGAATTTTGTTATCGATAAATTAATGTATGTGGAGGAATACCACTTCGTAATTTGCTTCACGACTCCCCCTCGAGTCACAATTCGATCGAAGGAATATCAGTTCAAGAAAGGTAGCCTAATTTGTATGACTCCTGGCGATGACATATTGGTTCACCCGTTCAATAGCTCTTCTCCAGTTAAATATATGACCGTCTGTGTAAATAAAGAATTCATGCAAAAAATACATCAGCAAACAGGGGGAGAGGGTGATCTCTTGTTTAAAAAGCCGAATAATACATATAGCCATCAACTTTTAGAAGGAATAGAGGCTCTAATCTACGAGGTGCTAAATTACAAAAACACCAATTCCCTAATGATTGAAAGCTTGGAGAATCGTATAGCAATACAATTATTGAGAGATTCCAACTCCGAATTTAATGAGGCTGGTTATACTAAGCAAAACCTTCAAGATGTTGTGCAGAAGGCGATTAAATATATCGAGACCTATTACAGTAGCAATATTACAATCAGAAACATTTGTGATGCTATTTATATCAGTCCTCCTCACTTGCAGAAGGTATTTTTGAAGTGCGTGGGTATAACTCCATACCAATATATAATGGATTGCAGGCATCGAAGAGCAAAAGAAATGTTGGAAACAACAAGACTCCCTATCGAAGAGATCGCTAGACAGTGTGGCTTTGTAAATAATGCCCATTTCTCGACTACTTTTAAACAAAAGGAGGGCATGTCACCGTTAGCATATAGAAAATCATTTCTCAGAGATGAATAAGGCTAAGGTAAGGTTGCTCTCATCTATGAAAATGAGATATTAAATGGAATAGGATTATAGTAGCATCTAAAAAGCATTTGGTTTTTTGTAAACCGAATGCTTTTTATTTATTGATAGTTTTCTATAAAAAATCAGATAGGTTTTGAAACTAGAGCGAAGGCCTTGTCTGATATTATTTTGATCTAGCTATAGTTAATTCTGTGCTTCACCGACTAGGTAGCCTTTAGAATCAAAGATGCTCCACTTAGTCAAAATGTTATATAACTTTTAATGAAACTAAGGTTGTAGTTAGAACGAAGTCAGATTAAGACAATATTAACACTCACGAAATAATGATGTGTTATAGGATTTCATCTCTGTAATTAAATGGAATCTTTTACTAATTGTAGGTATCAATGTTCTGTTAGTTGCCGTTAATGTTTTCCACATAAAGGAAAACAGCTGCCTATAATGGGGAGGTCTGCGAGCCTTAAATGATGTTGGAAAAGTCGTTTTATTCGTAGGTTTGTTAAAAAAAAACGATGAGGAGATATGTTATGAGAAAGGATTTGATTTGGACTTTTGTGCTTGTATTGATGTTGTTATTTGCTGGTTGCGTAGACAAATCTTCTGCCGCGGAAAAGAGAAGTAGCGAAGTAGCACCCGGTAACAAAGGAACTTCCACTGAAAAAGGCTCATCATCTGACACAGCCAAAGATGAACTAATCCTGCCGGAGAGTTATCCTAAGGATGTTTTACCGCTAGTAGACGACGCGAAGATCCTTGATGTGAGGGAAAATCCTACAAATAAAGGTCTAGAAGTCAGCTATGTAAGTGAAAATGACATCGATGTGCTGTGCAATTATTTTGAGG
>JAQVYS010000046.1 GCA_028708605.1 Bacillota bacterium
GGCGTAGAGGCTGAGTATACAAACTCCTATTACAGTGCATATGTTTCCAGTCAAGCTGAAGATGATGGCAATGTTGAAGAAGGCAGTAGCTATGATGTAGCAAGAGCCTTCAGTAAGCTCAATTTTAGAGACTTAGGCGAGGAATCTGCAGACAAAGCTGTTTCGATGCTTGGCGCAAAGCCGATAGCTTCTCAGAAGATTCCACTAATCCTCGATAGAGAAGTCGCAACTAGTTTGCTGCGCATTATCTCAGGCACTCTCTCTGCAAAGGCAGTTATTAAGAAAAAGTCGCTTTTTGAAAACAAGCTAGGCAAAAAAGTTGCTTCTCCTCTAATTACAATTATTGATGACGGTACTCTCAAAGATGGCGTTGCAACTACTATCGTTGATGATGAAGGCGTGCCAACCCAAAGGACGATTTTGATTGATAGTGGGATTTTAAAATGCTATTATCATAACAGCTATACAGCAAATCGTATGGGAGAGTCTTCAACTGGAAATGGAGTGAGGTCAGGTGCAGGTGGTAATGTTGGCTGCGGACCTACAAATATCTATATCCAGCCTGGGTTTACCGCCAAAGAGGAAATGATTGACTCTTTAAGTCGTGGTTTAATGATTACCGACGTCATGGGTCTGCATACAGCAAATCCAATCTCAGGAGACTTTTCTCAAGGAGCAACAGGGTTTTTGATCGAAGGCGGAAAGTTAGTCAGGCCAGTAAGAGGCGTAACCGTCGCAGGAAACCTTTTGGATTTGCTTTCGAAGGTAACGCGAGTAGGCAGTGACTTAAGGATGTATGGATCCTCTGGTGCCCCGACTCTGCTCGTGGATAGTTTAAGTGTCAGTGGTGAATAAAAAACGGGCTTTCGCCCGTTTTTTTTGAAACATATCTGCATATTTTTCGTAGAAGAGACTAAAGAGGTGAAGATAGTGCTTTTGGGTTTGCTCGGACATCCTTTAGAACATTCGTTATCTCCTGCTATGCACACTGCAGCGATGAAAGAATTACAAATAGAAGGAGATTATCTACTATTTGATGTATTAGACAAAAAGTTGAAAACAGCTATAGAAGGGTTGTTTGCTTTAGGTGTAATAGGCTTTAATGTTACAATTCCATACAAGAGACAGATTATTAGTTACTTAGATGAAATTACTCCCGAGGCTAAAGAAATCGGCGCCGTAAATCTAGTATACAAAAAAAGCATTGGCAAAAAGACAATATACGTAGGCGATAATTCAGATGCCCCGGGATTTATTATCTCATTGATCAATGCTGGTATTGATCTGTCGTTAAAAAAGGCATTGGTACTAGGAAGTGGAGGGGCAGCAAGAGCAATCTGCGTGGGACTAAAAAACAGAGACATTGAAATAACAGTTGCGAGTAGAAGCAGGCCACAGGAGAGTTTCTGGGATCAGTTTCGTTGGCTTGAGCTCCATCCTGATCTTGTTATAGATACCGATTTGGTAATAAATTGCACTCCTTGTGGGATGTATCCCAATGTAGATGATAGACCTTTAGTTAATCCTGCAAGCTTTCCTACAAAAACGCATTTTTGTGATATTGTTTATAACCCTCTAAGAACCAAGTTCATAAAGATTGCAGAGGAAACCGGACATAAAACGATAACAGGCGAAGGTATGCTTCTCTACCAAGGAGCAATCTCCTTTGAAAAATGGTTTAACACAAAAGCACCAATAGAGGCGATGAGAAAGGCTTTAATTAGCCACTTACAAGGAGGAAATCTGAATGATTGAAGCTAGAGAGCTAACAAAACAATTCGGAAAAGTAAAGGCGGTTGACAATGTTTCATTTAAGGTTGCGCCAGGTGAGCTTTTTGCGTTTTTAGGACCAAATGGTGCAGGTAAAACCACAACGATTAAGATGCTATCAGGTCTTTTAATTCCTACAAGTGGTACAGCTTACATTGATGGTGTTTCAGTAATAGACAATCCTGTAGAGGCCAAAAAACATATGGGTTTTGTTCCAGACCAGCCTAATGTCTATGATAAGCTTACCTTAAGAGAGTTTTTGAATTTTGTAATTAGCATCTATAGGGTAGATCGTAAAAGAGCAGGTCAAATTGCAGATGAATATCTAGACATCTTTGAACTTGCTGATAGACAAGATGAACTCTTACAGGGATATTCCCATGGTATGAGGCAAAAAACGAACATCATTGCAGCTTTAATCCATGAGCCAAAAGTGATGTTTCTCGATGAACCTACTGTTGGTCTAGATCCTCGTTCTGCTAGACTGATTAAGGACATTCTCAAACAATTGACAGCTGAGGGCAAAACTATATTTATGTCTACACATATTCTAGAGATCGCTGAAGAGATGGCAGATCGAGTTGGGATTATCCAAAAAGGTCAGCTAAAGTTTATTGGAACAGTTGCAGAACTTAGAAGCTCTCAAGGCAAAGAGGGCTCTCTAGAAGAACTGTTTTTACAGTTAACAGCTAGTGAAGATGATAAAGAACTTATTAGCCATTTAAAGGGGTGAAATAAATGCAAGAGTATTTGCTACTTTTAGGAACTAACTTAAGAATCTGGTTCACCTCGGCCTTTAAAGCTAAATCAAAAAAGAAAGCTATTATGACAGTTGTCGGGTATCTGTTTTTAGTTGCCTTTGCTATTGGCTGGACCTGGCTTTCTTATGATCTTTTTAAAGGGTTAAGAGGTATCTTTGAAGAACAAGGTCTTCTTCTTGAGACTGGCAATGTCTTTGTGCAAACTGCGCTTTTAACAGTGAGTCAAATACTTAGTCTTGCTAGCATATTGTTTCTCCTTTTAACAGGACTAAGGATTATTTACGAATATCTCTTTGACTCTCCAGATATGCATTTTCTTTTAGCTACACCGCTAAAAGTTAGGAATATCTTTGCTGCTAAATTTACTGAGTGCTTAGCTTTAATCTTCATTTCGATTAGTTTTATGACACTTGCTCCAATGATAGGATTAGGTATAGCTTTTCGTGGAGGATTCACTTATTACCTCACAACAATTATTAGCTTTGTGGCTGGATTTGTGCTCTTTGGCTCTCTTTCAGCTCTGCTTCTCCTACTTATCATGAGATATGTTCCAGGCCAAAGACTAAAGCAGATTCTTTTATCGGCTACTTTGGTCATGGGAATTGTGATCGTAATTATTAGTCAAACTGTCTCGTCTAGTCTGATGGATATAACTGAGGAGCAGATAATCAGCGCTCTGTCCGGCCTAGGCGATTTAGGAATTAACAATCTTAGCTATCTACCCCATGTCTGGATAGCAAAATCTAGCGTAGCAACCTTACCTGGCTCTAGCGTGAATCTGTGGGCTAATCTAATACCTCTTTTGATTGTGGCAGGCCTGTTTTTCTGGCTTACAATTAGTTTGTCTGCTAAACTTTTTCTCTCTGGGTTTGCAGCAGGTACAGAGACTGATACTCTAAAAAAGAAAAAGAAGACTAACAAAGTCGCTACTGTAAACGATCACAAGGTAGGCAACCCTTTTGGAGCTATGCTTAAAAAAGAGTTAATCTACTTTAAGAGAGAACCGATGATGTGGTATCAGCTGGCCATTGGTCTGATTGTTATGGGTTTTTATGCCTTTAATACTAGTAGAGTAACGCCATCTCCAGAAGAAGCTCAGATGATGCCAGATCTTGTTAATCAATCCGTGTCTCTTTTTATGATTGTGCTTTTTGCAGGTCTTTCTGGACCTAATACTGCTGGACTTTCACTTTCAAGAGAGGGTAAGAACTGGCGTTTTTTACAGTCTTTACCTGTAGAGCCAAAAACTGTTTATTGGAGTAAATTCATCTTTGGTGCAGTGCCATGTGTCTTAGAGGGTTTGATTGGAGTATTTTTATTCCATTTCCTCCCTGGTACACCGATGTTTCCTCTATATATATCAATCCCAGTAGTGATAGGTGCTCTACTAGGACTAGTAGCATTGGATGTTTGGACAGATATTTACTTTCCAAACTTCAATATTAAAATTGGGTCATCTAAATCCTCTGAAGGAACCGGCAAAATTCTTTTTGTAAACCTTGCAACTATGCCGATTATCGTGCTATTAGGTGCGACATTCACGTTTTCACTTTGGTATGATTCTATCGGAATCTTTAGTGGCCTTAGTGAGATAGCCGTACGAACAATAGCTGTGTCTCTCTTTACCTTAGAGACTTTAGGGGTCTTTTTCGTCTGTTCAAAAGCCTCAGTCAAACGTCTTAAACTGCTTCTTGTAGGAGCAATAGATGCAAAAGGTGCTTGATACGGAAACAGGTTAAATAAACAAAAGCTCCACTATGCCTTAGACAGCAAAATAGTGGAGCTTTTTTATAATAATCAGTTAGGCTTAAATGTACTTGAAAAACGTTTTAAGACTAAATCTAGATAGAGTGAATTATAATTGAAGATAGTATTCTTTGATTTAAATTTAGAGAAGGAAGAAATTTTGGTGAAGAAGGATAGTCGCTTACTTTAGCAAGTTCTTTGGTAATAGCTAAGGACTCAGTTAGAGAACTAAAGCGTAGCCTTCTTATTAACTTCATTAGTGTCTCGTAATCATGAGAACTTAAGAAAGCACAGCGCAAAAGAAGATAAAAACCCAGAAGGTCAGAGTCATTTGGTTTTAGGGTAGTCTTTTCAGTTGGCCTTGGGTAATTAATTAGTAGCAATCCTTTAAGGAGCGCCTCTAAATACCGGTCATCGGTTTTTCCTGCTAAATAAAGCTCAACATCAGACTGTCTAGCTGGATGATAAGAGGTAAGAGGCAAATTCTTAAAGTTATGGATTTTGGCATAGTTTAATTTGACTTCAAGAAGTTGACAGAGTTTATCAATTAGAGCACCACTAAGAACAGACGATGAATTACTCCAGAGCCAATTACCATCATCAGTCTGAAAGACAGGCTCAAAACATGATCTTACAGGCTGAGAAAAATCAAGAGAGGCAATTGCCAGTGCTATTCTAAATTCTGTGGTATTTTCGGATGCCATTTCAAGTATTTGATGTGGCAAAACCAATGGTTTAGGACGTTTTGTCTTTGGGAGTAAGCTTGATTTTTCATGAAATACACCAAGATTGATCAAGGTAGGTATAAAAGATTTCTCGAGGCCCACAAGGTATGCGAATAAAGAAGCTTCAAGATCATTTAAGGCCTGCTTTTGTTGATACGATTTTGGACTTTCATCTAGATAGTCTTGAAGAGAGGATACCCAAACTCTAATGGGATTAATGTTTTCGGGAAATTCTGCTTCTTTTAGCTTAATGTAGCCAAGGTTTGTCACTTCAGGAAGTATGGAGGTTATTGCGTCAAAGCTAAGACCTACCCTTAGAAAATTGGCAAGAAAAGGATTAATTCCCCAAATCGCTCCTTCAAAAGCTAAATCAAGACCTGAGTAAATACTTGATTCTGTAAGGCTTATGGCAAACTTTAGTAGCACTTTGGTTATCTCTTGATATCTAAGCGGTCTATTCCAAAGAGGCAGCCATAGCTCTCTTTTACTTGTTTTGCGAAGGTGGTTTCCAACAGCCATATTCCAATTGTAGCCAATTGCCTTGAGACAAAACGGCAAAGGGATCTTTGACAAAAGCGGGTAGTCTTTACACAATGATATATAGCCATTTAAAACGAGGATGTAGTCCCAAGGGTTACCCTTAAAATTTACTTCCAAATCTTCCCAGTTGTCAAACTTACAGGTTTTGTAAGGATGCACTGATTCGGTAGTTATTTTACATTCTAAAAAGATCGATTCAAAAAATAGTTTTTCTGCCTCTTTCCTAGGTGAAGTAGAATGAAAATCTATTAATAGAGAGATGGCAGCTAAGTAGTTTTCTTCGATTTTTAGTCTCGCAAGAGCGCTTTGATAGTTTATATCTAGTTGAGAATCTGTCGAGTCTTTTAAAACCTCACCTAATTCACAAAAACCCATTGCCAAAGCTCTGTAAGACGTAATATGCTCAGGAGAGAGCGTTTTTAATTGTTTTTCAACATCCTGCAGCCATTTAGTCGATGGGAAAGGTGAGTTTAGGTTTATTAGGTTATCTTTAAATGATTCGTAAGACTCGTATGCAGCTTGCAAATTGCTTAGCCTTGGATTTTGGGATTTTTTAAGCTCCTCAAATAGCATACTATTTCTATCATTTGTAAATGGAGATAGGATTAGTAGTGGTCGATAATGTTTTGCAAAACATGCTATGAGTTCTTCTTTTTCAAGGCTTGTTTCAATGAAAAATTCTTCTCCTTGATAAAAGCCTGTAACATCTTCGTCAAATTGTAAGGAGATGCTTTTTAAAAGTCCAAGTGCTTTAAGGTAACCCACTAAACTTGGCTTACATCCGGGGATATTTAGCCTTGTTGGAGTTGCCATTTTCTCACCCCCACCTTTTTCTCTAATATTTATTTACAATATAATGTAAAATTTCCTTCATTAACGTTTGTCAATTATATTGTAACTCTCTTTATGGGCACTGTCGAACGGTTAGAAGCTGGATAAAAAAGAGCCAAAGCCTTGCGACTTTGGCAAAAGGGGTTATTGGCCATTAAATCTGTTAAAAATAGAAGCGGCATTAAGTGTTGCGACTATAGTAACACCAACATCAGCAATAATTGCTTGCCACATACTAGATAGACCAAAGATTGAAAGACCGATAACTAAAAATTTGAGACTAAGGGTTAGGGTGATGTTAGTAAAAACCTTTGTACGGACAGTTTTGGCTAGTTTTAGTAGGAGAGGTATTTTTTTTGGCTCGTCGGTGATTAAGACTATATCACTTGCTTCAATGGCTGCATCTGAGCCGATACCTCCCATAGCAACTCCCACATAAGAGCTAGTAATAACGGGTACATCATTGATACCATCGCCAATAAACATAGTTTTCTTGTTGTTTTTAAGCCCTCTTATATAACTTAATTTATCTTCAGGAAGCAGTTCTGCCTTTACCTCATCAATACCTAGATCCCGAAGAGCAAAATCAGCGCTCTCTTTTCTATCCCCTGTAAGCACAACGTTTTGCAGCCCCATGCTCTTTAAGGAAATGATAGCTTTTTTTGTGGAGTCTTTGAGCGAATCTGCAAGCTCTAGGACGCCAAGAAGCTCCACTTCTGAATTGATCTTGATTATTGCGATTGCAGTAGCACTGTTTTCACTTTGTATTTCAAACTCAGGATAAAGAGAGTTTAGGTAGTTTAAGCTTCCTGCTAGAATCTTGTTGCCATCTACAATGCCTTCTACGCCTTTTCCAGGTATTTCCTTTAAATCTATGGTCTCTGAAGGTTTTAGGTTAAGTTCCTTCGCTTTTTTAATAATGGCTTTAGCTAAAGGATGGGCTGAATACTGCTCTAGTGAAAATGCAAAAGTTAGTAGTTCGTTTTCAGATATACTAGGCGCAGGCTTGATATTGATAACCTCGAATTCACCGTTTGTAAGAGTGCCTGTTTTGTCCCATACTGCCACATCAATGTCTTTTAGCCTATCTAAGACCTCACCACTTTTTACTAAGATACCTAACTGAGAGGCTCTTCCCATCCCAGAAAAATAAGACATAGGGACAGAAATAACTAAAGCACAAGGGCAGGAAACAACTAAAAGGACTAGTGCTCTATAGCCCCAGTCAGTAAAGGTGCCAAAACCAAAAAGTGGAGGTAGTAGCGCTAAAAGTAATGCAGCTAGTACAACTAAAGGAGTATAGACTCTTGCAAAACGGGTAATAAAGCGCTCAGGTGGGGCTTTAGATAGGGATGCATCTTCTAGGAGCCTTAGCATTTTAGCTACAGTTGAATCGCTGTAGGTGTTTTTCACCTCTACTTTAATTGGCGAACTCAAATTGATTACACCACTCATCACAAAATCGCCAATATCTGCTGGTTTAGGTAGAGATTCACCTGTCAGTGCAGAGGTGTTAAAGGTAGTGGACCCTTCTTTGATAATGCCATCAAGGGGGACTCTTTCTCCAGCCTTAATTAGCATAATCTCACCAACCAAAACATCTTCAGGTGCTTTCGTTGTAGTGTTTTCGTCTTTTAAAACGGTTACTACCTCTGGGGTAAGGTCTAAAAGAGCACTAACTGAATTTCTAGTCTTTTCTCCGGCTATCTCTTCGAGATACTCCCCAAGGTTGTATAAAATCATTACTACTGCAGCCTCGGCCCATTCGCCTACAGCTACAGCACCAAGAGTTGCAATTGACATTAAAAACTTCTCATCTAAAAAATCTCTACGTATTATACCTTTAATGGCACTTAAAATTACAGGGTACCCAGGGATTAAAAAAGCCACAAGGAAAAGAGGTTTATATATAAAGCCTAAAACAAAAACTAAAGCTGCTAAGATTAATACCGATCTTACCGAAAGCCCCTTATAAGGTTTGTTGTGACTGTGATGTTCGTTTGAACCCGAGTGCTTTTGTTTCAAAGGGGTAATTTTAATACTAGGTTCAATTTGTTCAATGATCATTGCGGCATCATCTACTAAGTTCTCATCAATATTTAAGGTTCTGGTATTATAATTAACTATTGCTTTAGGATCGATTTCCTGGAGTTTTGTTTCGATTTTTTTAGCACAGCTTGGACAACTAAGTCGGTTTAGCTTCCATTTCACTGCATTCACTCCTATTCCTCAAGAAAATGTTCTCTGGCTATATTAATCAGGTCTACGATGTGGTTGTCGTCTAATGAGTAGTATACTGATCGCCCCTGTTTACGATAGTTTACAAGCCTAAGAGCTCTAAGAATTCTTAGATGATTAGATACAGCTGGCATATTCATCCCCAGAATATCCGCTATATCACAGACACAAAGCTCTTTTTGAGATAGAATATATAGGATCTTAACTCGTGTTTCGTCGCCAAGGATCTTGAATATCTCCGCAAGGCTCTCAATAACTTCTAGGTCTTTTTTAATTTCGTCATATGGGCCAGTAGGCTCGTAGTTGCAGCAAATATCTTCAGTCATATTGATTCTCCTTAAATGGTTCATTAATTAATGAAGTATACATATATAATACTTGCTAACTTAAGTCCAGTCAATAGGATTGCAGGACTTTTTACAACTAAAGTCAAATAATGGAAATTAATTAGGTGGTGTAAATGATGAGATTTTTGACAGCTGGAGAAAGTCACGGACGGGCTTTAACTGTTATTATCGAAGGAATGCCTGCAGGTCTTGAAGTAGATGAGGAGTTTATCAATAAACGTTTGGCTTTAAGGCAGACAGGCTATGGCCGTGGCGGGCGAATGAAAATCGAAACCGATAGAGCAATTCTTACAGGAGGAGTAGTCTATGGCAAAACGATAGGCGCGCCTCTTAGTTTTAATATTGAAAATAAAGATCACAAAAGATGGGAAGCAGCCTTTAATGACAGTAGCTCTGGGGAAGTAGAGATTGATTGTGACAGTAAGATCTCGAAAACAAAGGCTCAGGTAAGTCTGCCTAGGCCAGGACATGCCGATCTTACTGGGGTCATGAAGTATGGGTTTTCTGATATTAGGCCAGTTATTGAAAGGGCATCTGCTAGAGAAACTGCCTCTAGAGTACTTGCAGGTAGCCTAGCTCAGCTTTTGTTAAAAGAGTTTGGTATTCGAACTTATTCGAGGGTTGTTTCAATAGGTGGTGTTCAAGACAAAACTGAGTATGATGCGTGGGACTTAGAGTTTTTAGAGAAATCTAGTCTTAGGCTCCTTTGCGATCCAAAGCCTTTTATTGAGGAAATTGATGAAGCTAAAAGAAACGGCGACTCTTTAGGAGGAGTTGTTGAAGTAAAGGCCAAAGGTCTGATTCCTGGGCTTGGTAGCTATGTACACTGGGACAGAAGACTCGATGGTAAACTGGCCCAGGCTGTAATGAGCGTTCCTGCTATAAAAGGCGTGGAGATTGGGTTAGGTTTTGGCGCTAGCAGACTCCCAGGTAGCCTTGTTCACGATCAGATAGGCTATGATAAAGGATATTTCCGTTATACCAATCATGCAGGTGGAATAGAAGGCGGAATAACAAATGGAGAAGATATTATAATCAGAGCTGCAATGAAGCCTATTCCAACTCTTTATAAGCCTCTTAAGACTGTAGAGATTAAAACTCACAAATTAAATGAGGCTTCAATAGAAAGATCAGATACAACAGCTGTTACGGCAGCAAGTGTAGTTGTGGAAGCTATGGTAGCATGGGTTTTAGCAGAGAGTCTTTTAGAAAAATTTGGAGGTGACGCTTTGTACGATATCAAACAGAGTGTCACAGCCTATTTAAAGCGCTTAGGTGAGATCTAATGATAGTCTACTTAATTGGCTTTATGGCTGCAGGTAAAAGCACTATTGGACCATTGCTTGCAAAAAAATTAGGCCTTCCTTTTATGGATCTAGACTTTATTATTGAAAACCAAGCTAAAAAGAGTATTCCTGAGATCTTTTTAGCAGAAGGCGAAGCAGGATTTAGGAAGAGAGAGTCTGTTGCACTTTTTAATAAGCCTGATAAGGGTGTTGTTGCAACTGGTGGAGGTATTATAACTGAAGTCTGTAACCGTGAATTTCTCAAATCTCAGCTGGTAGTATTTCTGAAAACCGACTTTTTTACAGTAAAGCAAAGAATTGCAAAACACCCAGAAACAAGACCATTGGCAGATAACGATCTAGAAAAACGTTTTAACCAAAGACAACCACTCTATTTAGAGGTTGCCAATTTTGTTGTTGATACTGCAGGAAAAACGGCACAAGAGATTGTGGAGGAGGTATATTCTTGGATGTTGCGCTAAAACTACCAAAACATAGCTACACAGTTTATATTGACACAAACCTGCTTGAATCAATTGGTGAGCGTATAAAAGATTTAACTCAGTCTAGAAATTGTTTGACTTCAAAAGTTTTAATTGTCGCAGACAGTAATACAGCTCCTCTGTATCTAGCACAGGTTAAAGACTCGCTTTTGAAGCAAGGCTTTAAGGTCTCTGACGTGATTCTTCCAGCAGGCGAGATTTTTAAGACTGCCTCTAGCGTGGAGCTAATTTGGGAGAAAGCCTTAGATAGCGGCTTAGATAGAAAGAGTTTGATGCTTGCTCTAGGAGGAGGAGTAATTGGAGACTTAACAGGATTTGCAGCAGCAACCTATCTCAGAGGAGTAAAATTTTTAAGCATTCCAACTACCTTGCTCTCGCAAGTAGATGCCTCAGTAGGAGGAAAAACTGGCTTTAATTTAAGATCTGGCAAAAATCTAGTTGGCGTTTTTTACCAGCCAATCGGGGTTTTTGCGGATACCTCGACGTTACTTAGTCTTCCAGAACGGGAGTATATTAACGGTTATGCTGAAATAGTAAAACATGCATTAATTTGCGACAATGATCTTCTTGAGTTTTTGGAAAGAAATCTAGAGAAGATTAAAAACAGAGATAGCCGGTTTTTAGCTTGGTTAGTTGAAAAAAACGTTAGAGTAAAAGCCAGCGTAGTAGCAGCTGATGAAAAAGAAACAGGCATGAGGGCAATTCTTAATCTAGGTCACACTTTAGGACATGCACTTGAAGAGATCGGTGACTACAAAGTTTATTATCATGGTGAGGCAGTTGCTATTGGTATGGTTGTAGCTTGTGCGATAAGTTTAAACAGAGGTCTAATTACAGAAAGAGACTTTGCTAGAGTGACAGATCTCCTAAAGGAGATTGGACTGCCTAGAAAGCCTATCGTTGGGCCAGAACCTAAATTATGGTGGGAAAAGACCTTTAGAGACAAAAAAGCATCTGAAGGAGTAGTTTACTGGGTTCTTCCTCGAAAAAAAGAGCGTGGAGGCACTCTTCAAGATCGCTTTGATAGAGCCTTGTACGGCAATAAAGTTGAATACAACGAGTTTTATCAGGCCGTAGACCTCATAAAGGAGGGATAATCTTATGGAAAGTACAAAGTTTACAGTGTGGGTTATTAATGGTCCAAATCTGAATCTGCTTGGCGAAAGAGAGCCGGAAATATATGGCAGGGAAACACTTCTTGATGTTGAAAATAAATTAAGTGAAATAGCAAATAAAAAACAGATTAATCTGGAGTTTTTTCAAGAAAATGAAGAAGGCAAACTGGTTACACTAATTCATGAAGCAAGGATAAAAGCACACGGCATACTTCTCAATCCAGGGGCTTACTCTCACTACAGTCTTGCGATCTATGACGCGCTTAAAGCGGTGTCCATCCCTAAAGTTGAAGTTCACATTTCACAGGTTGTAAACAGAGAAGACATTCGGAAAAATTTACTTACAGCAGGTGCTTGCAATGGTCTTATCGCAGGTTTTGGTATATACGGCTATTCCCTTGGATTAAATGCACTTGTAGAGCTAATAAAAGGTGGCTTATAATGAAAAAACAGACAACCCAATTAAGAGTCGAGAAATTGATGGAAGGACTAGAAGACGGTGAATTTTTTCTTGTTACTGATTTAAGAAACGTTCGGTATCTAAGTGGTTATACTGGAACTTCAGGATATGTGTTATGTAGTAAAAGCAAAGCCTATTTTTTAACTGATTTTCGCTACGTAGAACAGGCAAAAAAGCAGTGCCCTCACTTAGAACTTGTTGTCCATAAGCCAATTGTGTGGGATAGCGTCGCTGAGATTGTAGAGCCTGCAGAGACTCTTTTTGTAGAAGAAGCTAACTTAACTTTAGCAAACTACAACACGCTGAAATCTAAAATTAAAGCTGAGATAAAAGAGGGCAAAGGTAAGGTTGAAAAACTAAGGCTGATTAAATCCCCAGAGGAGATTGAGTTAATAAGCGAAGCTGCGAGAATAACCGATGAAGCCTTTATGGAAATATGTGGTATGATTAAACCAGGAGTTACAGAAGAGGAGATCTCTAGAGAACTAGAGTTCTCGATGAAGAAAAAAGGTGCAAGCCACGCTTCTTTTGATTTTATTGTGGCCTCAGGAGTTCGTGGAGCATTACCTCATGGTGTTGCTACAGATAAAGTTATTGAAGAAGGCGAGTTTGTAACCCTAGATATTGGAGCAGTATATAAAGGCTACCACTCTGATATGACCCGGACTGTAGCTGTAGGGAATATTTCAGATGAATTAAAAAACATTTATGATATCGTATCTAAAGCCCAAATGGCGGCTTTAGAAGCTGTTGCAATCGGCAAAACAGGAGCGGAGATCGACCAAGTTGCAAGGAAAAACATTGCTGATAATGGATACGGCGATTATTTTGGACATGGTTTAGGTCATGGTGTAGGGCTAGATATCCATGAAGGGCCAAGAGTGTCTTCTGCTTCAGATACTATCTTGGAAGAAAACATGATTATTACGATTGAACCAGGTATCTATCTTCCAGATGTTGGTGGTGTGAGGATAGAGGATTTAGTCGTAGTAGAAAAAACTGGGGCAAGAAGGCTCTCACTAAGTACGAAAGATTTAATAGTCTTAAACTAAGGATGTGGTATAGATGATTTCTAGTAATGACGTAAGGCCAGGCATAACTCTGCTTTTAGACGGCGCTGTATGGGTTGTAGTAGAGTTTTTGCATGTTAAGCCTGGAAAAGGTGCAGCTTTTGTGCGAACCAAGCTTAAAAACGTTGAAACAGGGCAGACTTTAGAGCGTACTTTCCGTGCAGGAGAACGACTCGAAAGAGCCCAAGTAAGTTCGAGAGAGATGCAGTACCTCTATGAAATGGATGGGAACTATTATTTTATGGATACTCAAACTTACGAGCAGACCTTTATCACTGAAGATATTATTGGTAATGGTAAATGGTATATGAAAGAAAACGATGTCATTATTATTCAGTTTTATAATGACAGAGCTATTTCTGTTGATCTACCAACCTATGCTGATTTAGTGATTGTTGAAACCGATCCTGGTTTAAAAGGAGATACCGCATCTGGTGGATCAAAACCCGCTAAACTTGAAACTGGCGTAGTTGTACAGGTGCCCTTATTTGTTCAAACAGGAGACAAGATCCGTGTTGACACTCGTACCAACGAATACCTGAGTCGTGTCTAGGCTATCATATTAGAAGGAAAAGGGAGGGTTACTAAAGTGAGTGAAGTAAGAGAAAAGGTTGCATACCTCAAAGGTCTTCTTGCAGGTTTAGGACAGTTGGAGGATCCAAGTAGCAAAAAGATTTGGGAAGCAGTTTTAGAGGTTTTTGACAAAGTTGCAGAAGAACTCGAACTTTTAGACGATGATCTTGATGACTTAAGTGAGTATGTGGGTTCCATCGATGACGATCTTGCTGAAGTTGAAGAAAGCTTCTTTGAAGATTCCCCGTATGATGATTTTGACGACACCATTACTGTTGAATGTGACACCTGCGGTAACGAGTTTACCATTCCAGAATATATGCTTTATAATGACGAGGACGTTGTTTGCCCCCATTGTAACTCTTCAATCTATGATAATGACTTTGAAGAAGATGATGATGTAGAAATTGATTTTAGTGACGATTAATCAAAACAAAAAAGGTCCGCAGAAAAAATTCTGTGGGCCTTTTTTTGGTCTTTTTAGGTATATAAACGCTATTTCCTGATTAAACAGAAGTGGTTTTTAAGTAGAGTATATGGAATCTTAAACTCAGCGATGCCATTTGAATACGGCCAGATTTCATAGAGACCATAGTATACGAAAAAACCATCAAGGGTTAGGTAGAAGGAAAAATTCTGATCTCTTACAGTCTCAATAGCAT
The DNA here is from genome assembly GCA_028708605.1 of Bacillota bacterium. GTDB lineage: Bacteria > Bacillota > DTU065 > DTU065 > DTU065 > DTU065. The sequence continues at coordinate 14,628 of JAQVYS010000046.1, forward strand.
CTTCGAAAAACATCTCGTCAGACTCAGTAATCTGTCGTACAACCTCATCTCTTATAAAGTCTTTGTAATCTGAATTAGGCAAAAAAAGATCCTCCAAGTACAGTCTTTGACCAGTTTTAGTATCGAAGGTGTAGTTAATAACATCGTATACGCCATGAGCGCCACCTGTATATTGATAGTATGTTACATTAATACTTAAGATTCCTGGCTCATTTAAAGTCGTTTCATAACTCACATAACCTACTAAGCCTGTTCTTACATCCTTAGCAATAAGTGCAGCAGCCTGCTTAAAATATTCATAGAAATTGAAAACATCGGTTTTTATTGTGCTATTGATCTGGCTCAATGCATCTTTGTTTTCGATTTCTATAATAACAGGGTAATAAAGGTCGATCTTGGTCTTTTTATATTCGTAATTTAGAGAGCCTTCAAGGATAGTAAGTGGATTTGTTGATGCAAAAGCACCTAATGAGACAAAGAGAATCATTAAAAAAAGCAGTGTCTTTTTATACATCTAATCACTCCTAATGTAGATTTAGTAGACTGGTAAGATACCCCGAAGGGGTATATAATCTGGCTAGGGACATAAAAGGAGGCAGGAATTTGGTTAAAAGCACAAAATCTCCAAAAAGAGATCTGATAAATAGGCTAAATAGAGTAGAAGGCCAGATACGTGGCATCAAAGGCATGATTGATGAAGAAAGGCACTGCCTTGATGTACTTACCCAGATTTGGGCAGCGAGCTCTGCGCTAAATAAGACTGCAGAGATACTGGCAGAAAATTATGTCAAAGAGTGTCTAGTTAACGATCGAGAAAGCTTTAGTGCCAATGTTGATGAGTTAGTCAAAGCTATAAAAGCACTCATGAATTAGAAGTTTCTTATTCCTTTATCTAATACCCTCTTTAATAGTTTTACGAGGGATTAAGCAGATTTCCTTTACTATCTGTAAAAGAACTTTATGGACACAGGTAGCCGGATTGTAAATAATCGCGTTAGAGATTTCTACCCTTGTTAGTACGATTTAGTAATTAATGCTACTTGCATTGAAAAAGAAGCGTTTAGGAGATTATGAACTGTAACCCTCTTAGTAGACATCTAAAAAGAGTCTACTAAGAGGGTTTTCTATTTTAGAAAAGTAATTACTTTTTAGAGAAGAGGTGGAAAATTATGGCAGAGAAGCGTTTCACAAGCAAGGA
>JAQVYS010000047.1 GCA_028708605.1 Bacillota bacterium
CTTGCTTGTGAAACGCTTCTCTGCCATAATTTTCCACCTCTTCTCTAAAAAGTAATTACTTTTCTAAAACAGAAAACCCTCTTAGTAGACTCTTTTTAGATGTCTACTAAGAGGGTTACAGTTCAAAGATCGGCCTTTTTTTATTGGTAATTGGGTTAGTTGCTTTAGCTTAAATAACAGCAAAATGTAGTACAAAAGGTGTGTTACTCCCGGGCGAATCTCGACAATAGATGCTGATACTTCTTTTCTAGTAAAGACAGCAGATTATCAGCTTTGGCTCGAGTTAAGCAGAAGGTTGAAAAATAGCGAAAGTTTAATGACAAGTAGTTTCTAGATTGCGTAATAACGTGAACTGGTATCGCCTGATTTTGACACAAGTATTCAACTGCATCCTCTACATAAGGAGATGATACTCCTAGCTCTAAAACTGGCTTTTAAATATTGCCAAGTAAGCTAGGATGCTAACGAGTTATTAGGTGATACTACGGCTGATGTTTTTAGGCTTTATCCATTGGTTAAAAGGAATATTTTCTTAAGGAGAGAACCGTTGCAATAGAGAGAAGATTTTTGAAAGTTGATATAACCTTTGGCATGCAAACCTTAAGGTTAGATAAAAGTAGGGAGGGTTAATAAAATGAAAAAGGGGACCGTGATCGTTTTATCTTTTCTGACAGTTTTTGTGTTTTCCTTTTTAGCTTTCGCTGCTGATTTTAATCCAGTTACTTTAGAAGTTTGGTTTACCGAAGGTAATGAACAATTTGAAATTATCAGGGACCTAGTCGACGAGCATTTTACTCCAAAAACTGGTATTAGTATTAAAGGTTCAGTAATGTTGTATGATGATCTTTGGCAGAGAGGACTCCTTGCTATGGCATCGGGAGATACGCCTGATCTAGCAAGCTTTGGTAGCGAGTGGCCGGCAGAATTCGGAGTTCGGGGTGGCTTAGTTGATCTAAAGAAAGAGTTCGGAGCAGAGTTTGACGAGGTTATTGCCAAAGTGTTCCCAAATCAAATGCGTGCAGTGGAGTTTCTGGGAGCCTATTTTGGTATACCTGTTCGATTCGGTTTTGCAATAGGATTTTATAGGACTGATATCTTCGAAGAAAAAGGCTGGGAGTATCCTGCTACTTGGGATGAAGCCAAAATCTTGCTTCCTAAAATGGGAGCTAATAATATGACTATCTCAGGTCCGAACTGGTATTTAGAACCCACATGGACTACCATTATGCAGTTTGTCTGGCAGCATGGTGGTGAAGAGATAAAGGCTGATCATCTACATTCTGGTTTAGATGAACCTGGATCTATTGAAGGATTTAAGACGCTGGTTGAACTGTTTAAGGATTACAAGGTCCCACAAGCACCAACTCCTATTCACGCTTTCAGTACTGGTGAGATGCCGGTAATGGTTGCGGGTAACTGGAACTATAGCGCGTTAGAAGCTGCATACCCAGGCTTAAATGGCAAATGGCGGATGGATCTTATCCCTGGAGCGATTGTTGACGGTAAGCTTAATCGTTACTCTTATAATGGCGGTGTACCGTTTGGAATCTTTAGCAATTCCAAACATAAAGAGGAAGCGTGGGAGTTCATAAAATGGTTCTTTAGCGATGAGATTCAAATAGAGTATTCAAAACGAGTTATGCAAAAACTCCCACATTACTTTTTCTTCTCAGCTAATATGAGTGCAGCAGTCAGCTCACCATTTCCTGATGAAGAAGTGAAGATTCTTTTTGCTCAAGCAGAACAGTCGATTGCTCCCCGGGCAGGCCTTGGTGCTACAATGGTATGCAGAAGATTTATGAATAACGCTATTATGCGCTGTCTTTTGCAGGATGAAGATCCTGAAGAGTCGATTAGAACAGCAGCAAGAGAATCTAATAACGAGCTACAGGTCAAATACAAGGAATTCAAACGTTTCATTGAAGTGAATCTTAGTGTAAACTAAGGTTGTAAAAGGGCTGCTAGAAAAACTAGCAGCCCTTTTTGCGTCTTAATCACTATAGAGTAAGTAGAAATACAAAGTAGAATTCCAGGTAAAAGATACGCAAATTATAAATGGTAATAACAAAAGAAATTATAAAAACCGCGTTTTTTGGACGTAAAAAGGCAATGTTTTATATACTAGTTACATTTAATTGAGCCTTGGTTCTAGATATAATAAGAGTACATCCTGTAAGGGTAAGGCTGCAATCTATGGAGGTGAAAAAAGAGTTTCTAGTTGATGAAAGTGGTAGTGTATTGGTAGAGTACGGATTAGCGCTTCTTGTGTTATCAGCATGGGTTGTTGGTTTACTTTTTCTGTGTAGAGAAGGTATCTTTGTATGGCACCTAGCAAAACTAAGTGCTGTTTTTCTAAGTTGTAAAAAATAGAGATAATAAGGGAGCGAAGCGCTTTGAAAAATAGAGCGCTCTTAATTAGATTGTTGGAAGATGAACGAGGACAGAGTTTAGTTGAGTACGGTTTGTTATTACTGGTAATTGCTGCGGCAGTTGTTGTCAGTGCCCGAGCCTTAGGTGGTAGGGTTAACGGAATTGTACAAGATTTAGTAGGACAACTTTCAAAATAACTAGAATCAAAACAGGTTTATATGTGGGATTTAGTAGAAAAACAAATAGCAGGCTTGCCCATACATCACGAAAAATAATATGGCTTGCTGCATACTTGGGGGAGCAATAAAAGCTCTCCTATTTTTTTTGGAGATGATGTGGTGTGGTCATTTTAGTTGGTTTAGTAGGTGGTCTTTATGATGCTTTTACCGGTAAGATCCCTAATTGGCTAACATTTAGTTCGATGGGACTAGGGCTTGTCATAAAAGGTTTTTCTGGCGACTTTTCTAAAGCGTTAGTTGGTCTAATCGTTGGCATTCTAATCTATTGGCCGTTTTTTGCATTTGGATATATGGGTGGAGGAGATGTAAAGCTGATGGGGGCGATTGGATGCTTTACAGGCGTAGATGGAGTCTTATACACCGCGCTTCTAGGAAGCATATTTGGTGGATTGTTAGCATTGATTGCCTTGTGCAGAAAGCAAAAATACGTTCGCTACGGTATTGCAATCGGATTAGGTTTAGTGACATTCGAGGTTCTACAATGGTTGAATTGGCCATTGCCCTTACTTTACTAGCAGCTATAGCTGTTCCTTTTTTCTATTATGGGATCTTTATTACAGATTTGGCTGCATGGAAAAGTACACTTTACATTACAGCTAGAGACCAGAGCCTTGGTGGTAAAGGAAAGTTTTGGGAATCGTTGAGGTATACTCTTCTAATTGATTCCGGTTTTCAAAGCAAAAGTATATATAAAAAAGTCCGTGTTGAAGGAGAAACCAAAGTCCTAAATATTGGTACCCTACCATTTTTGAAAACACATAAGTTCCCAGCAAAGTATGAGAGATATAAAGAAGACAGAACTACCTATAGAAGAAGCTGGTTGTCGAAAATAATCGATTGGATCAAAGGAGGATGGGAGCAATTTGTGAATCTGGTCAAATTTTGGTGGGAGCAGTTGTTCTCCTAATTCTATGTACTTTGTTTCTTTTTTCAGTATATGATATTGCTCTTTTTTGGAGAGACCGAGCAAAGCTACAGCAGGCTGTGGATTCAGCTGCACTTTCTTCAGGTGCCATTATGTCGGATGTTTTGGTCTTAATGCATGTCTATAACTATCTCGCCCCAGGAGCAAAGTTAGCGTTCCCAGCACAAGTGCTGACGGTAGGTAAAGGGCTTGATGTATTAAGGACCATACTAGAAAAAACGGAGTTTATTGGTAGCCTGACTGGAATGATTGGGGTTGATACTTTCTACCCAATGTTTATAACTTCCCCTCCAAATCTCGGTGCTTATTTTGACGAGGCTACATCGTTGTTTATTTTTACAGAAACTCAAAATCCTGGCCGCAGAGTCTTTACAATTACAGGAACAGCAACAACTTTGAATGATCGTTATCTTTTTAAAAGATATACTAATTACGAGATTAACCCAAATGGGATTTTGCTTGTCAATGCTAAAGTAGGAATCTTTAAGCAAGGAGGTTTTGGTATAACCTATGTACCTGTACTTCTCAAATGAAGGACAATCTTTAGTAGAACTAGCCTTTTTGCTACCAGCCTTTGTTATTTTGCTTTTGGCGGTGTTTTTTATCGGTCAGTACTTTAATATGCAACTATGTTTAGATATGGCTGTATCTGCAGCGCTTCGCGCTGAGAGCTTTGGTTATAATGGCAAAAAAGTTTTTTATGAGGAATGGAAGAATTTGACGGGTAAAGATAAAAACTCAGTAGAATTTCGGATAACTAGATATGCACAAGTAGTAACTGCATATGGCAGTCTGGAAATTGAAATGCCAACGGTTTATCAAAATTTTAATTTACCAAACCCCAAAGTAGAATCAAAACTGACTCAAATTTTTGGGATAGTAAGGTTATAAAAAGGAGATTAATATGTTGATAATTTTTCTATTGGTACTAAGTCTGATTGCCCCTAGCTCTTTAGCAAAGCCACAAAAGATTGGTTACGTGTATTCATTGGATGCTACAGGAGTACCTCGGGCTTTAATCTTAGAAGAAAAAAGCAACATAGAGGGTAAAGAGTTATTTGATTATGGAGTAGTGATTGAAGCAGTTGGAGCAGGATCATCTATAGACAGCAATACTAATAAAAGCTTAGAAAGCTTTATGGGAAAGTTTATGAAAGGCAAAGGAGCCTTTACATTAGGTAGCTTAGATAAAGGTCTTTACCTTGATGTTAATAACAAAGCCAAGGGTAATTCAGTTGTCTGGAAGTATCTAAACCCTAATGATGTTGGTGCAGCTTTTGGTTTCTGCAACATCGAAATAATAGTGCTTGAAGGCGGATGGCCAAATACCATGATTAGTTTACTAAAGCAAAACGAAGAAGTTTATGAAACAAAATCCCCGGATCACAGCAGTGTTCTTTCAGACTTTAGAATTGAGGTGTATCAGACAGCAACTGAAGAAATTGTGGTGTGCAAAGTCAAAGATGAGTCTGAAACAATAGTAAGGGTGGTAAGAGATGACAAAGAAACTACTGCGTTTAGCGATTTCCTTCTTGATTGTCTTTCTGAGCTGGATGCTGCTTATCAAGACTCCGACTTCGATAGATGAGCAAGCATCTGCTAAGACTTTAGTCTTAACGGCAAGAAAGTTTTTATCAGAGGATACTGTGCTTCAAAGAACAGATTTTGAGATTAGGGAGATTCCACTTGAATATCTTCCTGAAGGGACAGCGGATTTTAATATCGATGGTAAAATCTTAAGTCATTCTTTAGAAAAAGGAGAGATCCTCTTTACTAAAGATCTCCGTGGTGGGAAGTCTGAGCCTAAGGTGATGCTTACAATGCAAACAGATGCATTAGGTATATCTCAAGGTGATAAGGTTGCAGTGATGGTTACAAAAGATAATAATACTCTTACGCTACTTGATAATCTTCAAGTAGAGCAGCTCGCGGAAGATAATTATAGTGACAACAGGCTTGTAGTAGTAGCTGCAAAAGAGAATGAAGCTCAAGCTATAAACCTGTTAAAACCAAAAGCCGATCTTGTGGTAATTCCTTCAACAGGAGGTTTAAGAGCGGTAGAAGATCCTCTCTTGGCTGCACAAAACCTACTACAAGAAAAAACCACTAAAAGCCGTAAAGTAGAGGTGATAGAAGGTGGTGAAGTTACTTGGTACGACATCGACTGATACAAATAATAAGCATAATAGCGTTTTTTAGCCTGGTCTGCCTTGGATCATACAACATTGAATTAGGGCAGATCATTTTTATACCCCAAAAAGAAATCAGCAGGGTTGTAGTTGGAAATAACGAGGTTATCAGTGCTGTACCAGTAAAAGATGGAGTAGTAGTTACAGCCAAAAATGTAGGTTCTTCAGATGTTATGCTTTTTACAGGTGACAAGAGTATGACTGAGTCAGTCTTAGTTCGCATTCCAAATAAAGAAAAAGAAAAGGCCTTTACGATTCTAGAAAACCTAGGCTTAACTGTTAAAAAGACAGCCGAAGGCTTCCTAATTAAGGGGAGAGTGCCAGACCAGAGGACCTTAAACTATGCAGAGGGCTTAGCTGCTATCATTGACAGTCAAGTGAAGCTTGAAATTCTAGTAGACAAGGATTTGGCGCAAAATGAACTAGAGGAGCTCTTAGATAAGCTTGGGATAACGCTTAACATCATTAGCCAGACAGCCGTACTGACTGGTTATCTGCCATCTAAGGATCTTAGTGATGGAGTACTTGCTCTAGTTAGTTCAATCTATCCTGAAGCAGTAAGCCTCATTGAGATTAGAGAGCAAGAAATCACTAAGGATCTACCAAAGTTAAGTTACAAAAAAGTAAAGATCACCGATTATGGCAAGGTTGCAGTTCTAGAGGGAACAGTTGCCTCTCAAAAAGAGGCAGATGCATTGACTGCAATCGTTGCAGCTTATAGAGAGAAAGCAATAAATATGTTGGTTATTGAACCGGAAAAAGCTCCCTTAGACCAAAACCTTTTTGCCGATCTTGGCAGCTTGAAGTTAGAGTATGTAGAAAACAATATAATCCTTTCTGGAGAGACTGATTCGCTATCTAGCTATAACTTAGCTAAGGATCTATTTAACTCCTTATATCCAGAAGGAACCATGAAGGTAAAAATTACGTCTGGGAAGACCGTTTTGCAAAGCTGGGCGGATGTGTTTGACTGTGATCTGATAAGTGTTGGCGAATTATATGCAATAAAAGGACAGAGTGAAAACCTAAATGTCTTAGTGGAAATAGGTAAGCTTTATGGAATCAATGTCTTTGCCATCAGACAAGAAGACAACGCTCTTGAGTTTTTGAAATCACTTTTAGGACTTGAAGATGTGGATTTAAGCATCTACAAGGATACTCTTTATGTAAATGGTCTACCCTCTGAGATCAGGCGCGATTTTGAAGTAGCTGCAAATGCACTGTTTGCAAGGGTGATCTACTTAAATGAAGAGATAAATCCTAGAGAGCCTTATACGATACAAGTCTCGGGATTTTATCTAACTGAAAAAGACCTAGACCAGATCTCACTGGACACCGCCAAAGTAACTCAAGGTTGGCAGGAGATAGTCTTGAATTGGGAGGATATCGGCATTATCAAAGAATTGGCTAAGGAGTGGGAGATTAAGCAACCATCCCTTTTGGCTTACCCCGGTCAAACAACATCAATGCATACCGGAGGAGAGATACCAATTCCCTTTGGAGATGGAGTGGAGTGGAGGCAGTTTGGAGTAAATTTGGATTGTCAATTTGATTTAGTGGAAAATGGATTAGTACCTGGTTATCTAAATATCGTTGTTTCTGATTTAGACTGGGGAAATGGCGTCACGGTCCAAGGCACGTCTCTTCCAGCACTTAAAAGCTATTCGTATGAAGGAAACGTCGATCTGCCTAAAGATGGAGGAGTGTTACTTCTAAGATATTGGTCTAGTAAGGAAGGCTGGATAGACAAGTCTTTTCCATATTTAGAGAACCTCCCAGTTCTTGGTAGTCTTCTCTTTGGATCTAGATCAAAACAGGCACAATCACAAATTATGTGTGTTCTCGTGGAGGTGAAGTAAAGATGTTAATATCTATTGCAAGTCTATGTGGAGGCACAGGAAAGACTACAGTTGGCGTTAATTTATGCGAGCTTCTTAGTAAAGACACAAAATTTGAAGGTGGAGTAACCTTTATTCGCTCTAATTCTGTTATCAAAGAAAACAGTATTTATCAGAAGAAAGTTAAGTTTGAGTACCTCTTTGGGGATTTAGGTCAGATGTGGCAACAGTGTATAGATGAAAAAATCCAAGAAAAACACTTTATTATTGCTGAATTAGATGGTAGACAAGAGTGGGAAAGAGAGACTATCTTAAAAAGTGACATGGTTATGCTTGTTATGACTCCAACAGTAGAACACCTACAAGGCAGTATGGACCTTCTTCAATTTTTGTTTAGACACAGCTATCCTGTAGAAAGAATTAAAGTTGTCTGTAATCGTTATAAAATAAAAAAAGGCCTAGAGAGCGATGAGATTTTAGCTGTACTTCCAATTCCTTTATCAAAGTGGCAGTGGCTCCCTGAAGAACCTGATCTTTTGGTAGCAGAAAAAAAGGGTGAATTACTTGCAAACAGAGCTCCAAAAACAAAATTTATCACCTCATTGCGCAGATTAGCAATGGAGATAACAAATATTGAGCCCATTAGAAGAAAAAACGGCTCAAACGACCTTTTTGAAATCAATCCAAATCTCTATCCCGTTAGGTTAGAGGCTCATCGAATGTTGATTGAACGGGTAATCATCGATGAAAACGAACCCCGAGATCATCTCGAGAAAAGGCTTAGAGAGGAGCTAGCTAACGTATTTTTAGAGCTTCGCACTAAAGGAAGAAAAATTAATTTAGAAGAAGAGAAGTTTTTAGAAAGAAAACTTCTTGATGACGTGCTAGGCCTTGGAGAGATCGAAGAGTTGGTTAGGGATCATACAATTACAGAGATCATGGTTAATGGACCAAGTCAAATTTATGTCGAGCGTAATGGTCTTTTGGAGCTTACTGATCATAAATTTACCAATAACGATGAAGTGAAAAGGATCATCGAAAGGATTGTCTCGCCTCTTGGTAGACGGATCGATGAGAGCTCACCAGCAGTTGATGCAAGACTACCAGATGGGTCAAGAGTTCATGCGATAATTCCTCCTCTAGCTATTAACGGACCTACACTAACCATTAGAAAGTTCTCTAAAAGCATGCTAAAGGTAGAAGATTTGCTAGAAAATGAAAGTATTACAGACGAAATGTTAACATACCTTAAAGAAGCAGTTGTAGGGAAGAAAAACATCATTGTTTCCGGAGGAACTGGTTCTGGAAAAACCACTTTACTAAATATCATCTCTGGCTTTATTCCTGAAAAAGAACGCATAGTCTGTATCGAAGACTCAGCTGAACTTAGCTTAAACCAAACCCATGTAGTTAGACTAGAGGCTAGACCTGCAAATGTTGAGGGTAAAGGTCAAGTTACTATTAGAGACTTAGTTAAGCATGCTTTAAGAATGAGACCAGATAGAATAGTAGTGGGAGAGGTAAGGGGCGCTGAAGCTTTAGATATGCTTCAAGCTATGAACACAGGTCACAATGGCAGTTTAACTACCGCACATGCAAACACTCCTGAGGACCTAGTTTTGCGTCTCGAAACCATGGTTTTAATGAGTGGTTTCGAATTACCTATTAAAGCAATTAGGGAGCAGATTGCTGCTGCAATTGATATAGTAATTCAGACTACAAGGCAGCTAGATGGTGCAAGAAAGGTCACTTGTATTAAAAAAATAGATGGCATGAAAAAAGACGAGATTATACTAAAAAAGGTGTTTTAAATGGACTATTATACAGCACTTGCCATTAGTACAGTTGTCTCTCTTGTCTTATGTCAGGGTATAGAATATAGCATTTTTGCAGTGTTTATTTTTGTGAGGAAGCCTCTTTGGATCTTTATAGGTATTGGAGCTTATCTAGCTATAAAAAAGGTCTATGAACTAACCAAAAATAAGAAGCGTAAAACACTAATTAACGAACAGGTTGGCAAGACTCTCCTTCTCCTTTCACAGACCCTAAAATCTGGTATGAGTCTTGACCAAGGCTTTAGATTAGTCGAAAGCTCAGTAGATGCACCAATAAAAGAGGAGCTGCAACTTATTATTAAGGATGTGGATTTAGGGAAATCCTGGTTAAATGCCATTAAAGATTCCGAGAAGAGAATAGTAGCGAAAGAGTGGCAAAGCTTTGTTACAGCAGCTGGAATGGCAATTAATATGGGCGGAAATCTTGCAGAGATTTTAAGTGGTCTGTCATACCATAACAGCCAAAAAGAAGCTCTCGAGCGAAAACTAAAGAGCATCACTGCTCAAGGTAGGTTAACTGCTTGGATTTTGGCGATGCTACCTTTTGCATTCTTTGCCTTTTATTGGTTTATCGATCGATCAAGGATTTATGTCTTTACAAATTCTCTAGGGGGACAGCTCCTTTTAGTGTTAGCTTTTTTGCTAGATGCAGCTGGATTTTTTGCAATCAAGAGAATCTGTGAGGTGAAGTGGTAGTGCTTTTAAAAATGTTTTTACTACTTGGAGCACTGACAAGCTCGCTTTACCTTCTCTGGGATCTACTAGACTACCACCGACGAGTAAAAACTTTAAGAAAAAGACTAGGCATTAATAAAAAAATCGAACCTTTTAAACAGATCTTGTACGCAACTCCACTTGTTGTTTTGATAATGCTACTTCAACCAGCTGTAGGCATAGGAGTTCTCTGCTTTTTGCTCATTCTATATTACTACGATAAACAGTACCAACAAGCAAATATTATTAAAGCCATAGAAGATGAATTGCCACAGTTTCTTAGGTTAATGGCAGTAACAATTAGAGGAGGGCTTAGCACCAACACAGCTCTAGAAGAGATCATCAAAAGGATGCCAATTGGACCTTTGACTAATGAACTAAGCCAAGTGGTCCAAGAAATGGATCTTGGTCTTAGTAGAAGAGAGGCACTAGAAAACTGGGCTGCTAGAATTAAGAGCTCACAGGTCTCCTTTTTAGTTCAGAGCTGGATGCAAAGCGAAGAACTAGGAACAGAACCAAGCGAGGTACTAAGCTTTCTGGCAGACCAGCTTTATGATCGTAAAATGCGAGCGGTTGAAAGTGAAGCGATGAAAGCAGGAGTTAAAATAACACTCCCTTTGGCTTTTTTGATTTTTCCAGCAGTGATGATCATTATCTTTGGTCCTATTATTATTGGTGGAATCTAAACAAACGTTCCTTTTTTGTCTCGCTTTTTTGAAAAAGTCAAACTAATAGCCACTGATTTATAGAGGTTAAGACTACCTTAGGATTAGTGGCTATTAAGTTAAAAACTAACTAAAAAAGTTGGATCATTGTAACTTTCTAAGGTAAGGTCACTTAAATTCACTAAAGAGAGAGGAAAAAAGCTAACCTTGTTGTATAGCAACAAAAGAGATATAAAAACTGTTGTTTTTAACGCACGATTTATCTAGTAAAGTGGCTGGTAAGCTAAGGAGGATAGCTATGAGAAACAACATTTCTACCCTTTGGGAGGAACGGTTTGGTTGGTTTTGGTATGGAGCTGATGCTGTCTATAATTGGCAAGAAGAACATTTTGAAGAGGCAGCAAAAACCTTTTACGATACTGGTTATACCACAGCGATACTATTTGGCACCCATTTTAGGTTTTCATATTGGGCGTATTGGGATGATATCGAAAACACTATTGCAAAGATTACTAAAGCCTTTCACAAGTATGGGATCAAGGTTATTGAACACCATAGTACTCATTTAACTTATAGAATAGAAGACGATGCAGCCTGGGAAGAATTTTTAAGTAAACGGCTAGACGATAATGGCTTTAAAAATTTTCGCGAAACTTCTCAAGCAAATCCTGTCTTATCTGGGGCGCATATGGATGATTTTGCACAGATCGATGGCAGTACAGGCAAAATTGGGCTTAGTTCGTATATACATACGGATGGAAAGGATGTAGAGTGGATTTTCAAACATTATAGCGGTAATGCTCATTGTTTTAATCATCCAGCCTTCTACAAAACCTATATGGATCATTTAGAAAGAATAATTAAAAAGGCCGGGATAGATGGCATTATGAACGATGATGTGCAGTGGTTTGCTGCAGGTAACGCCTGCACCTGCGAATACTGCCGCGAGCTTTTTTATAAAGAAACAGGCTATAAGCTACCAAACCCTGAAAACTGGTCTTCCTTCTATGAAAATTATGATGACCCTGCCTATGTTGCTTGGAAGCGTTTTAAAAAGAAGAGTAGCGGAGACTTTCATAGAAGGCTAGATGCGTTTTACAAAGAATTGGATTTTCATCCTCTCAGGCCAGCTTACTGCGCCGAAGTACTCCCATTTGATACAACCTGTTATGGTTTTGAGAGTGCAATGGAACTATGGGATATTGTTTTTCAAGAGTGCTGCGGATTAGTTAAATACTCTTACCTTTGCTTTGCAATCGAGGCTGTAAATCGTTATGCTTTGGCTGCTCGCAAAGGTGTTCCGTCTATGGCGTTATTTTACCCAGTAACAAAAGATAGTACCTATTTTGCCTGGGCACTTGCTGTTTCTTGGGGTGGACTATACACCGGGACGATGACTAAAAATATTCCCTTAGATCAACCGTATCGAAATTTTGAAAGAGAGCATATAGCTCTTTACAAGGACCCAGAAAAAATCAGTGATTTAGCATTCTATTTCTCAGATATGACAAGAGATCATACCTCGGAAAATGCGCCTCAAAAATATATGAAACCTTTTATGTCCTATATGGAAGCTGCTTACGTTTCAGGGCTTTTGAGCGATATGGTTTTTCCAAAAGACAGTATTAAAGAGCTGTCTAAGCATTCTGTGATAGTTTTGCCTTATATCATCATGGTAGGAGACGATGAATTAGCGAACCTTAAAGAGTATGTTGCACTTGGTGGAAAACTTATTATATTAGGTGAGTTTGCCACTAAAATGCCTGATACAAAAAGGCGCACCCAAAAAATGGCAGTGGCCGCTCTTGGGCTAACAGCCTGTGATAAAGAACAGAGGTATAGTGGACAAGCAACACTAGACTATCACGGTAGACAAAGTCATTTTAAGAAAGTAACCTCTACAGTCCTTATCAATCCACATGAGGCAAAGCCTATTTTACTAGGCGAAAACGGCGAAGTCTTAGGTGTCTCAGAAAATGTTGGGCTAGGAGAAATTATTTGGCTTCCATGTGATATTGGTGATAATGATTTTCAACCGCCTATTTGGCAAAATCCAAAAGCACCAGAGACAGATGCGGCTCGTTCTGTGGTAGATAGTCTTAGAGAAAATGGTGGAGAGTTGTTACAGTGCCTTGTAGATCAGAAAACGATTTCTGTTGGCGCAGGAGAGGATGTGATAGCAACTCTTTTTGAGGTAGAAGAAGACTATGTAGTGCATCTAATAAACACTGCGGATTTGTTGCCAAAAGAGGATACTAAAGTGTTAAGGACAGACAAAATCGATCAGTTTTCCGCAAATGGCCTAAAGCTAGGCAGATTTTCGTTAGATATAACTATGCCAAAGCTAGGCGAAGTACGGAAAATAAACTTATATTCGCCAGAGTTTAGCGGAGGAAGAAATCCACGGTTTATGCAAGTTGATGAGAGGTTATCTATCGAGATTCCTGAAGGCCTTTTTTCAGGATATCTGCTTGTGCACATCTCAGTAAAATAAAAAAAGGTTTGCTTAAGCCTTAACCAGATAAGAAACTGTTAGTTTGTAGAATTTATGTGGTTTTAAGAGCCATTTCTGATCTATGATCTTGATGATATCTTCAAGATTAGGAATGGCTCTTTTTTTAACGTTTAGTAAAAGTCTAAAGTAAAAGCTGCGAGCCTTTTGGTAAACTAATTTTTGTGTTAATCTATAAGAGGTAGTTTACTAGATTTCACCAAAGACGGTGTAATCTTAGTAAGGTAAAAAAGGAAAATGTTAGCATTTAAATGTCATATAAAGCTAACTTTTGTTTTTTAAATAGACAGTAAATCTGCCATACGTTTAGAAGGTGACGCAATGCATGTGCTTTTATTGGGTAGCAGCCCAGAAACCCTTGATTGGCACGAGGGTCCTCAAGGTAGTTGGGACAAGATTATCTGCGCTGATGGCGGTCTGAACTTAGCATACAAATGGAACCTAGAACCAGATTGGGTTTTAGGCGATGGCGACTCATATCAAAAGCCCTACCCTTTGGAGCTTAAACAAGAAACCTATCCAGAAAAGAAAGATGCTACAGATAGTGAGCTTGCGACTACTAAAGCTATCGATCTTGGTGCAACTGAGATTACTTTAGTAGGATTTTTGGGAGCTAGGTTAGATCATACTCTAGCAAATCTCTTTCATGTAGCTTCTCTTGAAGATGTTTTTTGCACTTTTTATGAAGAATGGGGAAAAGCTTTTTTTGCTAGAAAGACCAATGAGATCTTCGGAGAAAAAGGGGATCTCCTCTCTCTAATTCCAATTAAAGGAGATGTAGAGGGAGTAAGGACTGAAGGTTTAGAATACCCTCTTTTTGATGAGACTCTCTATCTAAGTAGAACAAGAGGTATCTCAAATGTCTTTTTAGAAGACAGATGCGTTGTAACCATAAAAAAGGGCAGTCTTCTTATAGTTCATTTAAGGAATGAAATAGAGTGAAAAAAATAGCATTAATTTCCGCATGTCTACTTGGGCTCCCAACTCGTTACGATGGTTTAGCTAAAGCTGATCAGCGGGTTCTAGACTTGAAAGAACATTACGTTCTTGTGCCTTTTTGCCCTGAACAACTAGGAGGACTTTCTACGCCAAGAAAGCCCGCTGAAATTCGTGACGAAAAAGTAATCAATATCGCAGGAGAAGATGTAACCTTCCACTTTATTAGAGGCGCCGAGATTTCTCTAGATATTGCTGGTAAAATAAAACCAGATATTGTTATTCTTAAAGAAAACAGTCCTTCGTGTGGAGTACATTCTATCTATGATGGGTCTTTCTCTGGAAAGAAGATTCCAGGAGAAGGTTATACCGCAAAATTTCTGAAGCAAAACTACCAAGTTTTTTCAGAAGATGAATTGGCAAATATTAAGATATTTTAATGGATTAACTAAGGTTGCCGTGGAATTAACCCTATGTTATAATTCCCAATAGAGATTGTTAAAATTATCACTAAGTTATTGCAATGGTTGTAATATAGTTAATTATAGGTATTTGTTTATATAATTTAGAGATTGGAGGTTTAAGACCATGATCTCCATTCAAGTCTGTGTCGGAAGTTCTTGTCACCTAAAAGGCGCTCATGATGTTGTTCAAGCTTTTAAAAAGCAGATAAGTGCTTATAAACTGGATAATGAGGTATTTTTAACAGGTGCTTTCTGTTTAGGAAAGTGCCTTGATGGCGTGTCTATCAAGATAGACGATGAGCTTGTTTTAGGTGTACAACCAGATAATGTACCAGAGATTTTCCAAAATAGAGTGCTTGATATTCTAGGAGGTTAAGGTGATGGGACTTATAAAAACTGTCGAGGCCAACTGCCGTGACTGTTATAAGTGTGTGCGTGCCTGTCCCGTAAAAGCCATTAATGTTTTAGATGCTCATGCTCAGATTGACGAGGAGAGGTGTGTTCTTTGCAGTAGGTGTGTTCCTATCTGTCCTCAAAACGCACGTAGTATCTATAATCAAATAGATTTTGTGAAAAAACTCCTAAAGGGCAACAATCAAGTCGCTATTTCTCTTGCGCCAACATTTCCTGCAGCAGCCGAAGGTGATGTCAAAGATTATCTTTCTGCTTTGGGTACCGCAGGATTTCAAAGGATCTTTGAAACGTCGCAGTCCTTAAACTCCATTTTAGAACTTTATCGACAAGCAAATAAACCTGCTATTTCAAGTATCTGTCCAGCGGTAGTTAGCTTAGTTGAAAAGTACTTTCCTGAGCTAAAGGATTTGTTAGTCCCTGTATCTTCTCCAATAATCGCAGATAGTAGGTATTTAAGGCGTAGTTTGCCAGATGAGTATTTGGTCTATACAGTTTCCTGCGATGCACAAAAAGCAGAAATTCTAAAGGAACCCGAAGTAGACGCGGTTTTAACCTTAAAAGAATTGGCTGAGATATTGAATGAGGATAAGGATAAAGTCTTGGATCAAAATGTCAAAGAAAGTGTTTGTGAGTTTGAGAACAAGACGCTTTTTTCTGGTCGCACAAT